>JBDSML010000045.1:0-108441 GCA_039915865.1 Gemmatimonadaceae bacterium | reverse complement strand
GTGCGGCCATCCTGCCCGTCGGCGATCAGACGGTTCCGCTCAACAGCTGCTATGTCGTCAGCTGTGACGACGTGCGCGACGCAATGGCACTCACTGCATTGCTGAATGGTCCGCTCGCGGCGGCGTGGCTGAATGCAATCGCGGAGCCGGCGCGCGGTGGGTGGCATCGGTATCTCGCGTGGACCGTGTCGCTATTGCCACTACCGCGCGACTGGCGGCGAGCGAGGGAGCTGCTTGCTCCGCTCACCGAGCGTGCCCTGCTCGGCAAGCCGCCGTCGAGCGCCGAGCTCCTGGTGACGGCGTGTCGCGCCTATCGCGTGCGAGAAGCCGATGTGGCTCCGTTGATTGCCTGGTGTCACACGCCGCCGACCAATTGACGGCGGCGCTCGCCGCCGAACGTTTGACGGCGGCGCTCGCCGCCGTGGCACGCGTCGCACTCGATGCGCTGCCACCGGCGCAACTCGGCGACATCGAGCTGCGCGACGATCAGCGCCGGATCGTCGCTCGCGCGCAGCGAGCGCTCGATCGATACGGTGGATGCCTGATCGCCGAAGCGGTTGGTCGAGGGAAGACGTACGTCGCGCTGGCGTTGGCGCGGCGGTGGGCGCATCCGCTCATCGTGGTGCCTGCATCGTTGAGAACCACCTGGAGTGTGGCGTGTCGGCGCGCACACGTCAGCTGCGCGATCGTCTCGCACGAGTCGTTGAGCCGGGGATCGCTGCCGTCCGCGGAGTTCGATGGCATCGTGGTGGACGAGTCGCACCACTTTCGCACGCCGACGACGCAGCGGTACTCAACGCTGGCAGATCTCGCGGCTCGCGCACCGCTCGTGCTGTTGTCGGCGACGCCGCTGCAGAACCGAACGCGCGATCTCGCGGCGCAGATCGCGCTGTACCTCGGCGAACGCGCATCCGTTCTCGACGCCGGCGATCTCGCGCGATTCGTCATTCGCAGCGACGACACTGATGCCGTCGACGGCATGCCCATCGTTGCGCCACCGCAATGGATGGAGCTCGTTGCCGACGATGGACCGGTACTTCAGGCGATCATGGCACTGGCTCCCCCAGCCAAGCCACTCGATGGTGGCGACGCCGGCGCATTGCGCACGATCAGCCTCGTGCGCGCGTGGGCGTCGAGCCGAGCGGCGCTGGAGGCGACGTTGCGGTCGCGGAGGCGGTTGGCGGCGGCGATCGAGCAAGGGATCGAAGACGGCCGGGCGCCAACGCGACGAGAGGCACGCGCGTGGCACGCCGCCGAGGGTGTTGTGCAGCTCGGCTTTGCGTCGCTGTTGATGGATGGCACGCCATCGGCTTCCTTGCTCGCTGCAATGCGTCGTGCGATCGAGTGCGAACGCGCGACGCTGAGCGAGCTCGCGGACGTATTGCTGGCGACGCCTGATCCGGATGTCGCACGCGTGGATGCGTTGCGTCGCATTCGTGCCTGGCATCCAGAGGCGCGCATCATCGCCTTCAGTGAATTCGCCAGCACGATCACCGCGTTCTACTCGGCGATGCGCGGCGACGCAGGGGTCGGCATGCTCACGGCGCGCGAGGCGCGGATTGCGAGCGGACGCATTGCGCGTGACGAACTACTCGCGCTCTTCGCACCGGTGGCGCAGCACGCCCGGCCACCGGCTGCGCATGAGTCGGTGACGCTATTGCTTGCGACCGACCTCCTCTCGGAAGGCGTCAACCTGCAGGACGCGAGTATCGTGGTGCATCTGGACCTGCCGTGGAATCCCGCCCGGCTGGCGCAACGCGTCGGGCGACTCCGCCGACCCGGTGGAGCGCGAGAGGTGCGCGCGTACTTGCTGGCGCCGCCGGCGCATGCCGGTCTGTTGCTCGACGCCGATGCGCGGTTGCGGCGGAAGCTCGCAGCCGCCGAGCACGTAGTCGGGCGCGGGATTGGCGTGCTGCCAACGCTGGCTCGCGAGTCGGCATCATCGTTGATGGCCACGCCGCACGCCAAGGACGCCAATGCGACGGAGGAGGGCGCCTTCACGGCGCTACTCGAAACGTGGCGCTCCGGCTCGGCGTGTCATATCGCAACGGACGAGTGTATCGTGGCCGCCGTTGCATCCCATGCGAGAGTCTGGATCGCCGCGCTCGATGACGGACGTATCATCTCATCGAGGGATGGGGGCATTGACGACTCGCCGTCGTCAGCGCTTCGCGCAGCGCATTGGCTCGGCGCTCGTGCTCGCGACGCAAGCGCTGATGAGTCTCACGCCGCTCTCGGAGAGTTGCGCAACTGGCTCGCTGCAGAGCAACTCACGGCGACATGTGGACTCGACGCGCCTGCTGGGCCCTATCGGCGCGCTGTGTTGCACTGGCTCGAGACACTCGTGCATGAGTTGCCTCGCCATGACAGGGCCAGTGCGTTGCCGCTGGTCGGCCGGCTCCGTGTAGCGCTACAGGCGTCGTTGCCGCTCGGCGCCGAACGCAGGCTCGCGTTCATTGCAGCGTTAGGCGGACATGCCGGGGTGAGTGTGCTTCAGCGTGCGCTGACGATGGTGGACGATGGCTCACGAGGTCGCACTGCGAGCCATCACATGGACGCGCGAGTGGTGGCAGTCGTGATCGCCGACCATGCCAGCGAGGGACACAATCGCCTCGACACAGGCAGTTTTCGTTCTTGCAAGTGAAGAGTGCTCCACACTCGATACGAGCATGGAGCACTCTCGAAAGCAGGTCCCTCGATTACGCTCGGGACGAAAACCTACCCTCGGGACGACAACGGGCTCGTCCTTGTGAAGAGAAACCGGTTTGCCCCTGAGGTCCGTAAGTGCGCCATGGATCAACCAAACGACTAATACTTCATGTGCGCAACGCCAAAGAACGTGACAACGCAATCAGGCAGTCTATCGGGGCCACCGAGTCGTCTACGCGCGGCTGCGAGTTTCCCGGCATACTGCGGATCGTTCAGGTCATCCTCAGCGAGCATCTCTTGAAGATCGCTGATAACGCGCCATTCCGCCGAATCTGCGAAGGCGCTCGTTCCTGCCGACACTTGACGCGAAAGGTAGGACGAGAGAATGAGCACCGCCTCCGGCGCGAGGCACAGTACTTTGCTGCAACAACTGGACGGTGAGGTATGGTGCGAGTTTGGCGCGGGAATATTACGCGCCGAGGTAGGGACGACAAGCCTTCTACAGGCCCATCGGCCACACTCGGCACGACAACTCAGTTAGTGCTTGATCGCATACGTTCCGTTGCGGACGCTCGTCGTCGGAGCGGCGAGGTCAGCCTGACCAGGCTGCGTATCGTACAGCACCGCATTCGTCGACGAGTTCCACACCTTGATGCGGATCTTGTCCAGGTTGCCGCCATGGAAGTCGAGACCACTGACAATGAACTTCACCGGCGTTCCATCGCTCAACGTACCGGTACCCTTGAAGATTCCCGAGTTCGCGTTGACGACCAGATAGTCGAAGCCGCTCGACGTCAGGTCTTTGATCAGCGGCGACGCCGTAATCTTGAACAAGCCCGTCGGCACTGTCGCGCTGCCGACGTAGCGCACGTCAGCCGAGAAGGTCGCCCGTGCCGAGAGCGCCGAGCCTGGTCCGAGCACGAGACCCGAGCCCTGCACGTAGCCAGCCGCCGCATCGAACACGACGATCTGCTGCGCCGTTCCGGTCGCCGAGGCGCCGTCATCGTCCGTCACCGTGACGCCGACGGTGTAGAAACCGGCGCTGGCGTAGGTGTGCGTCGCACTCGCCGATGAGGCGAGTCCGGCGTTCACCGTGGACGTGCTGCCATCGCCCCACGTGATCACCGCGGTATGCGTGTCGGCCGATCCAGCGTCGGTGAACGTTACCGTTGCCGATGCGGCACCAGTGGACGTCGGCGACGATGCCGAGAAGTTCGTGATGACCGGTGCGACGTTGGCGATGAGCACATTGAGCGTCGCCGTATCGTAGACGCCGTGTGAATCAGTCACGGTGACGGTCACCGTGTAGTTGCCGTTGTCGGCGTACACGTGCGTCGGCGTGGCGCCGGAACCGGTGGTGCCGTCGCCGAACGTCCAGCTGTAGGTCAGCGCGTCGCCGGCATCGGGATCGCTCGACGTGCTCGCGTCGAAGCTCAGCGCGGTGCCTTCGTTGCCGCTCGTCGCGCCCGTGACGCGTGCGACGGGCGGCTGATCATTACTCTCGACGGCCGTCTCGATGTTGTCCGGCAGCAACGAGAGCAGGTCATAGCCCGACAGCGCCTCGACGGCATCGACGGTGGTCTTGTACGTCGTCCAGTCGCTGTTGATCGTCGGATCGTTGGGCATGATGACGGCGACGATCTGGAGGTCGTTCACCGAGTGGACGTCGGCGAGTCCCTTGTTGTGATCCATGATCACGGCGACCTTCCAGACGTACGCCGGGATATCGATCTTGCCTTCGTTCTTCACGGTGCCCTTGCTGCCCGAACCGCCCGACATCACGTAGACGGTCTTGCCACCGGTCTTCGCGAAGTCGCCGAGGTAGTTCTCCTCGATCGCCCACGGTCCCTGGTTCACAGCGGCGGCCTGCGGCAACACGTTCGAGAAGTAGTAGGTCCGCGCGTTATCGAGATTGCCGGACGTGCGATCAGCCGAGCGGGTCATGTGGCCGCGGTCGATGCCGTAGCCGGCGAAGGCACCGGCGCCGGTGTAGTCGGCCGTGGTGTACGGCGTGAAGCCCGCGGCGATCAGCTCGGGATCATACGTGAAGCAGTTGCAGCGATCTTGCGGGCCATAGTTGGTGACGTCGAGCTTCTCGCTCACCCAGTTCGGGCGGCCGAGGTTCTTGTTGAACGACGAGGTGTACTCGAGGCGACGGATGATGAAGTCGTCGGCCGGGTTGTTGTCGACCGGATCGCCGAACTCGGTGTTGTTGCCGTACGGTGCAGCGCTCTGCACGCCGACGACCATCGGGAACGAAATGGTGCCGGTGGTGCCGTCGGTCGCGGTGGCGCGGATGATCGCGGTGCCGGCGCTGAGTGCGCGGAAGACGCCGTTGTGGTCGACGCTGGCGATGGCCGGCGTGTCGGACGTCCACGTGAAGCTGGTGCTGATCGTCGTCGAGCCGTTCTTCTCCGTCGCGAACACCTGCCCTTCGAATCCGACGGGAAGCGGCGGATCGGCCGTGGGGCTGCGGCCGGTGAACGTGACGTTGAACTGCGACGGTGGCGGCGCGCCGCAGGCATTCACGAAGCCCATGTCGGACGCTGCGGGTGGGCTCCATGTCGTGCCGTCCGCACTGCGATGCAGGGACTGGCCGATCGCGGGAACCGGCGCGTCTTCCGCGACGCCGATATCGCGCGACGTCACGCCAATCGCGGCGCCGTCGGCAGCGGTGAAGGAGCCTTCATACGAGAGGAACTCCACGAGCACGCCATTCTGGTCGACGAGCGCGAAGCCGTCGGGGCTGCCATTCTGGATGCCCAAGATGGGGATCGAGATGACGCCGCGCCCGTTGCAGGCTGGTGTCGATGCGAGCACACCGGTGACGGCCGTGGTGCTGTAGACCTTGAGCGGGGTGCTGCCCGAGGTGTTGCCGTCGTACAGCAGCACGCTCCAGCCGGTGAGATCAGTGCCGACTGGTCCTTCGATCTCGACTGCCTCGTCCGCATCCGTGCCGACGTTGTCGTAGTGGATCTCGCTGAAGCGAATGTTCGGCGGCGAGTACGGTGCACCGGCGCTGACGTGCAGCAGCGCTGAGCCGACGATGGTGCCGGATGTCGCGGTGATGTTGGCGTCGCCGGCAGAGCCACCCGTCGCGAGACCGGTGCTGCTCACCGTGGCGACCGCGCCGTCGGACGTGCCCCACGTGAACGTCACGCCCGCGACGGGCTGACTCGACGCATCGTACGCGGTGGCGGTGAACTGCTGCGTGCCGCCGACACTGATCGCCGCCGGGTTGGGCGTCACGGTGATCGTTGTGACGACCTGCGGGGGCGGGCCGGCGCCATCGTCATCGTTGCAGGTGCCGAAGCTCGTCGGCGACGAGACGCTCCAGTTGCCCACCGGATCGCGCTTGATCGACGTGCCTACCGCGTTGCCTGGCTCGGAGACGCCGACGTCCACCGACGTCATGCCGCCAGCGGGATTCGCCGTGGTGGCGGGAGACACTGCCGTGGTCACGCCTTCGTACGAGAGGAACTCGATGACCTGTCCCGCCGGATTGACCAGCGCAAATCCGTCGTTGCCGCCGTTCTGCAGCCCGTCCTGTGGATAGTTGAACGTGAGCACACCGCGCGTGCCGCACGACAGCGGGATTACGCCGGTGATCGCCGGCCCTGCGGGTGTCGTATAGACGGCGCCGGAGCCGGGCACTGCGCCGTTGTAGCGGACGATCCGCCAGCCGGCGAGGTCGGTACCCGCCGGACCGGAGATCTCGATCGCCTCGCCGGTGTCGGTGCCGCTGTTGTCGTAGTGGAACTCGCTGATGCGTACGGAAGGCATCGGGCCAGCCGTGGACGACAGGTCGAACGCAGCGGCGGGTGGTACAGCCCTGACGGCGGGCGAAGGCCCGAGCACGCGCTCGGAACTGCAGGCAACGAGGACGAGCCCAAGGGCTGCACTACGCAGCATTCGGATCGAGGAGGAACGCATTTTTTATCGGGGGGAGGCGGGCCGGTTGTCCACCGCGACCGGGACAGGGCGCGTGAAATGGATTGGCGGCGACGCGATAAGCTACGGCGCGCGACGCCAGAGGCGCAAATGCCCGGGATCACCGTGGACCATCGCGCCTGTCACGTTGCTGTCACACGCCCCATAACCAGGTTGCCGACAAACGAACTCAACGTTTTGGCGAATACCTCGCCACGCGTCCTTTCGGACCCGCCGCATATCCGCTCCGTCCGACGAGCTGCAACGAGTTGTACGGCACCGTGTCCGTCTGCGCCCACGTCATGCCGGCGTCGCTCGAGACGTGCGTCCCGTTCAATCCAACCGCCACGAGCTTCTTCCCCGCACTTCCGGGCACATACGCCACGGCAGATTTGAAGCCCTGCGGCGAGCTCGCGCTGTCGACCAACGTCCACGTCGCACCGCCGTCCGAGGTGAACGCGACGTTGCGTCCGCCGAGGCTCGCCTTCGTGTAATCGCCGCCACTGATCACGCCGTGCTTCGCATCGCGAAACGCGACGGAGAAGATTCCTTCCGACGCCGTGCCGGCGCGAATCGGCGTGCCGTGCACTGTCCAACTCTTGCCGCGGTTCGACGAGTGGAAGATCCGCGCTGACGTCGCACCACCCGTGGCGAGCCAGACGTCGCTCGTTCCATGGACGGCGAGAACGCTGCCACTCGCGGCGAACCCGCCTTCGTTCGGCAACGCCGCCGGCATGCCATCGCTCGGCATCTCCTTCCACGTGCTACCGCCATCGTTCGTCGTGATGACGAGGAAGCGACCGTCAACCGGATCGCTGAAGGCGATGCCGTGCCGCGCATCCCAGAAACGAATCGCGTCGAAGAAGGATCCCTTGGTCAGGCTCATGAAGCGCTGCGACCAGGTGCGTCCTCCGTCAGTCGTTCGAAAGATGCGACCGGAGTCTGCAATGCTGAGCGCGTGCGCGACGGTCGTCGACGTCGCCGCGATGGCGCGCAGGTCGAGTTTCGATGCAGAAGGAACCGTGTCGGCCATCCAGGTGCGACCGCCATTCGTCGTGCGCACGACGGTGCCGCGCACGCCACTCGCCCACGCCACGTCTGGCGACACGACGCTCAGTCCCCGCAACTCACCGACAGTCCCGCTGGACTGCGGAATCCACTGCGCCTCGAGGGGAATCGCCGCCAGAACGAGGGCGGCCATCGAGGAGGCGAAAAGCGACGATCTGTGCATTCGACGGGTGGTGGAGGTGAGGCGCGTTGGGCCCTCGCGGGCGCAAGGTATGGAGTATGCCTTGGACGTACCGTGAGAAGCCAGCGTCGCCGGGATGGGAAGCGGCGACCGTACGCAAAGGAGGACGCGATGCTGACGGCCGACGAACGGGAGACGTTTGCGCTTCAGGTGATGGAAGAGGTGCGTCGCTGGACGGGCGTGGAGATGCGTCCTCATGCCAGCCCTCACGAGGCGGGCAGTTCGGACGGCGTGGAGTTTCGCCTGAGCGGACGCCAGATCGGCCACATCCACAGCGATTGTGCCGTCCACCTGTCGCTGACGAAAGGCCTCAGGGCATCGGTCATCCAGGAGAATCTTGCCGAGCCACTGCCCGTCGCGCCGAATTCGACGTGGGCGATGTACAATCCGGCGCGCCTCGAGGATGCCGTGCACGTCATCTGGCTCCTGCGTCTCAATTACATTCGTCTCCGCCGCCAGCGACTCACCCCACTCGCCGCCGCCAGCTCGGCGCTGCTTCAGAAACACGAGGCGGCACTTGGTTCGGTGAGCTCGACGGTGTCCGTGTTGTTGCAACAGACGCAGATACGCGGCAAGCCACGTCCATTGCCGTCGCTCGACATTCACGTCGAAACGCAGAGCGGGTTGAGCGCCTAGCTGGGCACGTCTTCGAGCACGAGCGTCTTCCGCAGGTAGTAGCGCTTCGAGCCGGGCGGATATCCGTCGAGTGTGCCGAACACGACGTATCCTCGGCGCTCGTAGAAGGGCAGAGCTTGATGGTCGAGTGCACAGCGCCGCCCAGAGGAAGTCGAGGCGGAGTGCCTGCTTCATGTAGAAGAAGGCGAACGGCACGATGTGCGGTTGAGGGCTGACTACGCGTCGACCAGGGCAGCCTCTGTCGACGATCGCGCCGCCGTCATCAGCCCCCAGATGGTCGAACCAGCGATGAGCAGGAAGCCGGCGGCCTTGAAGGCCCGGGCGATGCCCTGGTCGCTCGAGAGCCGCCCCAGCTCGCCGAGCAGGTATGCCCAGTCGTGCTCACCGCCGCCGACGAGCGGCAACTCCTGCGCTCGTGCGTCGGCCACGTAGACGGCGATGTGACCGCAGTTCTGCCCGACCCACCACAGGGCGACACTGGCCGAGTGGAGGTCACCGCGGCGGGCGAAGTAGACGACGAAGGCGGCGGGCATGAGCAGTTGGAACAGTGTTCCGCCGGCGAAGCCGATGAACTCGCCGAAGGGCCCGAAGACGATATGGCCCGTCTCGTGGATGGCGAGATCGACGCCGGCAAGCAGCGACCCTCGCCCGGGATCGGACAGGTCGTACAGGCCGTAGGCGAGCAGCGCCAGCGAAAGGAAGCGCCGGGCGGTAGCGTTCACGTCGGGGAAACCTCTGGGGGTGCTTGGTCGTACGGAGGATACCGGTCGCCAATGTTCGGCGGCTCATTCGTCATCGCAACCCTGATGGGAGCCCGCTCATGTCCGTGTTGCTCAAGGCACTCGCGCTCAAGCTGCTGGCCGGACGCACGATTGGCGGGTCATTCAGCCTGCTGTTGTTCCTGCTGGCTCCTTTCGCCGCCGTGCTCAAGTTCATCGGGCTTCCGGTGCTTCTCGTCGTCGGCGTCGTGGGCGCACCGGTTTTTCTGCTGATGGCGGCTGTTGGGCTGCCGGGACTGCTGGTGGTGGGCGTGGGCGTCGTGATGATGCTCGCGATTGGCCTGCTGCTCACGCTCGGCCTCCTCGCGCTGAAATTCGTCTTGCCGGTGGTTCTCGTCGTGTTGTTCGTGCGCTGGCTGCGTCGGCCCAAGGCAGCGCAGCCGCCTGCCACCTCGAGCTCCGACCCGATTCCCGACAGCTACTAGGTCAGGACGTCGTGCTGTCGTCCGGCGGTGGCGGTGGTGTCCGGCGCGGACGGTTCATTCGCGCTCTGAACCACCGCCATCGCGCGTACGAGAGCACCACGAACACCACGGCCAGCACCATCGCGAGCGGCCAATCGAAGTCCTTCATGCGCCGAACATCCGTCGCGATCTCCTAGATGCCGATGCCGACGCTGAGTGAGGCGAGGTTTTCCTTCGGATCGAGCATGCTCGACTTGCTGGCGCGACGCAGGTAGCCGACGCGCGCGCCAACGCCGAACGCGATCATCCAGCTCGCTTCCACCCCGGCGTAGGTGGTGTTGGGGCTCGCATTCCAGGGCTCGTCGCCGGTGCGCAGCGCGGCGAGCCGCAGCGTGTAGCCCGAGCCAAAGCGGCCGAGCATTCGGAAATATCCCGCCGACGCCTCTCGTCCATGCTGACCCAGCTCGACCGCGACGATCACGCCGTCGTTCCGATGCTGGCTCATGTCGACGAGCAGTCCGCCGGCGAGCGAGAAGCGCATCGGGCTGCCATAGTGCACGCCGACGGCCGGCGAGATGTGCGGAGTGGGCTCCGGTGTCCTCGTGGAGTCCTGCGCGCGCAACATGGCTGGCGAGAGGACGACCACGGCGAGAGACAACACGGTTCGGCGCATGGTTAATCCTGCACCATGGTCGATCGAACGTCTAGCTGGCGCGAAGGAGCGCATCTACCAGTCACCGCGCTGCTCGCCGCGACGATACGCGGCGAGGAGTGAGAACAGCACGCCAGCGATCCACACGGTGTGACCCGCCTTCCAGAAGATGCTCGCCCAGCCCTGATCGGTGGAGTGCAACGCAAAGCCGAGGAAGACAAGCCCGCACGCCACCCAGAACGCGAGGTGGCCGCACGTCATCAGCAAGTCGCGAACGGTGTCGCTCTGCGCTGCGCGATGTGCTGCCTCGTGCTTCTCGATCAGCTCCTGGTAGAGCTTCGGCTCCATGGGCATGCGCGTCTACGATGCGGAAGACGACATGCTCACGCGGCGACGCTCCAGCATGCCACCGATGAGGATGCCCAGCAGGATCACTGCCGGGCGGGTGAATGAATACCACTGCGGCTCGACGACCTCCGCTGTGCCCTTGAGCACTGGAATGAGCGACGACATCGACGGGATGATCGCGAGCAGGACCAGCGTGTAGAGCGAGCGTCCCCACGTCATTCGCCCCGTCGCGAAGCCCGCGAGGAGTGCTGCGACGGCATTCACGATGAGTTGGGCGAGAAGCACGCCCGTCGACGGGTGCCTTGCATCCGCCACGCCCATGATCACGAACGTCGCGATGGTGCCGACGAAGACGACGGCGACGAAGATCCCGAGTCCGGCGAGGAGTGCGAGCGCCGGCCGCAGGAACGACGGCACTTTCGGCGCCGCGGCTCGCGGAGCGGTCACGCGAGGACCTGCGCGAGATGATGTTCCAGATGATCCACGTAGTCGTGCATGAAGTAGTCGAGAGTGGTGGGGCTGCCTTCTGGCACGGTGCGGAATGCGACGCGATGAAGGTTGTGTTTCTCGTGGACGCGCTCGCGCACCGCGCGTGGCGTGGCCGCCATCACGCGCGCGAGCTGCCGGTTGTACAGTTGCCAGAGCAGCACGAGCTCCTGCCACGGTGCATCCTGGTAGCGCTGGCGCTCGACCCAATCATCCTGCGCGTACCCGACAAACACGAGATCGTTCTGGTCGGCCGCGCGCACGAACCGCTGGTGGTTGTTGCTCGCGGAATCGATGAGGTGGCCGATCACCTCGACGGGAGACCACTTCGCCGGCGCCGGACGCCGCGTCGTGGTTTCTTCGGGCATCGCGAGAAGTCGCGGGGCGGCGGCGTCCACGGTAGCGCGCAACCGTGCGGCACACGACGCGTCGTCAGCGGCCACTGCGTGCCTTCACCTCTTCTTCGGTGAGCCCGAAAATCTGCGGCACCTTCACGCCGCGCAGGCCGAGCAGCAGGTAGAGTTGCCCGCGGTGATGCGCCTCGTGCTCGACCATCGCGCGCAACCATTTCCACGTGGTGATCGGCGTCCCCGCCGGCGTCTGGCACTTGCCGGCGAGCTGTTCAGGCGTGAGCTGCGAGAAGATCGCGAGCGACTCCTCGTGCTGGCGACCGTGATACGCCCGCACGGCGGCGAGGCCATCCGCCAGTTCCCGCCCATGCCCCGGATATCGCGCCGGACGCCCTGACACATTCTCGGCGTACATGTCGCGCTCGATGCCGGCGAGATGGCGCACGATGTCGCCGATGGTCCAACGACTCGGGGCAGCCGTCCACTCGAGATCTTCCTCGCGGATCTGCTCGACGACGCGCGTCGTGCGCTTGCGGACACCTCGCCAGTAGTCGGTGAACTCGGCCGCCGAATCGATGCGCATCTCGCTGCTCAGCTCTGCGCGTCGACGTAGAGGTCGTTCGTGTCCGCGTTCGCGAGCTCCACGAGGAAATCCGCAGCGTGTCGCGTCACTTCCTCGGAATAGCGTGCGCCCTTTTCCGCCGTGGCGAGCGCGGGATTTCCCGTTCCCGTGTCGGCGGACACCTGTGTCCAGCGACGCGGCGCCCATGCCCAGCCGTCCCTCAGCGCGCCGATGCGCCAGCGCCTCTCGCTGCCGTCGCCGGCGTCGCTCAAGGGAAGGACCAGGTCGGGCACGAGGTGCAGCATCACGCTCGTCTCGAGCTCGCCGGCATGATCGCCATGATCGGTGAAGATCGCCTTCGGATCGCCGACCTTGTACCAGTTCATCGTCGCGAGAAAGACTTTCGTGCGCGGCTGCAGCTCGCGGATCATCTGCCGGAAATCATTGCCGCCATGCCCATTGAAGATCACGAGCTTCTCGATGCCCTGCACTTCGAGCGCCTGCACGAGGTCGGCGAGCAGCGCGGCCTGCGTGGCCGGATTCATGTTGAGGCACAGCTTGATGTCGAGCTGGCCCGTGTTCACACCGAAGGGAACGCACGGCAGCACGACCACCTTCGCACCGCGACCCCAGGCGAGCCGAGCGGCTTCGATGGCGAGCTGCTCGGACTGAATGTTGTCGGTGGCGTACGGCAGGTGGTAGTTGTGCGCTTCGGTAGCGCCCCAAGGCAGGATGGCGACGTCGTACGGCGTGGCGTCGACGGTCTTCCACGTGGTTTCAGCGAGGACGTACGGGCGGGCTGTCATGCCGCAAAATCGCCTGCGTGGACCGCGCGCGCCAGCGTTCACCGAGGCTCACCTGTAGATTTCGCAGGACAACTGCCTCACCCTCCACGCCCTCACATGCCGTCGAACACACCGCTCTCGTCAGACAGCATCGATGAAATGGCCGCCGAAGCCGTGCGACTGCTGCACGACCGCGGGACGCAGGTCCTCAACGCGATCGACGACGGCGTGTATTTCCTCGATAACGCGGGTCGCACGATTTTCATGAACGAAGCGGCTGGCCGAATGCTCGGTTACGCGAATCGCGAAGTGCTCGGCAAGTCGATGCACGAGCTGACGCACCATCACTACGCCGATGGCACACCGTTCCCTGACGAGGAATGCCCCATCGTCTCGTCCGTGACGGAGGCGGTGCAGCAGCGCGTGGGTGGCGACACCTTCTGGACAAAGAGCGGCCAGCCGCTGCCCGTGGACTACACGAGCATTCCGATCAAGGAAGGCCGCGTTGTCGTCGGCGTGGTGGTGACCTTCCGCGACATCAGCGACCAGCAGAACGCGGACGCGCAGGCGGCACGCCTGAAACGCGAGCGCGAAGCGCGCGCCGAAGCGGAGGAGGCGCGTGAGCTACTGCGCGCCAGTGAAGCGAGGTATCGCTTTCTCGCCGAGGCGATTCCGGTGCAGATCTGGACCGCTCAGCCGACTGGGACGCTCGACTACGTGACCCAGCGTGTCGCCGACTACTTCGGCACGACGACCGAGCGCGTGCTCGGCGAAGGATGGCTGGGCGTGATTCATCCGGACGACTTGCCTGCTGTGGTCGACCGTTGGACGCATTCGCTGACGACGGGCGCGCCGTATCAGGTGGAGTTCCGCCTCCGCCGCGCGGATGGCGAATACCGGTGGTACCTCGGCCGCGCCCTTCCCCAGCTCGACGAGCAGGGGAAGGTGGTTCAGTGGTTCGGGACGAATACGGACATCGACGATCAGAAGCAGCTGAAACTGTAGGATCGAGCACGAGCGCATGCTCGAGCTCCGGCTGATTCCTCCCGTACTACCGGAATCGCATCCCATTCGGCGCGATAGCGCCCGGCTTGGGAATGGTGAAGGTCTCCTGCTTCGGAGCGCCGGGCGCCCTGGGTGCTGGCTTCCCTCCACGCGCCGGACGTTCTGCGCCAGCGTGCGGCCGACCATCTGCACTCTCCGGCGTCTTCATCGTCAACGCGATGCGATTGCGCTGAAGGTCCACAGCCACGACGCGCACCTTCACGCGCTGGCCCACCGTGACGACGTGGTTCGGATCGCTGACATAGCGGTCGGCCAGCTGCGATACATGCACGAGTCCATCCTGATGCACACCGACGTCGACGAACGCGCCGAACGCGACGATGTTGGTCACGACGCCTTCCAACTCCATGCCCTCGCGCAGATCCTTCGGCGCCGTGACGTCATCGCGGAACGCCGGCGCCTCGAACGCCGCGCGCGGATCGCGGCCCGGCTTCTTCAACTCGCCAAGGATGTCCTTCAGCGTCGGGAGTCCGACGGCGTCGGAGATGTACTTCGTGAGGTCGAGCGCCTCGACCTTGCTCTCGTCGGTGATCAACTCGGCGAGCGACGCACCGACGTCCTTCGCCATCCGCTCGACGAGCGCGTACCGCTCGGGATGCACGGCGCTCGCGTCGAGCGGGTGCTTGCCGCCACGCACGCGAAGAAAGCCGGCCGCCTGCTCGAACGCCTTGGCGCCGAGTCGCGGTACCTCGAGCAATGCCCTGCGTGAATCGAAGCCACCACGTTCGTCGCGCGTCTTCACGATGTTCTCGGCAAGCACAGGTCCGATGCCCGACACCGACGAAAGCAGCGCGATGGACGCCGTGTTCACTTCGACGCCTACCTTGTTCACCGCGCTGACGACGATGTCGTCGAGCCGCTTGCGCAGGCGACGCTGATCGACATCGTGCTGGTATTGGCCCACGCCGATCGACTTGGGGTCGATCTTCACCAACTCGGCGAGCGGATCCTGGAGACGGCGAGCGATCGACACAGCGCCGCGCAACGAGACGTCGAGGCCGGGCAACTCGGCGACCGCAAGCTCGGACGCGGAGTACACGGACGCACCCGCTTCGCTGACGACGACGACCTGCGGCGGGTTTGTCAGCGATGCGTCACGCAGCGCCTGGCGCACGATCGTCTCCGTCTCGCGCGACGCAGTGCCGTTGCCGATGGCGATGAGCTCCGCGCCACTCGATGCGACGAGCCGCAACAGCGACGCCACGAAGCGATCGGGTTGATGCAGCATCCATGCGTCGGTATGGAGCACCGAGCCAGTGCGCGACACCTCGGCGACCTTCACGCCGGTGCGGAATCCTGGATCGAGCCCGATGACGATGCGCTCACCAGCCGGCGCGGCGAGGAGCAGTTGCTCGAGGTTGCGCCCGAAGATCGTGATCGCTTCCTCGTCGGCCTTCGTCTTGAGCTCGAGCCGCAGCTCGACTTCGATCGACAGTGCAAGCAGTCGCTTGTACGCATCGCGCGCGACGAGCTCGAGCTGCGCGGGCGCACGACGTTCCACGTTCACGCGCGCGAGCAGCCCTGTGTTGATCTCGTCGACCGGCGCAGCCACGGACCACGCGAGCATGCCCTCTTCTTCACCACGACGGATCGCGAGCACCCGGTGCGACGGGATGGTGCCGAGCGGCTCGGAGAAGTCGTAGTAGTCCTGGAACTTGGAGACTTCCTGCGCCTTGCCCGTGACGACGCGCGCCGCAACGCCGCCCTTGCGTCGCGTGAGGTCGCGGATCCAGCCGCGCGTGTCGGCGTCCTCGGCGATGCGTTCGCTCAGGATGTCGCGTGCGCCGGCGAGTGCGTCGTCTGTCGTCGGAACCTCCTTCTCTGCGCTCACGAAATCCGCAGCGCGCAACACAGCGGCCGCGTCATCGACCTCGCCATTCCAGATCGCATCGGCAAGCGGCTCGAGACCGCGTTCGCGCGCGATGATCGCGCGGGTGCGACGCTTTGGCTTGAATGGCAGGTAGAGATCCTCGAGCGCCTGTTTCGTCGTCACTGCGTCGAGACGCGTCGAAAGCTCGGGCGTCATCTTGCCCTGCTCGTCGATCGACTTGCGAATGGCCGCGCGCCGATCGCCGAGCTCGGTCAGGTATTCAGCGCGCTCCTGAATGGCGCGCAGCTGCGTTTCATCGAGTCCGCCCGTGACTTCCTTTCGATAGCGGGCGACGAAGGGAAGGGTGTTCCCTTCGGCGAACATTTCGAGGGTGGCGGCCACCTGGCGGGGCTGAAGTGTCAGCTCCTGCGCGACGGCGGCGGCGATCTGTACAAGCTGGGAGTCCATCTCGCGCAAAGTGTGCGAGTCCCATCACGCATGCAACGGCTTGACCTTGCTCTCACGCCTCGCTAGGCCGCTCGCGATCTCCGCGGCGAGCGCGGCGCCACTCCATCCGATCAGCGCGGGGAAGAGCAACGTCACGAGCAGGAGCGCAGGACCAGGAAGACTCATCGCGCCGCCGACTGTCTTCGCGACATCGCCGACCGAACCGAGCATCATGTCGACGACGAGCAGGATTCCCCAGCCCTCCGTTGCTCCGAGTGCGACGCGCCACGCCCGTCCGCCTTCATCGCGAAAGACGACGCCGAGAATCACCGCGGCGACCGCAACGCCCCACCAGCCGAGCGTCCACGTGAGCCCGGCCATGCAGAGCGCGACGAGAAGATGAAAGATCACGAAGTGTGCACGGGTAGGCGAGAAGACGAGATCGAATGGGATGGGCGCATGTCACTTCGGCGGAAGCAGTGTGAGCGTCGCGGAGCGCTGCGCTGCCGCAAGCGCTTCGCGCGTGCGTGGCAGGCGTACCTTCTCCAGTTCGCCGTTCATCCACAGCGAAATACGATCGCGATAACGTGCGCTCACGGGATTGCCTGACTGCCCGCCCGGATACGTCGACCACGCTTCGAGCTCCGGCCCGAGTTCGACGACCATGCGCCAGCTCGGTCCGTGCGTACCCGTGCCCGACGACGGAGCCAGCGTGGAGGGTCCGCCCTGGACGGGAAGATTCGTCGCCGAGAGTGCCGGAAGCCGCAGCAGGTGGTTGATGTTCGCGAATCGGATGCGATCCCACTTCCACCTGTCGCTCGACGGATCGCCGTAGCGACCAACCGTCGTCAACAGCGCAGCGGAGAGGCTCGCCGCGAGAATGTCGTCACGATTCTCCACCTGTCGTGTCGCCAGATCATCCCACCACACGCTCGTGGAATCCGCCAGCAACTCCGCCAGCACGGCAGTCGACGGTGTCGCCACGCGGCGTGTTCCGCCAGGCTCGGTCACGAGCTCGTCCCACGTGCGACCGACGAGCGTGCGCATCGCCTCCTCGAACAGCACAGCGCGCCGGTTGTGCTTCGTGTAGCGTCGATCCCATTCGGCGAGCAGATGACGCGATCGCGCGAGCACACCGTGATTCACGCCCGGCTCGCCTCGTGCGAGCACGCGGTCCGCAGCGAGCAGGAACGCCGGTACGAACAGGTCGGCACGCGCACTGCCCGGATCGGTTTGCATTGCGCGCATCTTCTGCACCGTCATCCTGGAGTCGGCGCGCAGCAACTTGTTGATCTGCATCGCGCGCCACGGATCGTAGCTGCCGCCCCACCAATCGTTCGTGGCGCGAGGGTCGATCGGTTGCTGATTCGCCGACGCGAGATATCCCTGCGCCGGATCGGCGCCCTGCGGATACTGTGCGACGGACAAGTTCGACGTCCAATCACTCGCACTGACGCTGCCGTCGCGCACGACGTTGCCTTTACCGTCGCCGGGTCGCACCGGATAACGCCCGGTCGATCGAATGGCGATGTGACCCCCGCGATCCGCAGCGAGCATGTTCTGCGCTGGCGCGAAATACGACGTCGCCATCGCGTCCTCGACCCCCATCGCGCTCGTCGCATGCGACGCGCCATGGAATCCGTCGAGTTCCCTCCCGGCTTCGAGCACTGTCCACCGCATCGAAAGCCACCGACCATTCACGCGTCGCATCGGACCGCGATGCGAGAAGTAGAGCGTGTCCGTCGCGATGGTCTCGCCGCGTGTGCCGAGGTAGTGCTCGATGTGCTGCTCGATCGGTCGCCACGCGCCATCGACCTGATACTTCGACGGATGCGACTGGTCGTCGACACGCTCGGTGTAGTAATCCAGCACGTCGACGCCAGTGTTCGTGAAGGTCCACGCAGCATCGCGATTGAAACCGATGACGATGCTCGGCGCGCCGGGAATCGTCACACCGTAGACGTCCAGCTTGTCCTTCACGACGAGATGCGCCTCGTACCAGATCGAGGGCAGCGAAAGATCGAGATGCGGATCGCCGGCGAGCAGGGCGTGACCCGTCGTCGAGCGCGATGGCGAGACCGCCCAGTTGTTGCTCGCGAAGGTGCGCGGTGTGTCGGCGGGATCGGCCGTCGCTAGCCGTCGCGACGGGAGAAACGCATCGGTCGCCGCGACGATGAGCGCGGCGCTCGTATCGGGAACGCCAGGTGCGGGAAGCGGATGAAAGTCGAAACGCGGCGCCGCCTGGCCGTTCGGTTGAATCGGTTCGACGATCGGCGCATCGTCAGGGAAGAGTGCGTCCGCCGCGCGCATGCCGACGCGCGATGCCGCTGCGGCGCGATCCGTCTCCGTCGTGATGTACGCCAGCGTGTAGCCCATGCGGTTGAACAGGTGATACGAATCGATCGCGCGCCACCGGTCGGGGCGCGTGCCGGTGAGGCGAAATTCGAGCGGCAACTCGCTCGCCGGCATTTGGTCGATGTACGCATTCACGCCCTCGGCATACGCACTCGCGAATCGCGTGAACGCCGCCGTGTCGCCCGCCGCCTTGAACGCACGTTCGGCAGAGCGCGGAAGTCCCAGTGCTCGCATCTCGCGATCGAGTGGCAGTGCGCGCGCCCCGGCGATCTCCGTCAGGCGGCCTGTCGCCGCCATCGTCTGGAGGTAGAGCTGGAACAACCGGTCGCGCGCGACGACGAAGCCGAGGGCGCGATAGGCGTCTTCTTCGTTGGCGGCGAAGATGTGCGGCACGGCGCGATCGTCGTACTCGACGTCGACACGCGCGCCGAGCTTGCCGACCGCGCTCGTCGCCGCGCGCGGCAGCGCTGCCGAGCGCGCGAGCGACCAGATACCGTGTGCCGGATCGATGAAGGCGCCGAGTGCCGGCGCGGGCCCGATGCGACGCGCGCCGACGAACAGCGCCGCGCCGAAGATCACCGCCGCGCCGGCGAGGCGCAGCGGCCTCACGGACCGGTCTTCGGCGTCACCCAGATATACTTGCCCGTCGGCTCCTTGCCCGGTGCCAAGGAGCGCGGCACACCCTTGGGATTCGGTCCCAACGATTTGATGTAGCGGTACAGGGCGCGCATGTCACGCTCGCTCATCTGCGCGGTATTCCACCATGGCATCGGCGCCTTGCCGTCGCCTTCATCGGCGGTCTTGAGCACCATCACCCAGTGGTCTTCACTCTGCCGCTGCACCACGGTACGCAGGTTTTTTCCGTACGACGTCCCCCACTCGCCGCGAAATCCGACGTCGAGGCCCGCGAAACGGTCGGCGGGCGGAATCTTTCCCTTCGACTCCACCCACCCCTGCGTGTGGCAGTCGTTGCAGCTGCCGACGATCGTCAGGTATTCGCCCGCCTTCTCCATCGATTCCGCATTCACGGCCGGACCGGCTTCCGGGGGCATGGCGTTGTTGGTGGCCGTGCCGCCACTCGCGGCGCCACCGCTCTGGCACGCGGCACTCGCAAGCAGAACCGAAAGGCCGGCAACCAACAGTGATCGATCGTGATGCATGAGTCGGTGGGTTGAGAATGGACAGGCGTGATGCTCTGCCCCGCAGCATGGCTATTCTAGTACACATGCCGCGCCACGAACGCTAGTATGCGCCACATGACAGAGCCGCTGCGACCCTCTGAACTGCGCGAGCAATTCGGCGACATCGACATCTACCTGTTCGACCAGCTGCTCCGCGGACGCATCGGCGAGGGAATGCGCGTGCTCGACGCCGGCTGCGGTGGCGGTCGCAACCTCGTCTTCATGCTCCGCGCTGGCATGGACGTCTACGGCGTCGACGAGAGTCAGGACGCCATCGCTGCCATTCGACGCCAGGCTGCGGTGCTCGCGCCGCAACTGTCGGCCGAGCGGTTCACGGTGCAGCCCGTCGACG
Organism: Gemmatimonadaceae bacterium; assembly: GCA_039915865.1. Classification (GTDB taxonomy): domain Bacteria; phylum Gemmatimonadota; class Gemmatimonadetes; order Gemmatimonadales; family Gemmatimonadaceae; genus AG11. The sequence goes on along the minus strand of JBDSML010000045.1, from coordinate 88,401 downwards.
CGATGTCGGTCGCGAACGGCTCGATGGACGTCGTCGTCAGCAGCGCCGTGCTGCACTTCGCGCGCGACGAGGCGCACTTCACGGGCATGGTGAACGAGATGTGGCGCGTGCTCGCGCCGAGTGGCCTGCTCTTCTGCCGCCTTGCCTCGTCAATCGGCATCGAGGATCAGGTGCGCCCACTGGGGAATCGGCGTCATCAGCTCCCCGATGGATCGACGCGGTTCCTGGTCGACGCCGAGTTTCTCCTCGAGCACACGAGACGCCTCGGCGGCGACCTCGCCGATCCGCTCAAGACGACTGTCGTCCACGAGATGCGCTCGATGACCACGTGGGTGGTGCGAAAGTCTGCATAGGCGGCGCTCAAAAGCGTCGTCTCCGTTCGATCGGAGAAAGTCAACATCGCAAACCAGTACTATACTGTCACTTGGCCCCTACTGGTTTCGTGACGCTAGTGATTGAACCAGCAGCGAAAGCCTTTAGCGCGATGATTTCCGCGTATCATTTCACATATGCAATCACCACCTGCCCTCCTCTTCGACCTCGACGGAACCCTCGTCGACTCGATCGAGCTGATTCTCAGCTCTGCCCGACACGCCTTCCTCGAGTTCGACGGCCACGCCCCCTCGGACGACGAGTGGCGCACCAGCATCGGACGACCCCTCCAGGCCGTACTCCGCGAATACGCGAGCAGTGACGCCCAGGCCGACCACCTGCTCAGCCGGTACCGCGAGTACCAACTCGCCAACCACGACCGGCTCATGCGCGCCTACGACGGGATCGTCGACGCCCTTCGTGGCTTTGCGGAGACCGGACACCCGATGGCCATCGTCACGAGCAAGTCCGATTGGCTCGCCCTCCGCGCGCTCGAGTTCGTCGGCGTCGCCGACCTGTTTCCCGTGATCGTTGGCTGCGATACCTGCGTCAACCACAAGCCGCACCCCGAGCCCGTCGAAAATGCGCTCGCGCGGCTGGACGTTTCGCCCGGGAACGCCATCTTCGTCGGTGACTCCCCGCATGACATCGAATCAGGCCGGGCGGCGCACGTGTATACGATCGGCGTCACCTGGGGCGCCTCCGCCCGCGCCGAGATGGAAGCGAGCGGAGCGGATGTCGTGATCGACGATGTCGTCCAGCTGGCGCGTGCGGTCTCGCAATTCGCAAACCGTGTCAATCCGTTTCAAACCTTCTGAGCTGTTCGGGTATCCCATTCACTGAACGACAGGGAGACCCAAACGACCGATGACGGCAGTGGCCCTACCCGAACCAGCGATGACGATTTCGGCGTATACGGCCGACCCTGACGTGGGCCTTGCGGCCTCGGGGGACCGTCGCGCCTTCGAACGGCTCTATCGTCTACACGTGAACCGGGTGTTCTCCCTGTGCGCCCGGATGGTGAACGACCGAACGCGTGCCGAGGAGCTGACGCAGGACGTCTTCGTTCGAGCGTGGGAGAAGCTGCACCTGTTCCGCGGCGAGAGCGCGTTCGGCACCTGGCTGCATCGACTCAGCGTGAACGTGGTGCTGAACGACCGCAAGACAGAAGGGCGACAGCGAACACGATTCGAGGACGACGAGGACGGCAGTGGAGTGGATGCCCTGCCCTCCCGACCAGCGACACCGGGCGACCGGATGGACCTCGAGATGGCGATCAACAAGCTCCCGAGGGGCGCCAAGCGAGTGTTCATCCTGCACGACGTGGAAGGCTACAAGCACGAAGAGATCGCCGACATGCTCGGCGTGACGACTGGAGCAACCAAGGCGCAGCTACACCGTGCGCGCATGCTGTTGAGAGAGGCTTTGAACAAATGACGACACCGACCATGAACCTGGATTGCGACGGCTTCGCCGACGCGCTCGCGGACTACCTCGAGGGTGACGCCTCTGACGGCGTTCGTTCGGCAGTCGAGGCGCACGCCAGCACCTGCGCCGCGTGTCAACAACTCCTCGCCGATCTCACATCCATTCGCACCGCATCGGAATCGCTGCCGCTGCTGACCCCCTCACGCGACCTGTGGACCGGCATCGCCGAGCGGATCGACGCACGGATCATCCCGATGGAAGCGCCGCGGATCGCTCGCGACATCCCGAGACGCCGCCTATGGCTGCGTCCCGCCGTCGCAGCGGCGGCGCTCGTCGTCGTGACCGCGGGCACCACCTACGTGCTGACGCGTGCGCAGTTCGCCGGCACCCAGCCGGAGCGCGTTGCCGTCGTCGCGCCGGCAGTCACGCCGCCGGTGACTCCGGCTGAGCCGACGGCCGAGTTCATCTCGACAGCGACTGAGCGTCCGGATCCGGTCGCCCCGGTCAAGCGCACGCCTGCCGCAACTGCCCCGGCCGTGCGGCTCGTCAGCGCCAAGCCGGCGATGGGCGCCGCCGACCCTGTCTTCGCCCGTGAGATCAGCAAGCTGCGCCGCATCGTTCGCGACCGGCGCTCACAGCTCGATCCAAAGACGGTGGCCGTGCTCGAACAGAGCATCGCCGTCATCGATTCGGCCATCGCACAGAGCCGTGCGGCGCTGGCCAAGGATCCGGCGAGCGGTTTCCTCGCCACACAACTCAATCACTCGCTCGAGAAGAAAGTCGAGCTGCTGCGGACAGCGGCGCTGCTGCCTTCGCGCACCTTGGGGACATAGACATGTATCGGAAATTCATCCTGTTCATCGCCGTGCTGGCCCTGGCGGCACCTGCTGCGCCCGCGCGGGCACAGTCGTCGAGCGCGGAACGCGAGCGCGAGGCCAAGGAGCGCGCGGCCGACAAAGCGAGGGAGCGCGCCGAGCGCGATCGTGATCGGCTCCGCGACCGTGAGGAGCGTGACAAGGCCGGCGCACTCGATACGGTCGTCGTCTTCGACGCGAAGGGCTCGGTGTCCGTGAGCTGCCCCGGCGGCGCAGTCATCATCACCGGCTCGGACAGGAATGAGATCCGCGTTCGCGCTCGCACCGACAACGGCGCCATCCGCTTCAGCAGCAACGGCGCACGCGCCACGCTCGAGCCGGCGTCGGGCCGCGGATGCAGCGACGGACACTTCGAGGTGACGGTCCCCGTGGGCACCAAGGTCGTCGCCACGAGCTGGAGCGGTTCGGTGAACGTGCGCGGTGTGCACGGCGACATCGAGGCACATTCACAGAGCGGCGACGTCCAGGTTCGCGATGCGGGGGCTCGGCTCGACATCGATGCGCTCTCGGGTGACGTGGTCGTCACCGGCGTGAAGGGCGAGACACGGATCAATACGGTGAGCGGCGGCGTGGAGCTCACCGGCGCTCGCGGCGACCTGGAGATCGAGTCAGTCAGTGGCGACATCGATCTCCGCGACGTCGTGGCAAAGCAGGTGCGGATGCACACCACCAGTGGCGACGTCTCGTTCGCCGGCCAGATCATCGACGGCGGACGCTACGAGTTCAACACGCACTCCGGCGAGATCGTCCTGTCGTTGCCCACCGAGATCGGCGCAGAGCTCAGCGTGGCCACCTTCAACGGTGGCATCGAGAGCGACTTCCCGATCACGCTCAAGGCGGGCGAGCACGGCATCGGTGCATCGCAGGCCAAGCGGCTCAACTTCACCGTCGGTCACGGCACCGCACGAATTTCCGCCGAGACGTTCAGCGGCGACATCACCCTCAAGCGCCGGCGCTAACGATGCTCAACATCACACAGAAGTCCGCGATGCGGCAGTTGTCGCTCGTCATTCTCGGCGCCGCGTTGATGGCCCCGGCAGCCGCCCAGGCACAATCCCGACAGACCGAGCGCGATGCCTTCACGTTGAGCGAGCGCGTCCCCGCCGACAAGTGGATTCGCGTCCGCAACATCAACGGCGAGATGCGCGTGCGCGCCTCGAACACCGACAAGGTCGAGATCACGGCAACGAAGTCGTGGCGCCGCGGCGACCCGAAGGATGTCACGATCGAGACGAAGAAGTCGAGCGACGGCAGCATCCTCGTCTGCGCCATCTGGGCGAACACGAACACCGTGTGCACCGAGGACCGCTACAGCTCGCGCAGCGACGATCGACGCGACCGCTGGGACCGCGACCGGAATGACGTGTCCGTGGAGTTCGAGATCCGCGTGCCACAGGGAGTGAAGGTCGGCGTGTGGTCGGTGAACGGTGGCGTGAGCGTCGACGGCGTGACGAACGAAGTGCGCGCCGGCACCGTGAACGGCGGCGTCGAAGCGACGAGCACCGGTGGTCCGGTCCAGGCGAGCACGGTAAACGGAAGCGTTCGTGCCACGATGGGCCGTCTCGACGGGGATCAGGACCTGAACTTCTCCACCGTGAACGGCAGCGTCGTGGCGGAGTTCGCTGGCGACATCGACGCCGACATCGATCTCTCGACAGTGAACGGGCGCTTTCAGACCGACTGGCCCGTGACGATCAGCGGGCGCATCGATCCGCGACACCTTCGCGCCACACTCGGCAAGGGCGGACGGCGGATCCGGTTGTCGACGGTGAATGGGAACGTGGAGCTCAGGAAGCGCTGATCCCCTGATGGCTCCAATCCGCTCCGTTGGGGTATATTCCTGCCTACCTCCAACGGAGCTCTATCAACAATGGGTGTCTCTTACACAGGGACCCTGGTTCGCACTGGCGAGGAGCGTGCGACGCTCGTGCGTCGCACGTATGGTCTCGTCTTCGTCAGCGTCATCATCACGGCGATCGGCGTCGCGTTCTGCCTCTCGCAGCCGGCTGTCTTCAACGCCGTCGCCGCGCATCCGTTCATCACGGCGATCGCGATGTTCGCGCCGCTCTGGATGGCCCTGCGGGCGCGCCGGGAATTCCCCAAGAACATCATCCTCACCCTCATCTTCACGTTCATCGAGGGGATCTTCATCGCGCCGTTCCTGGCATTGGCCGAACAGCGCGCGCCTGGCGTCATCAGCCAGGCGGGTATTCTCACCCTGTCGACGTTCGGCGTGCTCACGCTCTACGCCGCCGTCAGCAAGCGCGATTTCAGCGCGTGGGGCAGCTTCTTCATCATCGGCTTGTGGGTCCTCATCGCGACGTCGCTGCTGAACTTCTTCTTCCAGAGCGCAGTGGCGTCACTCTGGATCGCCGGTGCCACGGTGCTGGTGTTCAGCGGGCTGCTCGTGTTCGACACGTGGCGCCTGCTCCGCACCAACCAGTACGGTCCCGACGACTATGTGCCGGCCGCGGTGAACATCTACCTCGACCTGCTCAACCTCTTCCTCGCACTCGTCCGCCTGCTGGGCGGCGGTCGGCGCAACTAACGCCAGCGCGGTGACGCCCTCGCTCCTGCTCGTCTTCGCACATCCGGACGACGAGACGTACGCGACCGGCGCGACCATCGCACGCTACGCGAGTGCAGGCGTGCGTTGCGCGCTCTACTGTGCCACCGATGGGGGTGCCGGACAATCGTCCGGCATCCCCGTGTCGTCTCCGATCGAATTGGGCCTGCGTCGCCGCGCCGAGCTCCGCGTGGCCAGCGACGTCCTCGGCATCGCGTCCGTCACGTTCGGCGGCCATCCTGACGGAATGTTGCCGACCGTCAATCCCGACGACGTCATCGGGCAGGTCGTGTCCCTCATCAGGCGCGAGCGGCCGGACGTCGTGCTCACCTTCGGCCCCGAAGGCGCGCCCACACAGCACCGCGATCACCGTGCGATCTCGACGCTGACCGACATGGCATTTCGGTTCGCCGGCACGAGCGACCACTTCACCAAGCAACTCATCGAGGGGTTGTCGCCGCACTCCGCCCACCGACTCTGTCACGTGACCTGGCCAACGCCCGCGCCCGATTCGTTCTATCCCGTGAAGGGAGAGCCAATCCACGTCGAGATCGACGCGCGACCGTGGAATGCACTGAAGCACGAGGCGTTCGATGCGCATCGCACGCAGGGCCAGCACCGCGAGAATTTCGAGCGCTACGCCATGACCGACAGCGAGTATTTTTCCGTCGTCGCGGGCCCGCCCGCGCCCGCCGGCGCGACCGACCTGTTCGCCGGCCTATCCCTCGGCGAGCGACTCGATGGTGGCGGCCAGCGATAGATCGTTCTGCGTGATGCCGCCGGCGTCGTGCGTCGACAGCGTGCAGATGATCTTCGTGTAGCGGATGTCGATGTCCGGGTGATGGTTCACATCGTCGGCCGCCGTGGCGACACGCTGGACGAAGTCGATCCCCGCCGAGAAGGTGGCGAAGGTGAAAGTCTTCGTGAGGACCTCACCGCGTCGCGCCCAGCCAGGAAGCGAACCGAGCGCGCGCTGTATCTCGAGGTCGGAGAGTCTTGGTGGCATGGCCTCAATTGAAGAGGAGTTGGACGTCGTGGATGATATCACATGGGAACGTCGCCGTGCAGCCTTTCTTCGGGTGAAGGTAATGGAGTGTGCCCGATTCGCGGGCTGGGCGCTGCGCGCATTCGTCATTCTCGCCGCGCTGGCGCAGCCGTCGCTGGCGCAAGCCGTCGCGCCGGTGACAGGCGCCGACAGCACACCGACGCCCCGTGACGGTCAAGACTACTGGCGCGACTTTGCGGCCGGATTCGCCGCGAGCCTCCTCGCGCACGAGAGTGCACATGTCGTTACCTCGTACGCCGTCGGATCGCATCCGTCGTTCGGCTTCGACACGGGACGCCCCACCGTCTACTCGAACATCGACGTCGACCGCTATCCCGGGAAGCAGTTCCTCTTCTCGAGCATGGGGCTCAACGTCCAGGCCGCACTCGACGAAGCCATCCTCGACGTCCCCCATGCGCGTGGCGCCGCTTTCGAGCGCGGTGTGCTCGCGAGCGGTATCGCCACGGCGCTGTTCTACATCACCATCGGGCGCACGGCGTCGGTGAGCGACGTCGACTTCATGGCGCGGACGTCGTCGCTCTCGAAGGCGCAGATCGCCCTGATCTACGGCGGCGTCGCGGCGCTCCATACGTTTCGCATCAGCCGCGACAGCCACTACGCCGACTTCTTCGTGAGGCCCAGCATCGCCGGGGACCGTGGTCTGCGAGTGGGCGTGAACGTCCAGCCGTAGCGGCACGCATCCAGTTGCCACATGTTAGGCAATCGTTGTCGTCCTGAGCGTAGCGAGGGACGTGCTCTTCCCCCCTCGAGGCAAGATCGCATGACCGTTCGCTCGCTCGGACGCACGACGCTCCTCGTGCGCGACTACGACAAGGCGCTCACCTTCTATCGCGACCGGCTCGGCTTCCGCGTGCTGCACGATGAGCGCAGACCGAATGGTGACCGCTATCTGCACATCGGCGTGGGCGGACTGCTGCATGGCGAATCGTCCGGTGGCCTGTGGCTGCTCGAGGCCAAAGGCGACGACGATGCGCTCGTCGGGCGGCAGGCGGGGCAACATCCCTTCCTCGTGCTCTACACCGACAACTGCACCGCGACGGTCGACGAGCTCGAGCAGGCGAACGTCGAGATTCGCAAACCGCCGACGTACGCCGACGGTGCGACGTTCGCGCACATCGCCGATCTCTACGGCAACGAGTTGTTGATCGTGCAGCTCGAGCGCCTTACGCCGGCCGTCACCCAGGCCATTCGCGCCCGCGGCAAGTAAGGCCGTCGCCTTGAACGCCGGCGCAATAGGGATCATGCGCTAGCGTCGGTGGGACATCTGCGCAACGCACGGTGTCGAGTACGAGGCGCGCGTCGGACGCTTCCTGCGCGACCATCTCGTGCACGCTGGCCCGGGCATCGCCGCGCCTTGACGTCTAGGTGTACTAGATAGCATAGTACACCATGCTCCCGTTTCCGATCGTTCTCGTGCCCGGCGAATCGCCCTACAGGCAGATCGTCTATGCGGCGACGAAGGCGGTGGTATCGGGTGAGTTGGCGACGGGTGCGCCCTTCCCGTCCGTCCGGGAGCTGAGCCAGGCGCTCAAGATCAACCCCAACACTGCGCAGAAAGTGATCGCCGAACTGGTTCGCGACGGACTCATCGAGGTTCGTCCGGGAATCGGGACCGTCGTCACTGGCGGACGCAAGGCATCGGCTGCCGAACGACGCGCGCTCTTGTCGAGGGAAGTCGAGCAGCTGCTCGTCGAGGCCAAGCGCCTTGGACTGAAGAAACAGGATGTCACCAATGCCATCGCGGCGCGTTGGAGCGAACTCTTTGGTGACGAGCCATGAACACATCCATGAGGCAGTCATGCCGATAGTCGAACTTCGCAACGTGTCGTATTCGTACGGCGCGACCAACGCGCTGTCTGACATCGATCTCACCATTCCCGATGGCACGCTGTGCGCGCTGCTCGGACGCAATGGATCGGGAAAGACGACGCTTCTCCAGATTCTCATGGGACTGCGCCGGCCCGGCACGGGAAGCGCGCGGATCTTCGGCAAGGACGTCAGCAACCTCGCGTTCGAAGACCGCGCATCGATCGGCTACATCGCGGAGGGACAGCCGTTGCCGCGATGGATGCGCGTCAAGCAGGTCATCGACTATCTGGCGCCGCTGTATCCGGCGTGGGATCCTGCGCTCGCCGCCACGCTACTCGAGCGCTTCGAGCTGGACCCGGCGCGAAAAATCAAGACGCTCTCGCGCGGTGAGCAAATGAAGGCCGCGTTGCTGTGCGCGCTCGCACCAAGGCCGAAGCTGTTGATCATGGACGAGCCGTTCACCGGCATGGACGCCATCGTGAAGGACGACCTGGTGCGCGGCCTGCTCGAATCATCGGGCAGTGAGGGATGGACGGTGATCGTCTGCTCGCACGACATCGGTGAGCTCGAGTTGCTCGCCGACTCGGTGGCCATTCTCGATCGGGGGCGGCTGGTGCTCTCCGAGACGATGGATACGGTCCGCGAGCGCTATCCGCACAAGACGTTGCGCGACGTGTTCGTCGCGGTCGCCAAGCGCGAGGTGGCCGCATGAACTGGGCATCGCAGATGCGGCATTTCGTGGCCAACGACGTTCGGCATCGCCCGTGGATGCTGGTCCTCTACATCGTCCTGGTGCTCATCGCCAGCGTGGCGGCGACAGTGCCCCAGTACAATGGGGCGCCTATGAGCGCATGGCCATTGTTGATTGCGTTCTTCGGCATGGTCACGATCGCCTCCATCGTTCAAGCTGATTCACCGGCACGTGCGGATGCGTTCTGGGTGAGCAAGCCAATTCGTCCGTCGGCGATGGCGAGCGCGAAACTCGTTGCTGCGATTGCACTGCTCGCGATCGGCGTTGCCGGTCAATGGTTCGCGCTGGCTGCGCAGGACGTGCCCCCGCACGTGTTGACCATGATACTGCTGTCGTCGACGGAGTCGTACGGCGTGCTGCTGCTCATCGCGATGCTCCTCAGCAGCCTCACCGGCGATCTCCGCAGCTTCATCCTCTCGGTGCTCTGCGGCGTGGTGACGCTCGTCATTCTCGCCGGCGTCGGCACTGCGATCACGTGGATGCCGTTCGCGCCATTGCTTCACGTCCTCGGACCGGCCGCAGCGCTGTGGTTCGTATGGGTGGCATATCACACGCGTGACAATCGGTGGCGCGTGCGGCTCGCAGGGGCCGGCGCCATCGTCTGCCTCTGGCTTTCGAGGCTTGCGGCGAGCGCTCCGCCGGGCTCGGATGCAACACTCCCTGCCTCTGTGGCACGCACGCCGTTGACGGTTGCGTTCCCCCGATCGGATGAAGCGCCGCCAGGTGAAGCCGAACCGCTCTCGAGCCGCCTGGAGCTTTCGCTCATGATCTCGATGCCCGATGCGCCGGCAACTGAACGCCGTATCGTCACTGACCGTCGCGCGTCAGTCATCCTGATGAATGGAGCGCGCAAGGCACTCAACTTCGGCGACGGAGTCGGAGTGATGAGCCGAGGTGATAGCATTACGACGCTGTTTCCGGTGCGATGGCTCAACTTTGTTCCCTCGACGCACAGCGGCAGCAGGACACAGATCTCGGCGCCATTGAACAAGGAACTGCGCGATGCGCTCCGCGCTGGCGCGAAGAGCATCGAGCTCGAAGGCAAAGTGGAGGTGTGGAGGGGAAGCGGCAGTGTGACCGTTCCGCTTCGTGAGGGTTCTGTGTTGGCGCATGACGGCACGCGCGTTCGCATCGGGGAAGTCTCGACGAGCGCGTCCGCGATTCATGTGATCGTCGCAGTGAATGAGATCGTCGAGGCGAGCGAGAACTCGCTGTCTCGCTTGGGATTCGACGCGCCGCGCTTCGCCATCGTGAATGAGGAGCGCAGGGAAGCAATTGCACTTGGCTCGAGCGGGGGCGGCGGCGGTGGGCTCGGGCTCGTCCTCCCAGGCGCGACCATCACGCAGTGGAACTACCAGCTCACGTGGCAGCGGTCGCCCCAAGCGCCGGCGCTCGACGCCGCGTGGATTGCCGGCGCGCAGCTGATGCTGATCGAGTGGACTCGATTGGGCAGCTATCCGGCAACGACGGAGATTGTGCCGCACTGACGGAACGACGGGGCGCTTCGCGTACGGGGCGCCTCGCTTCGCTCGCTTAGGGCAACGGCGCTGCGCCCATCACGACGCCATCGCTTAGTCGGGCAACCGTTCGCAGACCTGGCACCTTCACCAACAACGCAGTCGGCGCGTATTCATTGGCGGCTACGTCGAACAACAGCACTCGCCCTCCGCGCACACGCACCGTGTCCGCAAACGCCGCCAACGTAATGGCGTCGAAATCCTTCGGCAGCTCACGCGCCGGGCGATGCAGATGGAAGTACACCGCGGCCGGCCAGTTCGAGTAGAGCGTCGCGCTCGCACCATCATGGCGCGCCCAGTCGAGCAGCTCGCTATGCCGCCACTGCTCGCCCGCGAAGTCCGAGCCCCAATCCAACGCATAGCGCGCCTCGGCGTACGTCGCACTGGCAGCGGCGAACCACCAGCCGAGTAGCGCACTGCAGACAGCGATACGCGCGATGACGAGTCGCGTGCCGCGCCACCAGAGCCCAAGCGCCGCGGCGACAAGTGTCGTCGCAAGCAGGAGAGGCGGTGCGAGGATGCGCTCGTCGAGTGGAATCTCTGGATCGGCGAGCAGTCGTGAAACAGCGACGATGCCGAGGTAGCAGACGAGCAATAGGCCGACCGCGGTGAACAATCGCCACGTGAGACTCGCCGGCGCATCGTCACGAGCACGCGACGCCCGCCAGGCGCGCCAGATGCCGATGCTCATCAACACGACGAGGGCGAATCCCGCGACGACGGCAATCGCACCGTGATGCGCGATCGGCTCCGCGCTCGCCGTGGGATCCGGAACGATCCACGCGGCGAGCGTCGCACCGCCCTGCGCGAGCGTCGGTCGCAGGTTGCCATAGATGGCGAACTTGCGAATGCCTTCTGCGCCCGCTGATGCGGCGGCACGCGTGCGCACGACCCAGATGCCTTGCAATACGACCGCAGGCAATACCGCGAGCACGGCACGTCGCACGCGCTCGAGCCATGTGCCCGGCTGCACGAGCGCCCACAGCGCGACCGCACCCACGAGCGACGCACCGGCATAGCGCGTCATCACGCCGACCGCCGCAGGAATGCCGGCGCGCAGCGGACGATCGGGCGCATACACCATCGCCGCCAGCACGAGCGCCATGCACGCGAGATAGAGTGGCTCACTCAACACCGACGCGTGCACCTCGTGCATCGACGTCATCGCGAACAGTGCGACGGCGAGCAGGATCCCCGCGAGTGGCGACGCGGCCGCACTCACGAGCACCACCACGGTGAAGATCGTGATGAACGCTGACGTCGCCTGCACGAGCCGCGCGGCCTGCGTCGGCGGCATGCCGAGTCGCACGGGGAGTGCGAGGATGGTCGAATAGCCCGGCGGAAAATGCGCGAGCGGCGCAGTGCTGTCGGCACTCGTCCACTTCGCCGCCGGGATCTGGTAGATGCCGTGCTCGGCGACAGACGCCGCGGCGCCCATGTACGACATGGCGTCAGGATCGAGGCCCGGCCCGACAGGATCGGTGATGACCAGCGCGAGCGCAAATGCCACGGCGCCGAGTAGCGTCGCGGGAAGTAGTTGAGCTACAAGGGGTTGCCAGTTTCGAAGCATCTCTGCCATCGCGGCAGCCGTTGCGGTTTCGGTATTCGTTCGGTAGATACTACCCCCCGCCTCGAAGCGGCCAGAGCCCCTCCAAGATAGGTGCTTCCGTACGCTTTGCTTTCGGTATTTGTTCGGGCACTAGACCTGCACTACCTGCATCACGCTTCAACGACTCATCGCCTTGTCTCTCTCCCTCGCCGAGCTCACTCGGCTTCTCCCGCCGCCCGCGCCTGTCGCGCCCGCGCTCCCCACCGGGATCGCGACGCTCGACCAGGTGCTGCTCGGCGGGGGACTCCCCAGGGGACGGCTCACGGAGATCGTCGGCGGAACGGGAAGCGGCAAGACCACGCTCGCTCGCGCGATCGTCGAATCCACCGTCGAGGCACATGGCTGGGTGGCCTACATCGACGCGCAGCGCACGCTCGACCCACGCGACTGGGTCCATCTCGGCGACGCACAGGGGGTGTGGATGATCCGTCCACACGATGCCTCGCGCGCCGCCTGGTGTGCCGACGTGTTGCTCCGCAGCAGCGCCTTCGCGCTCGTCATCCTCGACGGTGCACCAGCGCTCTCCAAGGAAGTGGCGGTGCGACTCACGCGCCTCGCTCGAGAGTCGAGCGCCGCCTTCGTGTTGCTCGGTGATCGAGCAGGAGGTGCGACGCAGCTCGGCGGTGCGGTGCGACTCATCGTCGAGCGACGAAGACCAAAGGACAAGAAGGCTGAGACTCACACGATCGGCGTGCGAGTCGAGAAGGGGGGAACGCTTCGGACGGTGGAGGTGAGTTGTGCAATCGCTGTGGCGCGTCGCCTGTGTGCGCATCCCGAGGTTCCCGATCGGCGCGGTGTGGCGCGCGGTCCGGTCGGGGGACTCCGCCATGGGCGCCGCGGACGCGCAGCTTCTCCTCCCGTTCACAGCGCCCAACAGCCCATCGTCATCGAGCCCACCACCGAGCTCCGCACCGCCGTCGAGCGCGCCCGAGCATTGGGATGAGTTGTCCATCGTCCTGACCGATCCCACGAGCAAGCGATTGCGCGCGGTGTCGGCCGCCGCGGGGCGATTGGGCGTGCGCGCCGGCATGCGGCCCACGGAAGCGCGCGCGCTGTGCGCGGATCTCCGCGAGCTCGCATGGGACGACGTCGCCATCGGCGCAGCCATCACGCAGCTCTCGGCGCAATTGATCGCGGCGAGTCCGCAGGTGACGCCTGTCGACGGCGTGCCTGGACTGTGGTGGGTGGGGGCATCGGGGTTCGACGGCGTCGGTGGCGAGCAGCAGCTCGCGAAGTCGCTGCTGCGCGTCGCCAAGCGATGGCACCCGCGTCCGCGTGTGGCCATCGCGGGGTCCTGTGTCGCCGCGCGAGCAGCGACGTGGGCTGGTGCGAGCTACGCCACCACGAACGGCGATCGCTCGCTCGTGCACGTCGTTCCGCCGGATCACGACGCGGCGTATCTCGCTCCTGCTCCGTTGGCGCTCGTGCCGATGGACGAAGAGCTCCGCGCCGCGCTGCATACGCTCGGCTTGCGGACGGTTGGTGCGCTCGCCGCATTGAACGCCGACGACGTCGAGCGTCGATGGGGCGAGATCGGATTGCGCGCGTGGCGGCTCGCACGCGCGGATGATCCGCGTCGTCCGGTGCTCGCGCGCGTGGAGACGCAGCCGGCGGTTGAAGTAGAGTTGGCGACGCCGGTATCGACGATGGAGCCCGTGCTCTTCCTCGTGCGCGCCGCGCTCGATCGGCTCGTGCACGACATGATCGCGCATGGGCGCGCCATCGCGGCCGTCGCGATCACGCTCACGCTCGACGACGCGCGCGGCGCACTGGTGAACGCGCCCGTGCACACGGTCACGCGCGAGGCGCGCGCGGCGCGTCCGCTGGCGCGCGTGCTGCCGCTGTTCGAGCGCTGTCGCGCATTGCTCGACAGCTGGACGCTCGACGCACCGGTGCGCGCGGTGCGCGTCGCGATCGTCGCCGTGGCGCCGCTGTCGGGCGAACAGGGCGACCTCCTGTCGACGTCATGGCGCGACCTCGGCGCAGCCGATGCGGCACTCGAGCGACTGCGCGCCGAGTTGGGCACGGGCGCTGTCGTGCGCGCGGAAGCGCAGGACACGCATCGGCCGGAGAAGTCCAGTGTGTGGAAAGAGCTGAGTGCGGAGGGAATGCCGGCACCGCAGGAGGCAAGGAAGAACGGAAAGCGCGACGACAGAACATCAGTTGCAGAGCTACCCGTCAGCACGCCCACGACATCCGACTTGCGTCGTCCCGTGCTCGTGGTGTCAGAGCCGCTGCCGGTGACACCGATGGCACGCCGCGCACTCGATCCACCGGAAACGGTGGAAGTGAGCTGCGATGGCGACGTGCCGAGCGCGATCACCTGGCGTGGGCAGCGCATCGTCGTCACGCGCGCGCTCGGTCCCGAGCGACTCTCGGGCGACTGGTGGGACGACGGCTATCGTCGCGAGTACTGGCGCTGCGAAAGCGGTGTGGGAGAGATGGTGGTGTTTCTCGATCGTGCCGATGATGCGTGGAGGATGCAGGCGTGGGCGGACTAACTGTCATCCCGCAGGAGAGCGAGCGTAGCGAGCGAGCGACTGGAGCACGAGCACAAGCGCGAGCCTCCAGCAATGAGCATTTAGAGCTAGAGCCGGAGCTGACAGCTCGAGCTTCAGCTCTGAGTGCTCATTGCTGGAAGCTCGTGCTCATGCTCATGCTCTTCCCCGCAGCGAGCGAGTGTCGCGGTGACAGTGCAGTACGCTGAACTCCACTGCCACTCCTGCTTTTCGCTCCTCGACGGCGCGGCATTGCCCGAGGTGCTCGTGTCGCGCGCGAAGGAGCTCGGCCTGCACGCGCTCGCGATCACCGATCACGACGAGCTCGGTGGTTCCGTACGCTTCGCCACCGCGGCGCGCGAGGCGGAGCTCCCCGGCATCATCGGCGCCGAGCTCACCGTGCAGGTCGACAATGGGGACGATGCCCGGCTGACGACGCACCTGCCCTTGCTCGCCGAGACGCGCGAGGGCTATGGCCATCTCTCCACGCTCGTGACGCTCGGGCGCAAGCAGGCGCGCGGATCGCCCTTCGTGACGCTCGACCAGGTCGCGTCGCACGCGCGCGGACTGTTCGCGCTCACCGGCTGTCCACGCGGCTGGGTGGCGACGCTCGCGACCGCGGACCGGATGGATGCGGCATGCAAAGCCGCGGCACATCTCATGGACATTTTCGGCCGCGATCGCATCGCCATCGAGTGTTGGGATCATGGCCTGCCCGAGGAGCGCGAGACGACGGGTCGCCTCATCGAGATTGCGCACACGCTCGACATTCCATGGGTGGTGACGAACGACGTCCATTATGCCCGCGCGCGCGACCGCATGGTGCACGACGTGCTCGTCTCGCTGCGACACAAGCTGCCGCTCGACCAGATGGGCACACGCTTGCGTCCCAACGGGGAGTGGTATCTCAAGAGCGCGGCACAGATCGCGCGACGGTGGCGTCATGCCCCGGAGGGTGTTCACGCAACGCTCGCCATCGCCGACCGGTGTCGCTTTCGTCTCGATCAGCTCGAGCCTACGCTGCCGACGTTTCCACTGCCCCGTGGCGTGAAGACGAACGACTATCTCGCGGACCTCGTCGAGCATGGCGCAACCGAGCGGTGGGGTCCACCGAACACGGAACGACGGACGGCTGCGCACGAGAAGCAGATCGCGCACGAGCTCGGGCTCATCGCGAAGCTCGGACTCCCTGGCTACTTCCTCATCGTCTGGGACATCGTGCGCTTTGCGCGGCGCAAGGGCATTCTTTGCCAGGGCCGCGGCTCCGCGGCCAACTCCGCGGTTTGCTATTGTCTCGGCATCACGGCCGTGGATCCGATCAAGCATCAATTGCTCTTCGAGCGCTTCTTGAGCGAAGAGCGCACCGAGGCGCCGGACATCGACATCGACTTTGCGCATCGCGAGCGTGAGGACGTGCTCCAGTACGTGTACGACACGTACGGACGCGAGCACGCGGCGATGGTGTGCGAGCAGATCACCTATCGCGGCCGCAGTGCCGTGCGCGATGCGGCGCGTGTCCTCGGCTTCAGCGTCGACCAGGCGAATTCCCTCGCCACGCTCAGCGATCGCTTCTCGGCGAAGTCGACAGCGGATGCGCTGCGTGGCAAATCCGAAGACGGCGGCAATGCCGCGGTCGCGAGTGCGCTCGGCGGACACATGACGCCCGGCACGGAAGCCACGACGCGCTCACGCGCCGAGAAGGAGAAGTCGAAGCAGGTGGTGAAGCCGATGTCGACGGCCGATCGCCCGACACCGAACGCAGCGTACGAACCCTATGGCAGTCCGAGCGCGAAGAGCTCCGGAGCGAAGGATCTCACGGCGATTCCTGACGTCATGCACGCCGGCGCGTCGCGCGGCAATCGCTGGGAGGATCCGCATCCCGATCACAGCGATCACAACGAACGTCGTAATCCTGTCACTGCCGTTCGACCCACGGATGGCGTGAGCATCGTCGAGCGCGTCGGTCTCGATCCGAACGACCGCCGCGTGCGCGCACTCGCCGAGATCGTCGAAGGTCTACATCAGATTCCGCGGCATCGCTCGATTCACGTCGGCGGCTTTGTCCTTTCGCGCGAACCTCTACACCAGATAGTCCCGATCGAACCCGCGAGCATGCCGGGCCGCACGGTGATCCAGTGGGAGAAGGACGATCTCGACCCCGTCGGCCTGGTGAAGATCGACCTGCTCGGCCTCGGCATGTTGACGCTGTTGCAGGACTGCATCCTCTACATCCGGCAAACGCGCGGCATCACGATCGATCTCGGGCAGTTGCCGGAGGACCCAGCGGTGTACGACGATCTCTGCGCGGCGGACACGATCGGCGTCTTTCAGGTGGAGAGCCGAGCGCAGATGAATACGCTGCCGCGGTTACGGCCGCGCTGTTTCTACGATCTCGTGATCGAGGTGGCGATCATTCGTCCCGGTCCGATTCAGGGCGACATGGTGCATCCCTTCCTGCGGCGCCGAAATGGCGAGGAGAAGATCACCTATCTCCATCCGTCGCTCGAGCCGATCCTCAAGCGCACGCTCGGCGTTCCGCTCTTTCAGGAGCAGGGGATGCAGGTGGCGATCGCTGCGGCGGGATTCTCGCCCGGCCAGGCCGACGTGCTGCGGAAGGCGATGGGCCACAAGCGGAGTCGCGAGCGCATGGCGTCGATTGGCCAGCGCATGCTCGACGGCATGGCGAAAAACGGCATCGCGTCGATCGACGCGGATCGAATCTTCAACCAGATCAACGGCTTCGCGGACTATGGCTTTCCGGAGAGCCACGCGGCGAGCTTCGCGCTGCTGGTCTATGCGTCGGCGTACTTGAAGCACCACTACGCGCCGGAGTTCACGGCGGCGATCCTCAACGCGCAGCCGATGGGTTTCTATGCGCCCGGCACGCTGGTGGAGGATGCGCGTCGGCATGGTGTGGAGGTGCGTCCGGCGGATCTCACGCGGTCGAAATGGGATGCATCACTGGAGAAGCGGGACGACACGCTATTCGGTGTCGTCCCGACAGGAGTGCGCTGCGCGACCGAGGGACCTGCGCTTCCCGCTCCTGCCGTCCGGCTCGGCATTCGCAGCGTGCGCGGCCTCGGCGCAACAGCGCGCGACACCCTCGAGCGCGCGCTCGCCGAGCGTCCCTTCACGTCGATCGAGGATGTGGTGCAACGCGCGGGACTCGACCGCCGCGCGATTCGCCATCTCGCCGAAGCGGGTGCGTTCGACGCATTCCTGCCCCACGAGGGCGACCTGCGAAAGCGGCGCGGCGCCCTGTGGGCCGTGCTCGAAGCCGCACGTGGCGACGCCGGACCGCTCGCGCCACGCCGTCGCACCACCGTCGACGTCGCACCTGTGCCCGCGATGACGGCGGTGGAACTCACCGAGGCCGACTATCGCATGACGGGCATCTCGCTCGCTGGCCATCCGATGTCGCACGTGCGCAGCGTGCTCGAGGCCAACGGCGTGCGGTGCGCGCGCGACCTCCTGCAGAATGGCCGCGACGGCGAAACCATCGCGACGGCGGGTCTCGTCATCTGCCGCCAGCGTCCCGGCACGGCGAAGGGCTTCGTCTTCCTCACGCTCGAGGACGAGACGGGACTGGTGAATGTCGTCGTCACGCCGAAGCGGTTCGAGGATCAGGCACTGCTGATCTCGCGAACGCCGTTGTTGCTGGTGCGCGGCGTGCTGCAAGTGGAGCAAACCGTCGTGAACGTGCGCGCCAAGCAGTTCCGCGCACTGCAGGCCGCGGTGGGAGCGGAGTTCGCGCAGCGTCACGACTTCCATTGATGGCTCGTACACACCGACAGCCGAGCGGCACAAATGCGACAGATCAGGAATCGGACATTGTTGGCGGCACAACCAACGGCGTGCTCCAAGGGCGTGCTCCAACGACGACCTCCAACGACGACCTCCAACGACGACCTCCAACGACGACCTCCAACGACGTGCTCAAACTTCGCATATAACTGCGAGCACGAACTTCCAAACACCCTCCAGCGCGACCTTCGCACTTCCAATCGCAACCTCAACGCCCCACACACCGCGCACGTTCACTAGCTGACGGCCCTGCGGCCGCGGTTGCTCCACCCCAAACGCCGGACACACATGCGCCGATTAGCTGCGCTGCTTTCCCTGTCGCTCCTCGTCACCAACGTCGCCGCCGCACAGGAGAAGGAAGATCGCACCCTCTTCACCTGGGATCAGATGCGCGCGATCATCATGGAGGCATCCGGCGAGCGCGCCATGCATCACGTGATGGAGTTCGTCCCCTACCAGCGCGTGCGTCCCGCGTCGGAATACACCGTCGGGCCATTCCGCGAGAGCAAGGCCACCGCGGACTTCGCGAAGGAATACGGCTTCTCGACCGTCGAGATCGAGAAGTTTCCCAGCGCGCCGCTCTGGCAGCCCTCGAAGGGACAGTTGTGGGTCGCCGAGAAGCTCGGTCCGCGCAAGTTGTACGACATCTATGACACACCCGTCGCACTCGGCAGCAATACGCCGACGGGTGACATCTCCGGCGACCTGATCGACATCGGCAACGGTGGCCGGCCCGAGGACTACGCCGGCAAGGACGTGAAGGGCAAGGTGGTGATGGGAAGCGCAGGGCTCAACGTGCTGCAACGGATGGCCGTGTTCGAGCGCGGCGCAGTGGGCGTGCTGTCATGGAGCTCGATGCGCCCCATCCAGCAGCCGGACATCATGATCTCGTCGTCCATCGCGGCGACGAACCCGAATGGCGGCGCGGTCGGCTTTGGATGGATGGTGACGACACGCACCGCGCGCGATCTCGCCCTGCGCGGCGAGCGCGGCGAGAAAGTCACCATTCGCTCGGTCGTCGACGCGCAGACTTATCCAGGCCGGCAGGAGGTCATTCACGCCACCATCGCCGGCGACGGCAGCACCAACCAGGATGTCGCCGTCTCCGGCCACATCTACGAAGGGCTGATCAAGCAGGGCGCCAACGACGACAACTCGGGCGCCGCACACATCCTCGAGATGGGACGCGCCTACATCGCGCTGGTGAAGAGCGGACAGCTGCCGAAGCCGAAGCGCACCATCCATTTCCTCTTCGTGCAGGAGATCAGCGGAACGAACGCGTGGCTCAACGCGCATCCCGACGTCGCCAAGCGACTCATCGCGGACCTCAACTACGACATGGAAGGTCTGCGCTTGAGCACCAGCGGCGCGACGTGGCTGCTCATGCGCACGCCGGACTCCTTTCCATCGTTCCTCAACGACATCTGCCAGAACTTCCTCGAGTTCGTGGCCGAGATCACGCGAGAGCGCGTGCGCTATCGTGCGAACGGGTATGCACCGGCGCTCGATGTCCTCTCGCCAAATGGCAGTCGCGACGCATTCAACATCAAGGTCGACAAATACTACGGTTCAAGCGATCACGCGACGTACATGCAGCACGGCATTCCCGCGGTGATCTTCAACACGTGGCCCGATCCGTGGTATCACTCGTCGCAGGACACGCCCGACAAGCTCGATCCCACGCAGTTCAAGCGCGCCGCGGTCGTCAGCATCGGTGCGATGACGGTACTGGCCACCGCTGATGATCCGATGGCCGTCCGCGTCACCGCCGACGCACTCGGCCGCGGTGCCGAGCGCATGACGGCGAACCAGCGCAAAGGGCTCGGCTACATCGGTGACGTGACGCAGGCGTCGCAGCTTCCGCAAGCATACGCCGACGCGAAGGCCGCGGTGCGTCATCAGGCCAACATCGAAAAGGCCGTCGTGAAGTCGTCGAGTGTGCTGTTCGCTGATCCTGCCGCGGCGGAGAAGAAGCTCGCCGCGACGTACGACGGATTGATCGACGCGCGCGCCAACGCGTTGCTCAATGAAGTCAAGGCGACGTACACGCTCGCCGCGGCCACGTGGAAGGTGGCGGCGAGCGAACCCGCGATGTCTGAGCTCGAGAAGCGGGCGTCGCGCACGGTGGTCGAGCGCGTGCCGGTGGCTGCGGGCGCACAGGGCGGTCGTGGTGGCGGCGGCGGTGGTCGCGGTGGCGGTCCACCCTCCGCCATTCCAGGGCACATGAGCGGAGAGCTCAACACAGTACTTGGCCGCGGACTCACGGTGCTCGAGATTCGCGATTTCATCTCGGGCGAATTCGAGCCGGTACCGCTGCAGGATGTGTGGGACTACGTGAAGGCACTAGAGACAGCCGGCACGGTGAAACTCACAGCTAAGAGATAGCGCCAACGGCGAACTCCAACGGCGAACTCCAACGGCGAACTCCAACGGCGTTGCTCCAACGACGTGCTCCAAGGGCGTGCTCCAACGGCGCTCCTGAGCGCGGTCTTGG
Organism: Gemmatimonadaceae bacterium; assembly: GCA_039915865.1. Lineage (GTDB taxonomy): Bacteria > Gemmatimonadota > Gemmatimonadetes > Gemmatimonadales > Gemmatimonadaceae > AG11. The sequence goes on along the minus strand of JBDSML010000045.1, from coordinate 67,612 downwards.
GACGTACTGTGAGCACGTCCGTGGAGCACGCCCTTGGAGCACGCCCTTGGACTTATGGCTGCGGCTTCCTGACGAACGTCACCGTCAGTGCCGACGGATACTCCGCCGAGTGGTGCACGACATTGTGTGCCACCACGCCCTTCGCTTCGTCGTAGTTGTTGCCGCCCGTGTTCAGGTTGCGATCGAACCGCGGAAAGTTGCTACTCGACACTTCAATGCGGAGCTTGTGCCCCTTCTCGAAGTAGTTGCTCGTGTTGAGCGGCTGGAGCGTCACCTTCGTCACCTTGCCCTTCTCCATCCACACGAGTGGCTTGTCGTATCCGTTGCGATAGCGCATGCGCTGGATCGACTCATCCAGGTTGTACGCTTTCCCGTCCGGATACACGTCGAGAATCTTCACCGTGAAGTCCGTGTCCTTCGCGTCCGAGTCGACATAGAGCGTCGGGGTGATTGGACCACTCAGCTCGGTACCTTCCGTGAACGCGTCGCTCGTGAACACCAGGACGTCCGGCCGAGCTTCGACGTCGCGCTGATCGAGTGAGCCTGCACCGACCGCATTGCCCTGACAGCAGACGTTGCCGCCATGGGACATCACGGGCTGCATCGGATCATACGTGAACCGGTCCGGCTTGTCCGCGGCAGGCTTGGTCTTGCTGAGCGTGCCGTCGCCATTGAGCGTGTTCGCATTGCCGCCACTGTTCAGGTAGAACGTCACCGGCTCGGCGCCGCGCGGCGGCCACGAGTCGGAGCTCTGCCACTTGTTCATGCCCATCGTGTAGTAGCGCACCTTCGGCATCGTATCGAGCACCTCACCGCCGGTGCCCTTCAGGAAGCGATCGAAGAACTGATACATGATCTCCTGATAGCCGAGCCGGGCGTCGCCCATGTCTCGCTCGCCGACGACCGTGTGCTCCGTGGCGCGCGTGTACGAGCAATGCCCCACCGGCGCGATGATCGCCCACTGCTGATCCTTCGCCTTGCCCTTGGCCGTCTTCCGCACGTGGTTGAACATCTCGAGGTTCGGGCCGACGGACACGTCGTACCACGACATGAACCACAGTCCCGGCACGTTGATGCTCATGTCGTCGTGATAGAGGCCGCCCTTGTACCACGCCGGATCGTTCGGCGCGCGCTTGATCATCGCACCGCCGCTGGGCACCGGCATCTTGTCGGCGAAGATGCCCGCGGGGCCGTTCACCGCCTTGATGATGTCCTGCTCCGGCAGCGTCCAGAACGCCTTCGCCCAATCGACCGGCGGCGCGTGCTCCGCGAGGTCGAACGACATCGACGCCTTGATCAGCTCCGCCTGCGTCGCATTCTTCGGCATCATCGGGCGAACCTGGTTCTGCTCGCCGTACAGCCAGTCGATGAAGAGCATCTGCACCGCACCGCCGCGATACCAGTTGCCCTGCTCGTAGTACGGCCCCACGCGGCCGACGCCGGCGCCGAAGCCCTGCACGTTGAACGCCGCGTAGCCCGGTGTGTTCTGCGCCACCACGGCGCCCTGCCACTCCGCGGTGGACGAACAGCCCGTGGTGCCGGCCTTGCCGTTCGACCACGGCTGCGTCGTCATCCACTTCACCTCGTCCACACCATCGCTCACCGGTGCGCCGAGGATGTCGTAGTTGCCCTCGGCGAAGAAGTGCCCACGCTCCTGCATGTCGACGTACGCGTAGCCGCGCTTCACGGCCGTGAGCGGCGACGTCATGTCGCGCGGCACGCCGTTCGTGACGTCCCAGAAGTTGAAGTTGTATGGCGTGCGCGACCAGATGATCGGATATTTCTTCGACTGGTCCTTCGGACGATAGATGTCGGCCGGAATGCGGATGCCGTCGCGCATGGTGATCATGACCTTCCGGTCCACCACCGCCAGCGACTGCAGCTCATTCTCGACGTCCCAGCGCTTCTGCTTCACGCTGTCGGGCATGCCTCCAGCTCGACCTTGCGCCAGCGCACACTGGCTGGCGATGAGCAACGATGCGCCAGCGACGAAGAACGTACGGATGCCCCGTGACACGGTGCGGCTCCTTTTTGACCTGTGAGAGTGCAACCTCTTCTCGATTGATCAACGTGCGAACACGAGGAACCGCTGTCGGCGCCCGCTCAGCTCCGGCCCGCCCAGTACGCCTCATCGCTGATCAGCACGTCGAGCTCCAACGCCTTCTTGTCCCACTCGGTGGTGTAGTCCGCGATGTGGATGGCCGACGTGCGGATCTCGTTGCCCTCGGCGTCGACGAGCGACAATCCCAGCTTGTCGCGCGCGGCGTGGTAGCGTGCGAGCTTGTCGTCGTCGCGCGGCTCGCTGCCCCGCGTCGGCACCGCTTCGGTGAACAGCCGGAAGACCGGCTGCACGAGCGCATAGCCGAAGCCGGGACGAAACTGCCCCCACGCTCGGCCCACCGACTCGTCGACCTGCTCGAGATCGGAGTGGCCGATGATGACGCCGTGCAACTTCACCGTGTGTCGCACGCTATGAGGCGTCCGTCGGGCGACGCGCCATGACCCGGTCCGTCTGTCGATCGCGCCCGAGCGTGAACGTCTTCGATCCCACGTCGACGAACCCCCATCGCTCGTAGAAGGCAATGGCTCGCGCATTCTTCCCCCACACGGCGAGCCAGAGTGTCTGCTTGCCGCGCGCCACCGCTTCGTCGATGCATCGTTGCATGAGCGTCGCGCCGACCCCTCTGCCGATCGTCCGCTTCACCGAGTAGAGTCGCGCGATCTCCAACGCGTCGTCTTCACCGACCGACGCCGGCACCGGCCCGTCATGCAGCATCGTGTAGCCAACCACTCGGCCGTCCTGCTCCGCGAAGAACACCGTGCGATGCGGGTCGGACAGCTCGCTGCGCTGGATGTCTTCGCCGAACGCCTTCTCCATGTACATCGACATGTTCTCCGCCGAATTGTCGGCGGCGAATGAGTCGCTGAACGTCGTGGCGGCCAGCGAGGCGAGCAACGCAGCATCGGCGATTGTCGCCTGGCGGATGGTGGTGATCGAGTTCGCGTGCGATGTCATTCGGCGGTCGTGGATGTTGGCGATGCGCAAGGCAACTCAAAAAAAACGGGCGCACAGCGCACACGGATTTACGCGGACAACAGCCGGAGGGACACGGATGAAACAGATCGACACGTAGCATCCGCGACTATCCGGCAGTACTCCGTGTAAGTCCGCGCGAGCTCTTGATACTCTGTCGTGGCGGCGACGCGAAGGGAAATTACCCGCCGTATCAGCGACGCGCGAGCGTCCGAAGTCCGAGCGCGCCATTCAACCACCGCACGAGTGGCAGGAGCTGCGCATATTCGCGCGCCAGCAGATCAGGCAGCTTCGCGCTGAGCACTTCACGCTGTGTGAGCTCGCGACCCAGCGTGTACGACTGGTGACGCAGCAATTCCGCCGCAGGATGATCCACCGCATAGCCTCGCGGCATCCGCGTCAACATGTTCTCCTCGGCGAGCCCGCCGAACTTCTTTCGCACCGTTGGGTCGCGCAGGATCTTCGTCAGGGGCCGATGATCGTCGTCGATCACCTCGCGAATGCGCTGCAGCGTTGGCCGTGGCGGCATCCAGATGCCGCCGCCGATCGACGCCCGCTCCGCCTCCATGTGGAAGTAGAAGCCAGCCCCGCCATGCGGCGCTGCTGTCCCGACGCCACGACCAGCGTCCGAGTGATGGAACCAGCACGCGACGTTCGTCTTGTACGGCGACTTGTCGGACGAAAAACGCACGTCGCGATGGATGCGAAAGGGCGAGCGCCTGGGGTCGCCGACGATCTCCGGCGCCAACGTCGCGAGCCGGACGTCCATCTCCTCGACGAGCGCGCCGAGTGGCGCGCGCAGCTCGGCCTCGTACGTCTCGCGGTGTTTCGCGAACCAGTCGCGATCGTTGTTTCGTTTGAGCGAGCGAAGAAAGCCCAGTGCAGCGGGACGAAAACCGGTGAATTCCGTCTCCGTCACGGCACCGGTTTTGTCTTCGTATGCTCGGGAGGCGCGATGCGGAACTCGAAGTTCTGCTCGACGGCCTGTCGCACGTGACGTCCACCCATCGACGCCGGCGAGAACATCATCTGCGGCACCGCCTGCCGGACGGCCATGGCGAACAACGGATGCGACGCACGCACAATCTCGATGGAGGCGGAGTCGGCGCGTCCGGTGCTGTCGACGACGAAGCGGATGAAGACGCCCCCTTCCTTGCCCTCCTTCATGAGCTGGGGCGGATACGCGGGCGCCGCGCTTCCCTCGGAGCGCGTGGCGCTCTCCTCGACGTCGAGAATGGAGTACACCGAGTCGCGCGACTCGATCGACAGGGAGGGCGCCTGCGTCAGCTCTTCCCGTCCGGCGTCACCGCCGACCTTGGACTTCTCGTCTCGCCCCGCGCGAGCATTGGCCAGCCCATTCGTCTTTTCATTCGACACCGGTGCCTGCATGCCGACGTCCACGTACTGGAGATGCTCGACGAGGTTCTCCGAGCTGGGACGCCGGTCGGGCGGCGGCAGGTAGAAGATCCGCTGCGCGATGGCCTCCTCTACCGCCCGCGCGCGCACACCGGTGCCGTAGACTGCCGCGCTGATGAGCACAGCATGCGCCACGACACTGAATGCCGAGCTTGGGCCGAGCGCCGCCGACTTGACCGCCGAATGTAGCCAGATCCGCATGATCCGCCGCTCCGCCGAATGGGAGAAGGAGCCGCCTCCCTGAGTATTATCTGACCTTTCGTTCCGGGCAAGCCGTCACTGCGCTTCGTCACAAAAACCATACACCTCGCGCAGGGCGTCGCCGGTGAGGCGGAAGGTCGTCCAGTCCCCCATTGGCACGGCGCCGAGCGACTCGTAGAAGCCGATGGCGTCGACGTTCCAGTCGAGGACGGCCCATTCGAGACGCCCGTAACCTCGGTCGACGGCTGTCTTCGCGAGAGAGGTCAGCAGCCGCTTCCCGATTCCCAGGCCCCGGAAGTCGGGGAAGACGAAGAGATCCTCGAGGTAGATCCCTGGCAGCGCGAGAAAAGTGGAATAGCTCCGGAACCACAGAGCGAACCCAGCAGGAACGTCGCCGGCGAGGGCGAGCGTCACTTCGGCGGCAGGTGTCGGACCGAAGAGAGACTCCACCAGTAGCCCCTCGGTCGCCTGGCATTCGTGCGCCAGCTTTTCGTAGTCGGCGAGGCCCTGAATGCACCGGAGAATGGCCGGGACGTCCTCCACGGTGGCGGGACGGAGCGTGATCGCCGGCGAGGTTTGGGGCGCGAAGGTCATATCGTGGCGAACAGGGGCCGAAATCGTCAAACATTAGAGCGCCAAACCATGGCTGAGCCGACGCTGGCGCAGTAGTTTAGCGATCATCGCAGATTACCGGGTGGCCGTGCTCGATATTTCACCACTTCTCCACGAAACCCTCGCGGGACGCTACGTCCTCAAGCGCGAGATAGGGCGCGGTGGAGCAGCGACGGTGTATCTGGCCCACGACGTCCGCCACGAGCGGCTCGTCGCCATCAAGGTGCTGCACCACGAGCTGTCGCACGCGCTCGGCGCCCAGCGGTTCCTGCGCGAGATCAAGCTTACCGCCAGCCTCCAGCATCCGCACATCCTCCCGATCCACGATTCGGGCGAGGCGCACGATCAGCTGTATTACGTCATGCCGTACGTCGAGGGCGACTCGATGCGGCAGCGCCTCACCGCCGACAACCGGCTCTCCATCGAGGAGACGGTCCGCATCGGCCGCGAGGTCGCGGGCGCACTCGCCTACGCGCACGAGCGCGGCGTGGTGCATCGCGACATCAAGCCCGAGAACATCCTGTTCTCCGGCGGACATGCGGTGCTCGCCGACTTCGGCATCGCGCGCGCGATCAACCGTGCGCACGAGAAGATCACGCAGCAGGGCACGATCACGGGCACGCCCGCGTACATGAGCCCCGAGCAGGCGCGCGACCGTGCCTTCGACGGACGCAGCGACGTGTACTCGCTGGCGTGCGTGCTGTACGAGGCAATCGCCGGCGTGCCGCCGTTCGTCGGCGACACACCGCAGCAGCTGCTCACGCAGCGCATCTCGAAGCGCGCGCCGCTGTTGCGCGAATATCGCCACGACGTGCCGGCGCCGATCGAGTCGGTGCTCGCCAAGGCACTGTCGATTTCTCCCGACGACCGGTTCGACGACGTGCGCGCATTCAGCGCCGCACTCTCGGCGGCCATCGGCAATTCTGGTGAGACGCTTGCGGCGCGCGCCATTCGTCGCCCGCTGTCGAAGAGTCCGTGGCTGTGGGCGGCAGGCGTCGCACTGCTCTTGTCTGGCAGCGCGGTGTCAACGGACATGGGTCGCGACCAGATCGACGTCCTCACCGGACGTGTCGACACGGCGCAGTATGCGGTGTTTCCGTTCCAGTACGTCGGCTCGGCCGCACCCGGCCAGGACCAGGAGCCCGTCGCGGAAGGTCTCTACACCGCGATGCGCGAGTGGAATGGACTCAAGCTCACGAGTGACCTGAGCGTCTCTGATGTGCGCCGCAGCCTCATGGACTCGTCGCTCAAGGGAATGATGACGGCGGCGCGACGGGCACGCGCTGGCAAGCTGGTGTGGGGGCGCGTGCTGATGAGCCGCGACTCGATCAAGGTGCGCGCAGGGATCTACGACGCGATCACCGGTGTGTCATTGCGTGAGCGGGCGATCGCGGGATCGCGCGATCTACTCGAGACTCATCCGGGTGTGCTGCGTGTGCTGGCGGCGGAGCTGTTGCGCCTGGAAGGCGCGCCGGCGAGTGCGAATTCTGGTGATGTCGGGACTCGCAGCTTCGCCGCGTGGCGCGCGTACGAGGAAGGCCAGCGTGCGCTGACGACATGGCGCGTTCTTCCCGCTATCGAGTCGTTCGAGCGCGCTGTCGCCGCCGATCCGGAGTATGCGCACGCGCAGACGTGGCTGGCGCAGCTGCTCGTATGGCGTGGCGAGCCGTCGACACGCTGGAACTCGCACGTGAGCACCGCGCTGCGGAATCGTGCCGCTCTCGGGGCACGGGAGAGCTCTCTCGTCGATGCGCTGCAGAGCATTCAGCGGGGAAATTTCAGCGAGGCGTGCACCGCGTACAACGCCATTCGCAGCAGGGATTCTCTGGATGCAGCGGCGTGGCTCGGCTTGGCGCATTGTCAGGGGTTGGACAATGCGGTTGTGCGCAATTCGTCCAGCAAGACTGGATGGATTTTCCGAGGCAGCATGGCTGGCGCGCAGCGCGCCTATGCTCGGGCGCTACAGATCTCGCCTTCAGCATTCTGCGCCTTCCCTTTCGAGGTGGTGACTCGGCTCTTTGTCGTCGAGACGAATATTTATCGGCACGGTGCAGCTGCTGATAGCTCGGGCTACTTCGGCCTTCAGGATATCGTGGGCGATACGATCGCCTATGCCGCACGTCCCTTTGCTGAGCTGAACGCCGCTCCGTACGAAGTCGTGTCACCGGCATACGATCGAGCACTGAAGCGAAATCGCGACGCCCTGCTCGGCATCCTCTCGGCACTTACCCAAAGGCTTCCCGACAACGCGGATGCCTTCGAGTCGCTGGCACGCGTGCTGGAAACGCGCGACGATATCACAGGCACGCCCAATGGCGGCTACTCCGCCCTCAGCGCGCTCGACCGCGCGAAGTTGCTGGCCAAGGACTCGGCGCAGCGCGCGAGACTTGGCGCAACGGATGTGCGTCTCCACTTGAAGCTCGGCGACTTTAGTCGCACGGTCGCCATTGGCGACTCGGTGTTGAGCGCCAATCCGTCGCCGTCGCCAAGAGCAGCCCAGTATCTCGCCGGTATCGCCTCATTGCTGGGACGTGAGCGCATCGCCACACAGCATTTCCGCAGCTCCGGGTTCTCGGTGTCGATGGCTGGTTCTCCGGCAGTGCCGCTCCTCGAGGATGTCTCGACGGCGCTGTTCATGCGCGCCGCCTTCGGCGTGTGTGACGATTCGCTTCGCGTGCTGTACACACGCATGGGCGTGCTGCTCGAGAGTTATGTGAATCAATCGCAGCGTGGCAGCGCGCGCAGGGGCATGCTCATGCGGCCCGCACAATTCTCCGTTGGTTGTCTTGGACCGGCATCGACGATCGAGCTGGGTGATTCCGTGTCATCCATCATGCGCGCGGTGCAGGCGCTCGGTGCGTCGGATGCCAAGCGCTCTCGCTTCCTTCTCGATTCGCTTCAGAACTGGCGCAAGATGCTTCGGCCAGGCGAGATCTCGCTCGACCACACGCTGACCGAGGCTTGGCTCGCCGCTACGCTAGGCGACACAGCAGGCGCGACACGGCAACTCGATCTCACGCTCACCGCGCTGCCAACGCTCAGCTCTTACGTCGTGTTCGAACCAGGAATGGCTGCCGCTGTCGGGCGCAGCATGGTGTATCGCGCCGAGCTCGCCTCCGCGCGCGGCGACGCCGTCACTGCTGCGCTCTGGGCAGGTCGCGTGCTTACCCTCTGGTCCCACAGCGATCCTTCACTCGCGCCGACGCTTGCGCGGATGAAGTCTCTCGCGTCGCATCGCACCTAGTTCGTCCTGCCGCACCCGCCACGTCCATGTGGCCACCCATCGAAACCCTTCAGGAGGTTCCGTGAGTCGGTTCCAGCTTCGTCGTGCACATATCGCAGTTGCATCTGCTGTCGTGCTCGTTGCTCTGGGCTGTTCGAAGTCCGATGCGCCACCGGCCGATACCAGCAAGGCAGCAGATAGCGCCACCGCAGCGGGCGCCGCGCCTCAGCCTCTCGTTGGTGCCGCGCCCGCCCAAGGGCTCCGGAAGCGCAGGCCGTTGCCCGGTGACCTGACGAAGCCGATCGATGACTATACGGGCGCCGAATTCGCCGCCTTCGTGAAAAGACTGTCGTACACCGGGGGGCATGAGCGGCAGCGCAAGTGCAAGAATGATCCTGGCTGCAGCGGCACACGGAGAACGGCCGTCTTCGTCGACGCCGTCGTAACGCAGGACTCGATCGCCCCATCGACCGCCCCACAGTTCGGCGTGGTGTACGTCCGCGCCATCAACAAGGGCGACGCGCCCGAAGCGCGCTATGGAATGCTGCCCAATAACAAGCAGTTCGAGTACTTCATGATCGTTACTGCCGACTCATCGGGCAATGCGATGCAATGGCGTCTGGAGCAACTCGACACGAAGGCGAAAACGCACTCGAAGTTCGGCACAGGGCAGTTCGTCAGCTGCAACCACGCCTGGGTCGCGGGCGCGCAAGCCGATTTCAAGACCTGCGCGAATTCCGCTGCCGCACACGACTCGGTGATGAAGCTCGGATTGAACCTTCAAGCCGGCGACGGCGATCCAATCTGGGCGTCGTGTTCAGGTGGGTGCTGCATCGGGCAGTAACGCAGGTGCGCGATGCGGCGCCGGCTTACTCCCCGACGCCGTACCGCTCTCGCAACACGTTCAGGTGATGGTGCGCATGACCGACGAGGATGTACGCCAACGCCCGCACCGTCACCTCACCGACACTCACCATCGCGCTCCGGTCCCACGCGTCGTCGGGAAATGAATCGAAAAGACGGATGGTGCTCGTGCGAAGGTCGAGCAGCTCCGACGTAAGATCGGACACCGTGCGCGCATCGGAGCCCGCGGTCATCGCGTACGAGTTCTCCTCGAAGCCGGGCAGCGCCGTCTTGTCACCACGCGCCAGACGCAGGGCGCGATACGAGAAGATCCGCTCGGCATCGATCATGTGGCCGATGAGGGTTTTCACCGTCCACTTGCCGTCCGCATAGCGATATTCGCCGCGCGCCTCGGGAATCCCGCCGAGGATCGCCGCGAGCTCCTCTCTCGTGTCGCGCAGGATGAAGCGAATGTCTCCATCAGGCACCGACGCCACGTAGTTGGCGTAGAACGGCGCGAACTCGGTGGACTCCGGTCGAGCGAGCAGCGATGCGATCATTGCGGGCGACGGAAGAGGTGGAGACGGCTGTTGAAAGAGCCGGTCAACGCGCGGTCGCGAGTGTTGGGGATGGTGAGTGTCGCCACGTCACCAACACGATGCCGACGGCCGTAATCCCGAGCGCGACCACCTGCGCCGACGTCACCGGACCGACCATGTCGCTCTTCGCGCGGAAGAACTCGACGATGAATCGCTCGATCCCGGCCATCACGCAGTAGACGCCGAACAGCCATCCTGATCCATGCTCGTGCTTCCGCAACCGCCAGAGGATCGTGAACATCGCGAAGCCGAGCACCACCTCGAGCAACTGCGTCGGATAGACGGTCATCACCGTCTCCGGCGGGATGCTCGCCGGCAGGTTGGCGTGATACTCCGTGTTCATCACGTACGCCGTCGACTTCGGAAGTCCCTCTGGAAACGCCACAGCGAGCGGACCATTCCACACTCGGCCATAGTCGTCGCCCACGGCCCAGCAGCCCGTGCGACCGATCGCATAGCCAGCCGCAATACCGACAGCCCCGCCATCGGCAACGCGCAGGAATGACTTCTTCCGCCAGCGGATCACGGCCGCGCACAGCAGCACGGAGCCGATGAAGCCGCCCCAGAACACGAAGCCGCCGCGCGAAAAGAGCGCGTCCCACCGATGCTCGAGAATCGCCCAGTATGTCTTCGCGCCGATGATCGTACCGACCAGCGCCGCGAAGGTGACGTCGTTCATGATCTCGCCATCGTCGCCACGCTGCTCGAGCACATTCTGCGCGACCCAATGCGCGACGCCGAACGCCGCCATCATCGCAATGCCGAACCCCGTGAGCTTGAGCGGGCCGAGGGCGAAGTTGAACGGGTGATGGACGATCGGTGCGATCATCGCTTCCTCGACTGTACGCGCAGCTTCGTCCACACGACGACTGCACTGCAACTCTGCCCAACCGTCACGAACTGCGGCGGCACCGAGATTCCGTTGTAGACCTCGACAGCCGCAACCTCTTCCGGGCGGATGAACGAGTCGAGATCGCCGGCCTGCATGGATTGCCACTGCGCATTGTCGACCCACACCGTGACGCAACCTCCACCGGTGGCAGAACGCGTCGACTCGATCGTCGCCTGCCCATTGCCTGATGACGACACGCGAATGCCAGGCACCGTGCGCAGCAGGTCGGTGAACATCGTCGCCTTCCGCCGTTCGAGTTGATCCGGATCGAGGAAGTAGCCGCCGGCAGCCGAGCGCTTGCGATCGCTGAAGCCGACCTTCTGCAGCCCTTCGTCGCGTGCGGAGACGACCTCCACCGGCGACAGCTCCGGAACGAAGATGCCGAGCTTCACCGTGACACGCGCCGGCGAGCGGGCGGACAGCTCGACGGGTACCTCTGTCGGCTTGTAACCGAGTTGCCGGACGACGATCGCCTGTGTTCCCGACGGCAGTGAGTCGAGCACGAAGTCGCCGTTGGCGCGGGTCAACGTCGCTGCGCTGATGCCCATCAGGCCGACGCGCGCATTGGCAACGGGCGCGCCGTTGGCGTTGAGCACCTTGCCGAACACGCGCGCGGATCCCTTCTGGATCGGCAACTTCGACACGCTGTCCGTGCCGGCGATCTTTGGCAATGCGGCGACGCTCATGCTCCTGAGGGTCAACAGTCCTTCACTCTGCGACAGCGTCACCTCGGCGGTTGCGCCGCCGTCCTTGCGCTGCGCCTGCAGCTTACCCTCGAACGTCGTGGGCATTCCGCAGAGGCGATACGTGCCGTCGGCCGTGACGACGGCCTCGCGCACGCGGGGCGACTTCTTCACTCGAAGGTTCGACGGTAATCCCGGTGGATCGGGATCGTACCACACGAAAGACACGCGGGCGCCCACGGCGGGCTCCTCGGTGTCCGGCTCACGCACGCGGCCGATGAGCGCGCCCGGACCCAGTGCGCGACGCGCCGCCGTGCAAAAGAGGCTCGTGAGCATCTGGGCGCTTGGAATGGCGATCGTCGTCCGCGTGATCTCGTTCAGCGCAAACGTAATCGGGGGCGTGACGAGCGCGATGCCGAGCGTGTCGAGCAACGGGTGGTCGACGATCAGCCGATACGTGCCCGGCGGGATACTGTCGACGAGGAAGCGTCCGAGCGAATCGGTCGGCCCAATGCGGCCCGTGCCCTCGACCTGAATGAGGGCGCCGACGAGTGGCTCCTCATGCACACTGTCGATGGCCACGCCCTGCAGGAACGCGAATTTCGGAACCTCGGGCACGGGTGCGGCCACCGGGGGCTTCGCCGCGGCGTCCTTGGTCGCGGGTGATTTGACCGGAGGCTTGGGCGGAGTCTTCTGCTGCGCCGCGAGCGGCGCAGCGAACAGAAGCGCCGCGAGGAATGGCGCAGAAAAGGAGGGCAGACGCATGGACTGGAATATAGGGCGGGAGACTCCTCGCTCTACCCGTGAATCCGGGTGGGGGGTCCCTTCGTATGGAAGACCACCTCAAAAGGAGCTCGGTCAACCCATGCGTTCCCGCCACCTGTCCCTGCTTCTGGCGCTGGCGCTGCCCGCGGCCGCGATGGCGCAGGCGAGCCCGGCCTCGGCACCGCCGGCGCATCCCAAGCCCGCCCAGCTCCCTAAGGACTCGATGGAGCTCGCCCGCAAATACACCGCGTGGTTCTACACCAATCAAGCGGACAGCATCGTCGCGCACCTCGATTCCGCACAGCGGGGCGTGCCGGAGCAGAAGGCCCAGTACGAGAGCCGTGCGGCCGACATCGCGGCACGGGCCGGCGCCGAAAAGATGCTCATGAACGAGAAGTTCATCACCCGAAACGGCGCTCGGCAGTACTGGAGAACGGCGATGTTCAGCGATTTTTCCGAGCCGATCCTGCTCCGATGGGTGATGAGCTCGAAGGGAGAGATTCTCGGCATCGGCATGGGTCCGCTCAGCCAGGCGCCGCCGATCGATCCCCAGTGACGGCGTACTTCCTGCCCTATCGACCCTCATCACCTACATGGAGTCGACACATGGGCGGAAAGCCGAGCAACAACTTTCAGAGCGATCGTCCGGAATCCGGCGGTGCCGACCGGGACATGGAGCGCGAGAAATCGGGCATCCTCGAGCAGGAGAAGGAGAAGTTCGCCGAGGAGCAGGTAGAGAAGCGGGGCGACGCGCCGGAGCAGCCGGGCGCCAAGCATGAGCCGTTCTCGGTGGGCAGTCCGGCCAATCCGACAAAGAAGCACTAACGCCTCGCTACTCCTTGGGCTGCTTGGTTGCCGTAGCCGACACGTGCTCGGCGAGACGCGACATCAGGGTCTGTAGCGTCTCGCCGCGGCTCGACACGATCCGATTGAACACGGTGCGGGCAAACAGGTAGGTCGCGCCGAGGAAGCCCGCGCCCACGGCGATGGCCGCGGCGGCCGCGCCGCCCGGACCGGCGAGGGTGGTGCCGAGGTATCCGCCGCCGACGCTCACGAGCGGCATCATCCCCATCCCGATGCCACCCATGGACGCCGCGAAGAGGGCGCGCGCGACTTGCCCCATTGGCTCCTCGATGCGAATCGTCGTCCGCCCGTTCTTCGGCGTGACGGTCACCTGCACCAGGCGCCCGCTGAGCCGTCGCCGGCCAGTGCCCGCGGACGTCCACTGCAGGCTGCGGCCGAGCGTGGACGCACTGCCCATCCCACCGACGGCGCGTTGAATCTCGAGAACGATCGCTTCATACTCGTCGGACGAAATCTCGCCATCGATCGTGCGCTCGAGGCGAAGCGTCGTCGGCGCGCCGAGGAACCGCGATGGCGTGCGGTCGGTGACGCGCGTGTCGAGATCGGCGGCCGCGCGACGAATGAGTGCAGGGTCGAGCCCCGTCTCGCGCGCGATCTGCTCGAGTTCGACCAGCGACATGCCGGAGGTCGAATCGCCAGGATTGGCCTCCTGCAGCTCCGACGCCTGCTTGATGATGAGCGCGACTTCCTTCTCGTTGTAGCGGCGGCTCGCTGAGGGGTCGGTCATTCCTAGCGCGGCCGCTTGGGACGCTCTCCGGTGCGCGGTGCAGCGAATCCGGTGAACAAGCCGGTGTGTCGCAACGTCTGCGTGTGCCGCATGTTGTCCTCGTCACCGATGGGTGCGTCCTCGACGTCACTCAGCTTGGAGACGTCGATGCTGATCGTGCCATCGGCGTCGACCGGATTGTACATGCTGGTGAACCGCTTCCCGACGAGGATCTCCTCGGGCTTGTAGCTCGAGCGCGCGTGGACGGCCTGTGCGAAGGTCTCGTCGATGCCGCTGATGAGGATGAGGAACTCGGCGTCCGAGCGCACGAGGTCCTCATGCTCGAGGGCGAACAGCGGACTCGATTCGTCGATGGGGTGCACGATCGTCCAGCTGAGCGGAAAGAACATGACCTTCGTACGTTCGAGCTTGAGCTGGGCAAAGCGGCGTCCGACGCCGTCCAGGCAACTGAACTGCACCTTTGCCTCGAGCTCCATGAGCTGGTTGCTCCGCGCATTGGTGATGCGGAACATGAATCCCGTCTTGCCATGGTATGGCGCGATGATCGCCACCTCACTGAAGAGGAGCGCCGCCGTCGGCCGTGCGAAGCGCGCGAAGACGAGTCCAGTGAGCAACGCCACGGCGAAGATGCTGACGATCGACTCGATGGTCATCACCCAGTTCGCCATCGGGCCGACCGGATAGATGTTGCCGTATCCAATGGTCGCGAAGGTCTCGACGCTGAAGAACATTGCGCGCAGGAAGCGGCCGCCCATGCTCTCGGCGGACATGCCACCGAGTCCGTCGGGCCCGCACGCGAGGTAGAGCCAGGCGAAGAGCGCGTTCATGCCGACGTACATCCCCGTCGCGCTCAGGAGGAACCTCGGCCACGTCATCGACAGCATGGCGTGGTAGAGGTTCAGGTACGAGAGAGCCGGGAAGCCTTCGCGTCGCGCGGTGAAGCGTCCGTCGCGCTCGATGAGGCGACGCTCGTTGGCGCCTCCGACGACGGAGCCGAAGCCGAGGTCCTTCGGCTCGTCGGTCACTTTCGGTGATGGCGGGAGCGGCGCGTTGTCGATCAGCGCAGCGTCAGGGAGGGCAGCTTCATCATCTCGCACCCTGCAAGGTAGCGCGCACTCGGCGACTCCGTGAGGCGTGCGGCGCGCGGCGTGCGGGGCGACCGCCGATGCGGCGTACGGCGCGTCGTGCGGAGTGGACGCGTGAGGCGTGCGGCGATTCGTTCGGCGTACGGCGGCCATCGCCACTCGCCGTATCCACGGACGGCGTTGGTGGTGCCGGATGACTCGACACGCCTTGAGTCATCCAGTAGTGCCAAGGCGTGAGGCCGAACCGGACCGGCGTCGCCTCACGTCACGAAAATCGCCGATCGCCTCACGACGCGCCGTACGCCGTACGCCACGCCGCACGAGAGAGCTGGAAGCGTTCGTGCGGCGAGTTGTGCGGCGCTCTACGGAACCGGCGCCGGCTTCGGCTCCACCTTCACGATCCACAGCCCATTGTTGAAGTCATTCACATAGGCCAACCCATCCTTCGGATTCACCACCACGCCCCACGTGAACGCCGCATTCTTCGTATTGCCGTTCATGTCCGCCGTGTTCAACTGCCCGATTTCGCGCCCCTGCGCCCGAAGATCACCTCGGAGCTCGCCCGAGATGTCGAACACCTTGAAGCCGCCGTCGTACGCGCCGATGTAGAGCGTGTCGCCCGTCACCCACACGTTGTGCACGCCGCCATACTCCGGCGTGTACGATGCCACCGCCTTTGGATGCTCGATGTCGCTCACGTCCAACACTTGCAGCGTGCCATACATCCGCGACGCCGAGGCGTCCTTCGCGCCGACGATCGGCGCGTTGCGATAGACTTCGTCCGCGATGAAGACGTAGTTCTTGAACCGCCAGGCGGTGTGGGTGCCGCGCGTGAATCCCGGTCCGCTCACCTGCTCCACTTCGCGATAGAGCTTGTCGAGATCGTACTTGTACTGCGACACGAACACCGGATTCGACGGCGAGCCGCCCTTCATGCCGTTGCCGATGTCGAGCATCACGAGACCGTCGTTCCACCACGAGCCATACAGGATCCCGTCGCGGACGTCGATGTCATGGATGTAGCGGCCGCTGTTGTCGGAGCCCGGGGTCTTCCATTCGCCGACCTGCCTGGGATGCAACGGATCATTGATGTCGATCACGTGCATCTTGCCCGTGGCGTCGCTCGTGAGATAGACGTGCGTGCCGAACCTGGGCTGCGTGTAGACGAACGCCGAGTGCACGCCGCCGGTGACGCCGTCGGTGAACTCGCTGATGGCCTTCGGATGCAGCGGGTCGTGCGTGTCGGCGATGACGATGCCGTTCTTGCGGTCGGCCGCGCCTTCCCGCGTGAAGACCATGTAGTTACCGTCGGCCGTTGTCATCATGTCGTTCACGAGGCGCGTGTTGGCCTGGATCGAATCGACGATGACGGGCTCACTGGGATTTGAGATGTCGATCGTGTAAACGCGATCGCCCCCGCCATGCGTGCCGAGATACGCGACCTTGCCGTTCGGGTGAATCCAGACTTCGCTCGTGGGGAACGCCGTGCGCGGCAGGCGTCCGACGACGCGCACGGGACGACGCACGTCGCGCGCATCGATCTTCACCACGGCGTCACTCGACCGCGCGCCATAGCTCGCCGTCACCACATACGTGCCCGGCTCGTAGGCGACGAAGCCGCCATCGGGATCGATCTGGCCCTTGCCCGGCGAGAAGCTCCACGTGGGCGTCAGGCCGACGACGGCCTTCCCCGACGCATCCTTCGGCGACGCACCGAAGCGCAGGACGTCGCCCGTCCGCGCCGTGAGCTTGCGTGGCGTGAGCTCGATGTCAGCGATCGTGTTGGCGACGACCTGCACCGGCACGCTCGTTGTGGCCGGTGCGTCGGTCGCGGTGATGTTCGCCCGGCCCGGCGCCATCGCGACGATCATTCCGTCGGCGTCGATCTTCACCACGCCCGGCGCACTCGACGCCCACGCGATCGGATCGGTCTCCCGGCGGTCGTTGATCTTCGTGTAGACGCTGGCCGTCGCACGAGCGCGCTGGCCGACGACGAGCTTCGCCGGCAGCGGCGCGATGCGGATCGACGCCGGGGCGTCGGCGACCATCACGACCTCGAAGCGATGGACATATGGCTTGAAGCCCGGAATGAGCGAGATCACCGAACCAGTGACCTTGCCCGTGCCTCGGGCGATCACCCACCCGCTGGTGTCGATGCTGCCACCATTCGCGGCGGCCGGCGCAAAGCGCAGCTTGGCGTCGTCGATCTTCTGGCCATTCGCGTCGTAGGCGACGGCCGTGAGGTGAATCGAATCACTGGCGGCGACGACGAGCCGCGCGGGATTCAGGGCGATGCGTGCGACCGGCGATGCCTTGAGCGCGGGCAGCTGGTTTGCGGCCTGGCCCTGCTGCTGCAGCAGGAGCAGGGCGGCAATGGCGACGATCATTGTGCGGCGGGAGCTGAACGTGGATGGGATGCGCCGTCCGCGGCGCTGGCGTAACGTGTAGTGCGCACTACGGCGCGTCAAACAGCGAAGATTCTCGTCGACATGGCCAAGCCGCCGCTTCCCGCTCCCGACCTCGATCGCGCGCACGACCCTGGCTTTGCCGACGCTTCGGTGCGATCGGAACAAGCGCTGCTGGACACGCCCACGCACGTCACCGGTGCACCGATCGCCATGAGGGACGGCGAGATCCGCATCGGAACCGCGTCGTGGACCGATCCCACGATGACGCGCGGCGGCGTCTTCTATCCACGCGGCACGTCCACTGCCGAGGAGCGCCTGCGCTATTACGCCGAACAGTTCAGCGTGGTGGAGGTCGACGCGACCTACTACTCGCTTCCCGAGCGCAACAACGCGCAACTGTGGGCTGACCGTACACCGGACCATTTCAGCTTTCACGCGAAGGCGCATGCGCTGATGACCGGCCAGCCGACGGAAGTCTCGCGTCTTCCCGCGGGCCTCGTCGAACTGTTGCCACCGGAGATCGCCAAACAATCGAAGGTCTACGCGAAGGATCTTCCGCCCGACATCTACGACGAGGTGTGGACCAACTTCATCGACGCGCTCTCGCCACTCCACGAAGCGGGAAAGCTCGGCGGGATTCTTCTGCAGTATCCGCGCTGGTTTCTACCGACGCCGGCGAACAAGGAGTTGCTCGCGTCATCCGCCGAACGACTCGCGGGCGTGCCCGGCACCGTAGAGCTGCGCAACCGGTCGTGGTTCAGCAGCGAACGATCGACACAGTGGACCCTCGACATGCTCCGCGACCTCGGCCTCACACATGTGATGGTGGACGGGCCACAGGGACTCGAGAGTAGCGTACCGGCCGTTGCTGCCGTCACGACGCCGCAGCTCGCGATGGTGCGGCTGCACGGGCGTCGCTCGGCGACATGGGAAGCAGCGAAGGTGCCGACGGTGGAGCGCTATCGGTACCTGTACTCCCAGGCCGAGCTGGAGTCGTGGATGCCGTTGATCGAGTCGGCAGCGACGGAAGCGACGCGGACGATCGTGTTCTTCAACAATTGCTACGGGAACTATGGGTCGACGAACGCGCGCGAGATGATCGCGATGCTGGCAACCCAACGAGGCACGTAACTGCACGCCCCGGAACGACTTGAAGGTCACTCGAGCGAACCACCGATGATCGGGCAGCGCCCGGGGCGTATCCTGCACTTCCCCTGATCGTCCTTCTCGAGATGATTGCCGAGGCGGGCAATCCACAATGCATGGCCGGCCAGCAGGACGCGCAGCCGGTGAACCGCCTCGAGCATCACATGCCTGATCACGTGGAACTGCATGCGCGGCAAATCGACGCCGCGACGCTGGCGCTCGGACGAAACGATCGTCCCGCCGCCGTCATCGCCTTGAGCGACGCAATCGAGACGACGCGCAGCAACCCCACGCTCCATCGTCAGCATGTCGATACGCTCATCCGCCTCGCCGGCATCAAGCAGGAGCTCGCACAACCGGCGCAGGCCGAACGACTCCTCACCGAGGCGCTCACGACTGGTGAGCGCCATCTCGGCGCGAGCCATCCGGAGCTCGTCGTTGTGCTCAATGAGTTGAGCAGACTGTTTCTCCGTCAGAAGGCGCATGCGCGCGCGGAGCCGCTCCTCGAGCGACTGCTCGACATCACCACCGCCGCCAAGGGCGAGGATCATCCGGACGTCGCCACGGTTCTTGCGACGCGCGCCGTCGCTCGCCGTGGGCTCGGCGATGATGCGGCGGCGGAAACGCTGTACCGCCGCGCCCTGGCCATTCGCGAGAAGGCGCTCGCGCCGAATCACATGGTCGTCGTGGTCACGCTCGAGCAACTCTCCGAGACATGTGCCGCACGCGGCAACTTCGCTGACGCCCTCGTACTCCTGCGCCGCGCACTCCCCACGCGCGAACGTGCGCTCGGCGCCGAGCATGCGTCGGTGCGCGCAGTGTGCACGCGAATCGCCGATCTCGAACTCAAGGTGCCGGCGGACATCCCCAGGGTGTCCGTACCGCCAGCGCCCAGCGTCGCACCGGCTGCGCCCAGCGCTCCGCCGGCGCCTGTCGCGGCCCCTGTAGATCCCGCGCCGCCGGAGAACGCATCGCAGCTCGTCTTCATCTATGAACCAGAGCGCCCGAAGTTCCGTCGCGTGACGCAGCCGCGCGAGCGCATGACTCCACAGTTCTCTGCAGCGGTGGCCGCGGCGTCATTGATCGCTGCACCTGCTGCAGTAGCCGCGCAGTCGCTGCCTGCGGCGCCCACGGAGATGGCAGCGCCGTCGCTCGCTACTGCCTCGACACACGACACCTTCTCCGACTCGAATTTTTCGCTGGCTGCATCGAGCGCCCCGCTCGACCGGACGCAACAGCGAGTTCCGCGATTCGCTGCTGTCGATCGCACTCCCGCCGCCGGCGGAACGGATGGGTCGCCGAGCGGGAAGGGAATCACCCGATTGATCCCGGCCGCCGCGGGCGTGCTGGCGATCGCACTGGCGACGTACGGCGCCAGCGCCTACGCCGCCAATCGTCGCGACGGAGCCAAGGCAGAGAGTCCTGCTGAGCCGCCGCCCGCTGCCGCTCTTGCCGTCGTGCCGACGCCGACGACCCCCATCGCGAGCATCACCACACCATCGAAGTCCGCGGTAGGGCGCAGCGATTCCACGCGAACGGCTATCGCACCGCCTGCACTCGTCGTCCGGACACCAAAGCCGCAACAGGCCGTACCGGAAGCCAGCGCGCCTGCATTGCCAACCGTGCCCGTGTCGCTGCCTTCCGTTGCCGGACTCGCCATGCCCAACAGCACGGCACTCAACGTCGACTCGGTGATGCGCGGGTCAGGCAAGGCCGAGCGCGAGTCCTACGCCGACCAGTTGGCGCCAGCAGGAAAGCTCCGGAGCTCGGCGTACGGCGGTGAACGCAGCGCGACGTCACCGGTGCTCATCGGCGACGCTCCGCAGCCACGCTATCCCGAGATCCTGCGCGCGCAGCGTATGGAAGGCGAGGTCGTCGTGCAGTTCATGGTCGACGAGACCGGTCGCATCGATGTGTCGAGCATGAAGACCGTGCGCTCGCCGCATGAGCTCTTCACGGCTGCCGTGCGGAACGTGCTGCCGAAATTCCGTTTCGAACCGGCGCGGTCGGCCGCGTCAAAGCCGATCGCCGAGCAAGTGCAGTACACGATTCGGTTCGCCGCACCGAAGTAGTCAGCAGCCACGATGACAGGCGCTCACCGCTCTCGCGTCCAGAGCAACAGCGTGCCGCAGTCCGATCCTCGATTCTGGTACTGCAGTGGCAGCGACGCGTCGCCCGGATAGTACTCGACGGCGCCATACTCACGCACCGCGAACCGGTTGAAGTCGGGACGATTGATCATTCCCATCGTCGCGTCGTAGATGCGATTGCCGTCGATGTACACCGCCACCCAACATTTACCGCCCTTGCGCGAGCTGGCGAGATAGGTGTAGCCCGCCGCACTGACGATCAGGACGCCGGGTGTATTCGCGGCCACGACTCCAGCGACGTTCCGTTCGTCGTTGCGACGCAGGATGCTGTCGGAGATGAAGTACCCGCCGCGTCCCGCTTTTCGCCGCTCCTCGAACCCCTGAAGGTTGGGCGAGAGATATTTTCTCTCCGGCGCCGACACGCGCACCGAATCCAGCTCTTGCGCGTGTTCTTCCATCACGAACTCGCGCTCGAGCCGCTGACCAGCGACGACCACGATCGTGTCGGTGAGTGGCCGGAACCCGACGTGTCGGATGGCGAGGCCGTAACGGCCCGGCGGCACGGCGTCGACACGAAAGCCTCCGCGCGAATTGGTCAGCACCGGTCGCGGCATTCCTGCGAGCGTCACTTCGGCACCACTCAACTCATGTCCCAACGAGTCGCGCATGACGAGGCCGAAAAGCGTCCCCGTCTGGGCGTTGCTGATGCCCAGAGGAAACGCCAGCGCTGCAAGCAGCAGCGCTGGCGCGAGTTCCCACTGGCGAGCATTCATGAGCGGCGTCTCGGTGTGGCCTTGCCTACTTACGCCTTGCGGTCGGTGCAGCCCTTGAAGTTCGGGTTGCCGTTGACCTCGTTGTCGACGATCGGGAGGTTGACGTCCGTGCCGTAGACGCCGCCACGGTAGTGCGCACCGACCGGGAAGACCTGATCCTGCGTCCGTCCATACTGCCGGACGAGGCGTCGCATGTCACCAAGCCGCTGGCCGCGCGAGAACGTCCAGAAGGCCTTTTCGCGGAACAGCAGGTCGAGACGGCCAGCGGCCGTTCCTGGATCCACCAGCGGAACGAGCCCGCCCAGGCTTGCAGCCGTGAGCGTCCCGATCGGCTGCGGCGACGCCCGCAACGCGTTGAGAATGGTGATCATCCCCGCCGCATTCCCTGCCGCCAACGCCGCCTCGGCCTCGATCAACCGGGCGTCGATGCCGTTTGCGAGTGCGACGTTCGTCGTCCTCGCATAGAGCGGCGTCGTCCGCGAGAAGGTGAAGCCGTCCTGCGACTTCGTCGTGTCCTTTCCGTTCGCGCTCACGGTATAGACCACCGGTAGTCGCGGATCCTTCGCCGAGAAGAACGGAATGGCGTTTTTCACGAGCAGGTTTCGCGCGTTGCCTTCGATGCTGTCACCCACTGTGTACCGGCGCTGACTGGACGGCTGGTTCCAAAGGATGTTGTCGCCCACGCCGGACGTCGTGGAGAACGTCTCGTCGTACGTGTAGTTCGACGGCACGGCCGCCACGGTCACGAGCGCCGCAGCGGTGGCGAGATTCGCGCTCGTCACGCCGATCAGCGCGCGCGCCCTGCCGATGCGCGCGGCGCGCTGGACGATCACCGACGCGGCATCGGCGGCCGTGCTCTGTTGCATCGCGGTGTCGAACGACGCCGCCGCGACGGCGAACACCTCGGCGCCGCTGAGTGGATTGCCCAGGGTCGGCACGTCCGCCGCACCGTCGGACAGCGGAATTCCGTTGCAGAAGTCCAGCGCGAGCTGCAACTCCGCGAAGCCACGCGTCAGGTACATCTCCGCGATGTCCGCGGCCGGGGCAGGCTTGTACTTCTTGAGCAGCGGAATCGCCTGGTTCGTCGCCGTGCGCACGCGGTAGAGGTTACGGAGGAACGTTGTGACCGTGCCGTTGCTCAGGCTCACAGCACGCTGATCGGTCTCGTCGTTCTGCACGAAGGTCGAGCTGGTGGACCATTCGTCGGCGAGCAGGCCGCCGAACAACCAGCTGCTCTCTGCGGCACCCGTTGCGTCGCGCAGACGGCCGATGGCGCCCAGGCGCACCGCGTTCGCGCCTTCGGACGATTGCACGGACGACGGATCGATCACGTCCGGGTCGGTGACCTCGAGCAGATTCCTTGTCACGCTGTTCTCGCAGGCCACCAGAATCCCACTGGTGGCGAGGGCCAGCGCTCCAACGACCTGCCGGCCACGATGATTCATGAGTCTCATAGTCAGGTTGGTTGGTCGAAGGTCAGAAGCCGAGGTTGACGCGGAAGACGAAATACGTCGGCGCAGCGAAGGTCTGGAACTCGTTCGGCGTATCGACACCGTCCGTCACCTGATAGTCGCTCTCCGGATCCGTGCCGCGATACCTGGTCCAGAGCTTCAGGTTGCGACCAGCGAACGTCAGGCTCGCCGTCCGTGCACCCGCCTTGGCCGCCAGCCGCTCCGGCATCGTGGCCGTGACCGACAGCTCTCTCCACTTCACGAACGATCCATCCTGGAAGAATCCGGCAATCGTGTGCGAGGGATCATCCAGCGTCGCCACGACCATCGCCTGCTCCTCGAATGAGGCTTCAGGGTTCATGCGGCCGTTGCAGTTCTGGCGGCTCACGCAGCGAATGCGCTCCGTGTTGTTGTAGTACCTGAAGCCGCCCCGATAGTCGAACAACGACTGCACGCGCAGCCGGTGCTTGAACAGCTCGACGCCGGGCGTCACGGCGAGCACGTACCGCGGCTGGTTGTAGCCCTGGAACGTCGTGTCCTTCGACACGAACACCTCGTTCAACGCGCTGTTGGCGCTGTATGTCAGGATGCCGTCCTTGTTCTTGTCGTCCCACCCGTCGATCGAGCGCGCCCAGAGGCCGCGAATGGGATAGCCCTCGATGATCCAGTTCGACACGCCCTTCTGCGGCAACGTGCCACCCAGGTCCTTCACCGTATTGTCGTTCGTCGAGCCGGAGAAGGTGATGTCGAAGCCAAGCTGCGGCCGGTCGACCACCTGGCTCGTGAGCAGCATCTCCCAGCCCTTGTTCTGGATTGATCCGAGATTCGTGCGCACCGTTGCCGCGGAACCCTGCGACGGTGCGACGATCGCGCTGATGAGCGCGTCCTGCGTGGTCCGCTTGTAGTAGTTGATCTCGAGCGTTGCCCTGTTGTTGAACCAGCGCGACTCGAAGCCCGCCTCGATCTCGGTGGAGCGCTCCGGCTTGAGGTTCGCGTTGCCGATGTCGCTGTACTGCTCGCCCGGGGTGTCGACGCCCTTCACGCTCGTGGTGATTGCCTGGAACAGCCGCGATGCGTCGTTCGGTCCTGGCTGTACGCCGGACGAACCATACGCACTGCGAATGCGGAGGTTGTTGAGGAACGACAGCTTCGGGAAGAACTCCTCGTCGGACACGATCCACGACGCGCTCACCTTCGGGTAGTACACGCGCTGGAAGTTCGTACCGAATGCGCTGTTCTGGTCAGAACGCACGGCCACTGTCAGGAACAACCGGTCGCGCACCGACATCGCCTGCTCGGCGAAGAAGCCGAGCGTGCGTTGTAGCGTGGTGGCCTCGTCAGCACTGGGCGACGCCGCCGACCCGGGCGTCTGTGCGCCCGGCGGAATGTCCGTTCCCGACGCGGTGTTCTGGTCGAGCTGGTAGTTGTTGTACTGGATGCCGCCCGTGGTCTTCAGGTTCATCCACGTGAACTTCGACGGGTTGTAGTTCGCGGTGCTGCCGAGATCGACCGTCAGGTTGCGGATGTTCGTGCGGCCGTTGCCCGCGAAGCCGAGCCGGTACGTCGCGTTGAGCGGTGGCGTCTCGCCACGGAAGCGCAGGTCGTGGTCGTTGCGATCGGTGAGATCGGTGCCGACGTTCGCGCGGTTGGTCAGCCACGATGTGGGACGCCAGATCGCGTTCGCCGAGCCGATGAAGCGATGAATGCCCTGGTCGCGCTTCTCTTCCCACGTGTAGGCTGGCGTCCACGCGCGGTAGCCCATGAGGGGCGTCCCCGTGCCGGACACCGTCCCGTTCGTGATGTAGCCCGGTCCGCCGAACGCCTGCGAGCCGATGCCGGCCGTCGCGTTCGACTCCTGCGAATACCGCTGCGCGAGGTTGACGTAGCCCATGTTGATGGCAAGGTCGAGCTGCGGCGTGACGGCCGCATTCACGTTCATGCGGAATGCGTTCTTGCCCAGCGTGTTCGGACGCTCCGTCCACTCGTGCGGCGTGATACCGAGCGAGTCGTAGCGGGTGCGCTCGAAGCGGGGCAACGCGAACACGCCGATCTCGTTCTCGTGGTCGGCCGACAGGAAGTACTTGATCACTTCCGAGCCGCCGGAGAGCTGGAGGCCGAACAGCTGGCGATTGCCGTCGGAGAGCGGCGTCACGCCGAGGTCTCTCTGGCAGGTTTGTGCCTTCGAGGACGTGATGTCCGTGCACTGCCAGTCCGACATCAGGTTCATCGTCCGCAGGCTGTCGAGGACGCACGCGCCGGACGAAATCAGCGGCAGCGTGCAGGAGCCGGGGTTGCTGAGCGCCGTACCGCTGGGCGCGTGGCCCTGCAGCGTGTAATTCGTGGGATACGTGTGCGTGTCGCGCAACAGGCCGCCTTCCGCGAAGGCCGTCCACTTGGCTGCCCCCGCACGACCGCGCTTCGTCGTGATGACGACGACGCCGTTCGCCGCGTCCGTCCCGTACAGCGTGGCCGCCGACGGGCCCTTCACGATCTCGATGTTCTCGATCTCTTCGGGGCTCAGGTCGTTAAGACGGCTTGGATTGCCGCCGCCGCTCGAGAAGGTGATCGAGCCGATGTTCGCACTCATGCGAACGCCGTCGATGATGTAGATGGGATCGTTGGCGAGACTGATGCTGCTGACGCCGCGGATGCGGATGCGCGCGCCCGTTCCCGTCTGCGTGCCGCTCTGCACCTGAACGCCAGGGACGCGCGAGTTGAGCACGTCGCTGATGTTGTGAACAGACCCGTCCTTCGTGAGGTCGCCGACAGGAATGTTCGAGACGGCATTGCCGATCTCGACGCGCCGCTGCTCACCCGTGGCCGTGGTCACCACTTCCTGGAGCGTCACGAGCGCCACCGGCATCGCGAAATCCAGCGTCGCCGTCTGTCCGTCGATCACCCGCACCGACTTCTTCTGCTCCGTATGTCCAACGCGCAATACGCGCACTTCCGCCGTTCCCGCCGGCACCCGACGCAGCGTGTACTTGCCGTCCGCCGCGGTGACCGTGAAGATGCTCGTGCCGAGGATCATCACGCGGACTTCCTGGAGTGCTGCGCCGGTGGACTGCGATGTGACCGTCCCGGTGATCGTTCCCTGTGCCGCGGCGCTCGCGGCGGTCAACGCCATCAGCGCCGCGACCATGGCACTCGTGACGAAGCGTCGAGGCTTCCTTGATCTCATCGTGCATGCCTCCCTGAATGGTGGGGCCGCGGTCCAGGCGAGACGTACAGCTCGGCCGGCCGCGGTCTTTCTGCGAGCCACTGAATAGTGCGTGTTCTGTCGAACGAAGTCAGAGTGCGGCGCGCGCGACGTTCGCGCGCCCGACTCCCGTACAAGACGCTGGGATCGCGTCCTTCGCCAGTACGTGCTGCGATGCGTCGAATGAGCGACGACGGGACTGGGTCCCGTTTGGATTCGCGCGGAATGTACGACCGATTCGATGCGGATGCGCCACGACTCGACGTCCAGCAGCATCTATGTCACAACGCGCTCGTCAACTCTGCCGTTGAATCGTTCACCGGGGGGACGGCGTGGCGAACGAAGGCGAGATTGTACGAGCAGCAAGGCTCCGCTCTTCCGACCCATCAAGCATTCAGCGCGTCACTGCCTCGCGACGATCCGCACGCCAGTAGACGATTCCCCCGAGCAGAATGAAAGCGAGTGCTCCGCCGACCACCTTCACCTCGAAGAGCAATGGTCGCAGTTCGTCCGCTGGTGGTACGATCGCCACGCCCATCGCGAACAGCGTCACGAACAGCCCGCTCAGGCCCACCACAGCCGCGCCGGCAGCGCCACCGGGCACACGTACGGTGTCCGCCGGCGCGGGCGTCCGTCGATGCAACAGGAACGAGATGAAGAGGTACACGTACGGAATGAAGTAGATCAGCAGCTGCGTATCGAGAATGATCAGGTATGCCTTCTCCACCGTCGTTCCCTTGCCGAGCAAACTGACGAGCAGGAACACCGTTGCCAGCGCCGCCTGCACGAGGATCGCGACATACGGCGTCTTCCACTTGGGATGAATGCGGCCGAACGCGGGAGGGAAGTACCGATCCAGCCCGATCGCGAACGCAACGCGCGCCGGTCCGGTCAACCACGCGCCCACGCCGCCGATGTTGCCCACTGTGTACGCCGCGGCGCACAGCGCCGGCAGCCACCACAGCGCCGGACTGAGCTCGCGTGCCCCGATCGCCGTTGCCTGCAGGAAGCCCGACACGATGTTGATGTCGCTCGCCGGCACGAGCCGCAACAGCGCGCCCGTACCGAGGATGTAGACGAACGCGATCAACGGCGCGGAGATGAGGATGGCGCGTGGCAACGTTCGTCGCGGATTGCGCACCTCGCCACCCATCGCACTCGACAGCTCGAGCCCCGCGAACGCGAACGCGATCGATGCCCAGAGATTCAACCCCGACATGTGCCCGAGATCGGGCACGATGTTCTGCGGCGTGACCGGATTGGCCGACGCATGTCCGCCGAGCAGCGAAATGGCGCCGAGCCCGATGAGCACGACACCGGGGATGTACGTCCCGATGCCGCCGACATTCTGCAGCCACTTGCCGGTGCCCACCCCGACGATGTTCAGCAGCACGGCCAGCCACAGGCACACGAGCGTCGCCGACAGCACATACGTCCAGTTGCTCGCGAGCCCGCTCTCACCCTTCCCGATCACGTACGTCGCGATCACGGCGGTGGAGATCAGCAGGTTGGGATAATACAGGACGTTGTTGATCCAGTAGCACCAGCCGCACACGTAGCCATGCTTCTCTCCGAGCGCGCGCTTGGTCCACTGGTAGATGCCGCCCTCCTGCGGAAACCGCGACGCCAATTCCGTGACGACGAGCCCCTGCGGCACGAAGAAGAACAACCCCGCCAACACCCACAGCGCGAGCGCACTCGGCCCTGCCTTCGCCGCGGTCGCCAGCCACCGCAGTCCCACGACGGCGACGAGGTTGAACAACACCAGGTCGCGCAGCCCCAACGCCCGATGAAGTGTCCCCTCGCCCCCCTCGGCCGATTCGCTCACGCTAGAGACGGAACAGGTAGGACGCCTTCACGAAGAACGCGTCGTCGGAACGATTGTAGCCGTTGAAGCGGAGACTCGACGGAAACTCGAACGGCTGCGACGCGATACGCGTGTCGGCGTAGCCGGCCCCGTAGCCGAGGAACACGACCGTGCCCGGATTCGGCAGGAAGGAGAACAGGAAGTCGCCGCGGAACGTCGTCGACGTCGACGCCGTCGTGCGTCGCCCGTTCACGAGGATCGGACGCCCCGTGCCGCCCTCGTCGCGCAACGCGTCCCGATAGAAGGAGTCGTACTCGCCGACCAGCCGCACGAAGATCGGCCGCGCAATCTGGTACTCCATCTTGAGACGCGGTATGCGATTGTTGCCGACGATGCTGCCGTCGCTCCGGCGATTGTAGCTCTGGAGGTTGTACGTCGCGTTGATGCGCAGCTTGTCGGTGGGCCGCACCGTGACGCCATACGTCGCGATGACGATGTTCGACGACGCCCACTCGTAGAAGTTCTCGTCGCGGCCATAGAGGTAGAAGGCGTTCGCCGAGACGACCTTGCCCACCGGCGAGCTGAATGAAAAGTACGGCTCGCTGTTGCCGATGCGCGGCACGCCGACGAAGGGCAGCGTGTCGTTCGCCGCGCCGAGCACTTTGTAGTTCGCGTACAGCGCCGGATCGAAGCCGAACGTCTCCGCGAAGTAGCCGACCCCGGCACTCCATCCACCGCGAAGCGTCGCGTTGAGGTTGAAGTGCAGCTTCTTCTCGATCGCCTCGTCCTGATGCACGAAGCTCTGATAGCGCCACGTACTGAAATACGAAGGATTGAACGTCCACGCCTCGACGAGTGCGCCAGGCTTGCCGAAGCTCGTGTACCGCTGGTCGACACCGACGTTCACAAGGCCCGGCCGGCTGATGTAGCCGCTCTGCGTGATGAAGTTCTCGTGGACGCCATCGATGGAGTACGAGAATGCGAGGTTCTTGCCGTTGCGGTTGATGCCCGCATGCCAGAGCGGCGCGTTCACGACCGTGTTGCCCAGCTTCGTGTAGCTCTGCGCGTACTGTCCCTGAAAGCTGTAGATCTTCCCGAACAGGTAGCTGCCATCGAGGTCGGCAACGCGGTTGTAGTTCTTGCCGTCGACGCGGTCGGCATATGTCACGCCCAGCTTCGACGACTTGCCGAGGTCGCGCTGCACGCGCAACAGGTTGAACACGGGATGATCCTTCCGCGTCGCTGAACCGAGCGTGTCGTCCACCGCGGTCATGAAGGCGACGTTGGTGCCCGACACCTTCCCCGTCAGCTTCGCCGCGCCGACGGGCTGGATGATCCGCCGCGTGTAGACGAGCGAATGCGGCGTTGCGAACTGCTCCGTGCCCTCGAGGAAGAACGGCCGCTTCTCCTGAAAGAACAGTGATTGCCGGGGATCGAAGACCAGCTGCCCCGCATCCGACTCGATCTGCGAGAAGTCCGGATTGATCGTGCCGTTCAGTGTGAGGTTGTTCGTGATGCCCCATCGCGCGTTGCCACCGATCTCCGGGCGACGGCGATCGTATGCCCATCCGCCCGCGGCCGGAATCGGCGTGCCCGACGTCCGCTGCGTGATCTCCGGATTGACGTCGACGACCAACCCGCGTCGCAGGTCCGTGAGCCCGTCGAGCGCTCCGGACTGCGCGAGAAACGAGAGGCCCGCACGTCGCGCTGGCGTCCAGCTGTCCTCGTGACCGGAGTGTTGCTCCTTCCGCACGATATTGAGTCCCCACGACTGCACGTCGGCCGACTGGTACTTGAGGCTCTTGAAGGGGATGCGCACTTCGACGATGTAGCCGTCCGGCGTGACCACGCCCTTCGACTGAAAGACGAAATCCGCGCTGAGATCCGCCGGATCGCGCGCGAGCGTGCTGCTGCCCATGCCGCCCGAGCGCGTCTGATTGGACTCGACGATGATGCCATCCGCCTGCACGCCGAGCGGATTGACGGCAAACACGGTCGCCTGTCGTCCGTCGTTGAAGGTGCCGAGGAGGATCTGCACGTTGTCGTCCGACGCGATCTTGTCGCGATCGGCGAGTGTGGCGCGCGGTGCGCCGTGCGGCTCGAACGCGCGGATGCCGAAGTGAATGGCCGTCGCGGAGTACCACACGAGCACTTCGGTCGAATCATCCGCAGCGCCCCCGTCGTTCGGCGAAAACTGGCTGAAGCCCGTGAGGAGCGCCGCCTTGGCCCACTGGGGCTCGTCGAGCGATCCGTCGACGGACGTTGCTGCTTCGTCGAGGCGAGGGAGCAGGACGCGCAGCTGGTTCGCGCGCCCATTGTAGATGATGTGTTCCGCGGGGTGTCGGGGCGGCGGGGCATGGCCACACGGAGGAACGACGACACCAGCGAGGGCCAGCAGCAGTGGGGCGATCATCTGAAACGCGCGGTGGGGGGAAGGCTATCGGCGCACAATATTGTATACATCGGCACCCTGCGCCAGTACGCCAGTGCACGTCTGGCGAAAACTATTAAATGCGCAAAGGCGCCCGACGCAATCGCGCCGGGCGCCTTTTCACAACACCCTTACTTCTTCGGCGCGACCGTGAAGTCGCTGATGTGGACGTCGAGGTTGTGATTCACCCGCAGACCGACGATGCCATCCGTGCTGCCCGAGTTGGAACCGGGGAGCGCCGTGACCTGCACACCGTTCACGAGCACCCGCACGGAGTCGGGCTTCGTGGCATCGATGCCGATGGTGTTCGTTGCCACCCCAGACGCGTCTTCCTTCTTCGCGGACGCGACTTCCTTCCAGTCCATGATCTTGTGGACTTCCGCGCCAGCGCGGTGGTTGACCAGCACCTTGCCATCGCCGCGGACGAGCACGTAGAAGTAGCTCTGTTCCGGCGTGTCGAGCTTGTTGCCAGCGAAGATCATTCCGTAGGCTTCTGGATGTTCCGGCTTCTTCGTCTGGCGGAACGTCGCCGACGCGGTGAATGGACCCTTCACCTTGTTCTTGTCGGTCCAGTAGATCGCGGCCGGTCCGGATGTGACGTGGAAGCCACTCCCCATCGTGACGAACTTCGCGTCGGCGACCTTCTTTTTCGCATCATCGGTACGTCCACTCCAGCCCACCGGCAGCGCGCCACCGGCCGCCTTGTGATCGGGATCTTTCTCCTTCGACTGCGCCGACAGTGGAGCGGCGACGAGCAGGAGCAACGACAAACTGGTGAGGGAGCGGCGCATCATGTTATGTGTCTCCAGGAGGGAAATGCGGTATCGACGGCGCAGCTCAGGTCTTCGCGACTGATTGGGCGACTTCGCCGATCTGCTGCGCATGCCGTGCTTCATGGTGTCCGACGAACAGAATCCACTGGTACAGGTCGATCTCGCCGAGCACCGGATGCGGGTGCTTGATGCTGCCGAGGGCCAGGCCATCTGCTTCGGCGACCGCCGCGCGCAGCATCGCGCGCGACTCGTTGAGCTGCTGCTGCACGATCGACGCACTCGGCATCTCCGCCGGCGTGATCTGCGACGACGCCTCGAGCCGGATGGTTCGATCGGTGAGACGACGCCCGTCGAGCGCGCCGAGCAGCGAGCTATCGGCGTCCTCGGACGGATGACCCTGCTCGCGCGCCTCATTGGCGCGCTTGCGAATCAGCTTCGCGACGCCCGTTTCGACGCGCTGGAGGTGCCAACACACCTCGGACACCGACCAGCGGTCCGCGTCCGGCCGTACGGTCCAGCGTTCGGGCGGGAGGCTCGACGCGGCGCCGAGAACGCGTGCGCGTTGCGCGTCGAGGTACTCGAGAAGTTCAGTGAGACGAGGGTGCATCGCGCTGCGAAGTAGGTATACCCCTCGAAGCTTGCCATGGCGTGCAGCCCGCCGCAAGCGGCACCGCGACGGCTACTCGTCGGCGCGGTCTTCCACGCCAAGCACCCCGGAGACGTGGGCGCAGTGCGCGCAGCAGTAAAAGGTGCCTTCGCTCTCCACGCCGTGGCCCATGATGCGACAGCCGCAGTGGGCGCACGAGGGAGCAAGCATATGGATCGCGCACTCGAACGAGTCGAAGGTGTTCGTCTTCCCGCCCATCGTCACCGTGAACGCCTTGTCGTACTCATTGCCGCACATGTCGCACGCCGCCATCGTAAAGCTCCGGTTTGGGGATCAGGAGTGGTCTTCATGAATCAGGCCGTTGGTCCAGCGAACTGCCGAGCTATCCACTAGCGTTCAGCATGGATTTGTTCGCCCCCTGCCCGCTCGCCGGGGCCCTCGCCTCCCGGTTGCGCGCCGACAAGGACGGTCTCACGCGGCGTTGGCTGGATCGCATCAGCCAGCGCGTCACGCTCGATCCCAACCGGATCTTCCCGACCGACGAGCTGCTGAACCATGTGCCGCTGCTCATCGAGGGCATCGCGGCCTACCTGGAAGATCCGTCGCAGCCGGTGTCGGCCGACATGCCGGTCATCTCGAAGGCGATGGAGCTGGGCGCACTCCGCTACACCCAGGGGTTCGACGAATACGAGCTGCTGAAGGAGTACGAGATCTTCGGCGGGATTCTCTTCGCCTTCATGTCGCGCGCCGTCGACGACATCGACCAGGACTGCTCCCGCCAGGAGCTCATCCTCTGCGCACATCGTCTCTACCACGCCATCGCGCTCATCCAGCAGGCGACGACGATTCAGTTTCTCGCGCTCATGAAGGAACGATTGAGCGAGCGCGAAGAGCGATTGCGCGCCTTCAATCGCTCGCTCACGCACGAGATGCGCAACCGCATCGGTGCGACGATGGGCGCGGGGCAGCTGCTCCAGATGCCGGAGCTCGCGTCCCCGGAGAAGGAGCGGCTCGTCGGCATCATCGTACGCAACATGGAGAGCATGCGCGTGGCCCTCGACAACCTGCTCGAGCTGTCGCGACTCACCAACGACGCGCGACAGCATCGGCACGTGCGGCTTCCGCGCGCCGCGGCAGAGGTGGTGCGACAGCTGCGCGAGCTCGCCCGCTCCCGCGGGGTCACGGTCACCATCGACGACACATTGCCGGACGTCGAGGTCAACGCCGCCGGCGTTGAGCTTTGCCTCATGAATTACGTGTCGAACGCGCTCAAGTACGCCGACGACCGCAAGGCGGACCGCTGGGTGAAGATCAGCGGTCACACGGCGGCGGCGACCCCCGAGTCGCCCGCCCAGGTCGTCGTCGAAGTGCGCGACACCGGCCTCGGCGTCGCCGCCGAGAAGCGGGCGCGTCTCTTCGAGCGCTTCTATCGCGCCGGCGGTGACGCCACCTCAGGCATCGACGGCACTGGACTCGGCCTCAGCATCGTGCGCGAGACGGTCGAGTCACTCGGCGGGCGCGCCTGGGCGGAATTCACCGACACGGAAACGATCTTCGCCTTTGCCCTGCCGTCACGCCGCGCCGGCGAGCGTACGCCGATGAGCGTCGCGTCTGTCGTGCGCGAATCGGTGATCTAGCGAGCGGTCGTCCCGAGCGAAGTCGAGGGACCTGCCCTTACTCGCTCTTACGCCCGCGCGCCTTGAAGCGCCTGCAGTGCGTCCGGAGTGTCGACGTCGATCGGCATCGCAGCGTCAACGTGAACGCGGGCGAGACGACCGCCCAGCGCATCGAGCACGGATCGCGCGCCGACGTCCCCCTTCAATGTCTCCAACGCGGCGAAGCACTCGCGCCCGAAGAGCACGGGATGCCCGCGTCCATCGCGATACTCTGGCGCGACAGCATCGACACCTCCCTCGCGCCACCGCTCGCACAGCGCGCGCGTCACGTTCGCCGACGCGAGAGGCTGGTCGGCGAGTGCGATCATCGCCGCCTCCACGTCGCCAGGAAGCGCAGCGATTCCAGCGCGGATCGAGCTGGCCATGCCTTCGTGTCGCCCCAGGTTGATGACGAACGACACATCGAGCCGAGAGAGCGCCTGCGTGATGGCATCGGCGCCTGGCGGGATGACGACGTACACCACATCGACAGGCGATAGCGCCTCAGCACTCCAGCGAACGACCGCCTTTCCGTTGAGCTTCGCGCAGAGCTTGTCGGCGCCGAAGCGGCTGCTGCGCCCCGCGGCGAGAAGCACGCCGGCGATCACGCGTCGGCGTCCGCTGCGTCGATGGCGTCGCGCCAGACGCGGCGAATTTCGTGAGCGCCCTGCGCGTTCGGCTCGATGAGCGAGCGACGCCAATACCAGCGCTCCGCTTCCGGTGCGCTCGCACCATGTCCGATGAAGTGCGTATAGACGTCGGCTACCGCAGCGTTCGGCGTGCCCTCGGCGAGGCGGGTGATGAACGCGTTCATTCCCTCCAGCACGGAGAGGGGCAGCACACCCGCGTCCTCGAGCACGCCCGGAATGCGTCCGGTGCGATCGGAAGGATCGTAGATCGTCGTCAGCAGGATGAGTGAGTTCGGTCGCGTGCGACGAATGGCGTCGACGAGAAACTCGTACGCCTCGCCGACGTCGGCCGCGATCCTCTCGAGCAATGACGCGCGCGGACGATTGGAGAATGCGCTGAGCAGGTCGTTGCCGCCGACGCTCAGCGTGATGAGCGTGGTGTCGTCGTTCGGCTCGAGCTGCGACAACTGCTCGCCGAACACGTCGCCGATCGTCGCGCCGTCGGCGGCGAGATTCTGCATCGTGATGCCGGCGTAGCGCGACACGAGGTCGTCGCTCTGGTCCTCGGGCCAGCGCGCGTCGTCGTTCTGGTAGAGCAGTGATGCAGCGCCGAGCGGCGCGACGTTGCCCGCGGTTGGATCGCGCTCGAGCGCAACGGCGACGTCGATCTCCCCGGCGTCGAGTGCGGGATAGAGATCGATCGACACCGAGTCGCCCAAGGCCACGAAGTGCGTGAAGTACGGCAGCATTACGGAGCGATCGGCGCGTCGGCTGCGTCGGCGAACATCAGGCCGCGCGTCGCGAGAATGCGCGCGACCGTCTCGCCGATCTTGTTGTTCGGCGTGCTCGCGCCGGCGGTGACGCCCACGCGCACCGGCCCGTCGGCGCGAAGCCATCCTGCCTGCGTGTCTTCGACGTGATGCACACCCGCTTTGCGATAGTGCACCGTGCCCGCCTCCGGATCGATCCCCTCGGCGTCCTCGATGTGGTACGTCGGCACCAGCTCGGCACAGAGCGCGGCGAGCGAGATCGTGTTGCTCGAGTTGAACCCGCCGATGACGATCATCGCGTCGAGCGGCTCCTCGAGCAGCGCGTTCACGGCATCCTGCCGCTCCTGCGTCGCGCTGCAGATGGTGTCGAACGTGCGAAAGTCGGATGCGCGCGCGTCATCGCCGCGGGCGCGGGCGATCGCCTGCCCCACCTCTTCGCCGATCGCGAGCGATTCCTTCGCGAGCATCGTCGTCTGGTTCGCCACGCCGATGCGGCGCAGGTGGATGTCCGGATCGAATCCCGGCGACGACGATGCTGCGAACTTCGCGAGAAATTCCTCGCGTGTGCCGCGGCCCTCGATGTAGTCGCAGACGATGCGCGCTTCGTCCATGTGCCGCACGACGATATAGCTGCCCCCCGGATACTTCAGCACCTGCGACGCCGTGGCGAGCGTCTCCTCGTGATAGTACTTGCCGTGGATGAGCGCCGTGAAGCCATCGCGCGCATAGGTGTCGACGCGCTTCCAGACGTTGAGCACCGAACCGCACGTCGTATCCACGAGCACGCAGCCAATGGCGCGCAGCGTCTCGAACGCCTCGATCGTCACGCCGAACGCCGGCAGGATCACCACGTCCTCGGGCTTGATGGCCGTGAAATCGAGCTTGCCGTCCGAACCCCGCTCCATGATCTCGATCCCCATGCCGCGGAGCTTGGCGTTCACGTGCGGGTTGTGGATGATCTCGCCAGCGAGGATGAGGTGGCGATCGGGGAATTTCTTGCGCGTCTGGTAGGCGTACTCGACTGCGCGCTCCACCCCGTAGCAGAAGCCGAACTCCTTCGCGAGCCGGATGGTGACGTCGTCCACGACGAGCGTGTAGTCGTTGTCACGCAGCGCGTCGACGAGGAGCCCGTTGTAGTCGGCGGACAGGTCGTCGCGGACGTCGGCCTTGAGGCCAAAGCCCTTTCGGAAATACGTGGACGGCTCGTTGGGAGGGTGGGCGGCCATGTCGTGGAATCTAGCGAGGTTGCCGAAGCTCTTGGAGGCATGCCCTCATCTGGACTTAACCCACTGTTGACTGGCGCATCCAGCCGCGGCAGGCCTACCTTGCCGGTCATGGCTGACCATCCCGACGCGGACTTCATCGCGCTGCAACAGGCGCTCGTCGGTGAGTACTCGCTGGAACGGGAAATCGGGCGCGGCGGCATGGGCATCGTCTACCTCGCGCGCGAGGTCAACCTGGCACGCCCCGTCGCCATCAAGGTGCTGCCCACGGCGCTCGCCGCGCGGCCCGAGGTGCGCGAGGCCTTCCTTCGTGAATCGCGGACGATCGGCCGGCTGACACACCCGAACGTCGTCCCCGTATACGCCGCCGGCGAGCGGAGTGGCTTTGCCTACCTTGTCATGGCGTACGTCGAAGGCATCACGCTCGGTGAGCGCATTCGCGCGCGCGGGCCGCTCCTCCCGGGCCAGGCCGCACGCGTGCTGCGAGAGGTCGCGTGGGCACTCGCCTACGCGCACGCTGCCGGCATCGTCCATCGCGACGTCACGGCGGAGAACATCCTCCTCGAGCGCGGCACCGACCGCGCCATCGTGATGGACTTCGGCATCGCCGGCGCGATGCAGACCGCCGCGCTCTCCGACGACGGCCGCGTGATGGGCAACGCACACTACGTGAGCCCCGAGCAGGCCGCGGGCGACATCGTCGACGCCCGCAGCGATCTCTACTCGCTCGGCATCTGCGGCTTCTATGCGCTCACCGGTCGTCTCCCCTTCGACGCCGAGACGCCTGAGGCAGTGGTCACGAAGCATCTCACGGAAAGGCCACCGAGCATCGCCTCGCTGGCGAGCGCGGTTCCGGTGCGGCTCGGCCAGGCGGTCGATCGCTGTCTCGCGAAGGAGCCACTCGCCCGGTATCGAAGCGCGGAGAGCTTCGCCGAGGCAATCGATCTCGCGTTCGAGCACGCCAAGGAAATTCCGGCGCCGCTACGCGTCTGGATCCGTCAGGGAGAAACCGGTCGCCCGGCGAGGTTCGTGCTGATCGGCATTTTCGCGTGGGTCGGAATTGGATTCGCCTTCGCCACGACGCACACGATGGCGTTTTTCGGGCCGGTCGCGATCGCGACGAGCCTGGGCGTACTGCCCGCGGTGCTCCGGCTTCGTCGTGTGCTCCGCGACGGATATGTCACGGACGACCTGGCCGCTGCCCTGCGCGAGCATCAGCTCGCGAGGAGTGAGGAGGTTGCGTACGAGCTGGCGCAGCGCTCTCCAATGGCACACCGCATCATGCGCATCCTGCTCGGTGCTTCCAGTGCCTCCATCGTCCTTTTCGGCGGCCTCATGGCGGCCCAGCCCGTTGCGCCAGTCGTCGCCGTCGACATTGGCACGCAGAACCTGCTGTCTGGCGCGATGTTCGGTTCGATCGGCATCGCCGCCATTACAGGCATCGCCCTTGGCGGCGACTACTTGCGACACAGGCTTCCCGCGCGAATGGCCGCGCTGTCCATCTCCTTCTGGAAGAGCAAGTGGGCCCGCCGCATCGCTGCATTCGTCGGCATCGGGCTCGATCACTCCACGCGGCCCGCGCTCGGCATGCCGCTGCTCACCGAAGTCGCGTTGGGTCGAGCGACCGATCATCTCTTTCAGGCGTTGCCCAAGGCGATGCGTCGCGAGCTTGCGTCGCTGCCGGAGACCATCAGGCAGCTCGAGACGAATGCGTCCAACCTGCGCGCGAGCATCGCTGTCGTCGACGAGCCACTCGCCACCGTCGCGCGATCTCGTCTGGCCGCCACCGTCGCCGCACTCGAGAACATCCGCCTCGACCTCCTGCGACTCCAGACGGGCGCCGGCGGCATCGAGTCCGTCACGGCGTCGCTCGAGGCAGCGCAACGTGCTGGTGAGCAGATCGAATACGCGGTGCAATCGCGTGCCGAGGTCGAGCGAATCAGTCGCACACTTACCGGCGCGATTGAAGCACTCGCACCGAAGCACGGCGACCACGGCGCCGACACGCCCGTGCACGGTGTGCCTGCCATACACAGCTGACTTCCGGAGCGAATACCATGTCTCGCCAGGTGCAGCAGCCCGATGCCGACTTCATCGCCCTGCAGCAGGCGCTCGCCGGAGAGTACTCGCTCGATCGCGAGATCGGCCGCGGTGGTATGGGCGTCGTCTATCTCGCGCGCGAAGTCCGGCTCGCACGGCAGGTCGCGATCAAGGTGTTGCCGCCTGCGCTCGGTGAGCGCATTCGCAGCCGCGGCCCCCTGCTGCCCGGAGAGGCGGCGCGACTGCTGCGCGAAGTCGCGTGGGCGCTCGCCTACGCGCACGGCAAGGGCATCGTGCACCGCGACATCACCGCCGAGAACATCGTGCTCGAGCGGGGCACCGACCGCGCCATCGTCATGGACTTCGGCATCGCGAGCGCGATGCGGAGCTCCGCCCTGTCCGATGACGGACGCGTCATGGGCAACGCCCACTACGTCAGCCCGGAACAGGCCGTCGGCGAGCCACTGGACGGCCGCAGCGATCTCTACTCGCTCGGCGCATGTGGCTACTACGCTCTCACCGGCCGGCTCCCATTCGACGCGGCGACGCCCGAGGAGATCGTCACGCAGCATCTCACCGTCCCCGCGCCGCCAGTCGCACGCTTCGCGCACACCACGCCGTCGCGACTGGCTCAGGCGGTAGACCGCTGTCTCGCGAAAGACCCCGATGGCCGCTTTCGCACCGCCGAAACGTTCGCCGAGGCGATCGACCTTGCCTACGAACATGCGAAGGAAATTCCCATCGCGCTCCGCGTCTGGATTCAGCAGGGAGAAAGTGAGTCTGCGCCTCGCGCAATGCTCATTCTCTGGGGCGGCGTACTCGGATCGCTGATCGCGGTCGTCAACATGAGTCCGTGGCTGTTTCCGCTCACGCTGTTCGGCGCTGCTGCCGTGAGTTTTTTCCCGGTGCTCACTCGACTGCGACGCGTGCTCGAGGACGGCTACGTCGTCGACGACCTGCACGCCGCGCTCCGGGAGCACGATCTGCTGCGCAGTGAGGAGCTCCAGTACGAGCGCCGCTTCAGCCTCGCGGGACTCAGCCCAGCATTGCGCGTCATGCTCGTCGCGTCCGTGAGCAGCATGGGCGCGCTGTCGTGGCTCGTCCGGCATTCCCTGTCGTTCGTCGGGCGCAACGTACCAGCCGCTGATGCGAACTTCTTCCGCGCCGCGTTCACGTTCGCTGCGCTCTTCGCGATCGGATCGACCGTCGGTCTCGCGGGGTCGCGTGGCTGACCTCGAGGCGCTGCTGCGGCCCCCGCCCCTCCTCAAGGGCGACACCATTGGCGTGGTGGCCTCCTCGTACTCGCCGCGCCCGCGCTGGCTCGCGCGCGGCGTGCGTGCGCTCGAACGTGCCGGCTACGCCGTGCTGCTCGACCCCGAACTCTCGACGACGCGCCGTTATCAACGCGCCGAAGACGAACGCCGCGCGGCGAACTTCACCACCATCTGGACGGACCCCCGCGTGAAGGCGGTCATCGGCGGTACCGGAGGCTACGGCGCCGTTCGCATGCTGCCCTATCTGGATCCCGCCCTCTTCCGGAGTCACCCCAAAGCCTTCGTCGGCTACTCCGACATCACCGTGCTGCACATGTGGCTCATGCGGCTCGCCGGACTGCGCGCCTTCCACGGACCCACCGTCGACGACCTCATTCCCAGCGCGCGCGACGTCACCACTGCGTCACTCCTCACCGCACTCACCAGCGCGCGTCCGACCACTCGCCTCGGCAAGGACACGGCGCGGACCGTCAAGGCCGGCCGCGCCACGGGGCGCCTCGTCGGAGGGAATCTCGCGCTCGTGCAGCAGACCATCGGTACGCCATACGAGATCGACACGACCGACGCGATCCTCTTTCTCGAGGAAGTCCGCGATCCCATGTCGTTCGTCGACGAGCGCCTCGTGCAGCTCAGAGCATCGGGCCTGCTCGCCAAGGTGCGTGGCATCGTCTTCGGTCACCTCTCCCTCGACCGCTCCGAGGAGGACGAGTTCGAGGATTTCGTCCTCGATCTCGTCTCCGATCTCGGTGTTCCCGTTATCATGGACTTTCCCGCTGGCCACGACAATCCTAACTTGACCCTGCCCCTCGGCACCGAAGTCGAACTTGTCGCTGAGGAAACGACGGGGTGGATCGTGTATCGCGAAGACGCGCTACTCCAACCCGTCTCTTCTCCCGCCGCGCCTACGTGAGCATTCCCGATCACTTCGATCTGATTGTCATCGGCTCAGGACCGGCCGGCGAGAAGGGCGCCGCCCAGGCCGCGTACTTCGGCAAACGGGTCTGCCTCATCGAGCGGGCTCCCAAGCCCGGCGGCGCGGCGGTCAACACCGGCACCATTCCCAGCAAGACACTTCGCGAGACGGCGCTCTACTTCTCCGGACTCCGCCAGCGCGGCCTCTACGGCGTCGACCTCAGCATCAAGAAAAACATCACGATCGGCGACTTCATGCACCGCGAGCGGGCGGTCATCGAGACGGCGTGGTCGATCATTGCGGAGAATATCGAGAAGCACGGCATCACGACGCTCCAGGGCGGGGCGCGGTTCGTCGACGAGCACACCATCGAGGTCACGCGCTACGGACAGCCGCCGCGCCTCATCACGGGCGCCGTCATCCTCGTCGCCACCGGTTCCACACCGCTCGCACCCGTTGGGTATCAGATCGACGGGGAGATCATCCACGACAGCGACTCGATACTGACGCTCCAGCGTATCCCGCCATCGCTCGTCGTCGTCGGCGGAGGCGTCATCGGCTGCGAGTACGCGTGCATCTTCGCGGCACTCGGCGTGCGCGTCACGCTCATCAACTCGCGCGGCCGCCTGCTCGCGCATCTCGACAACGACGTCAGCGACGCCCTTCGCCAGTCGATGACGGCCAAGCTCGGCGTCAACGTCGTCGGCAATGCCGAGGTGCGCAACGTCGTCGTGGAGAACGGGCGCGCGATCGTGACGCTCAACGATGGCGTCATCCTCTCCGCCGACGCCGTGCTCGTCAGCACCGGTCGCGTCGGGAATTCCGCCGCGCTCGGCATCGAGGACGTTGGCGTCAAGGTCAACGATCGCGGGTTCATCAAGGTCGACAACCATTACCGCACCGCCGTTCCGCACATCTACGCGGCCGGCGACATCATCGGCTTTCCAGCGCTTGCGTCGGCGTCGATGGAGCAGGCGCGCGTCGCCGTGTGTCATGCGTTCGATCTCAAGTACAAGAGCGCGGTGTCGAGCGTCATGCCATACGGCGTGTGGACGATCCCCGAGATCGCCACCGTGGGAGAGAGCGAGGATGCACTGCACGCGCGCGGCGTGCCCTATGAGATCGGGCGCGCGAGCTTCCGCTTGAATCCGCGCGGCCAGATCATCGGCGACATCGATGGCTTCGTGAAAATCGTCTTCCACCCGGAAGATCAGCGGGTACTGGGCGTCACGATCGTCGGTGAGACGGCGTGCGAGTTGATTCACGT
This sequence comes from Gemmatimonadaceae bacterium, assembly GCA_039915865.1. GTDB lineage: Bacteria > Gemmatimonadota > Gemmatimonadetes > Gemmatimonadales > Gemmatimonadaceae > AG11. The sequence continues at coordinate 26,212 of JBDSML010000045.1, read as the reverse complement.
CGGCATGACGGTCATCGCGTTCGACGGGACGCTCGACTTCTTCATCCAGGCGGCATTCAACTATCCGTCGCTTGCTGATGCGTACAAGTACGCCGCGTACGACGGACTCCAACGGTTGCAGAAGCGGCATGCGCGCATGCCAGGCCTCCCGTCGCTCCAGCGCGAGGCCGTGGCCGAGTAGCGACATCAAGTCCTCGTCCCGACAGGCGCGCGCCGCACAACCGAGGGACGTGCTCTTCAGCGCAGCCGCTCGGCGTCGAAAAACGGCACAAGCGCATAGGCAACGAGCGTCTCGTACGCGCCCTGTCGCGTCACCAATCCCGCGGTGAGCAACCCCACGGCGCCGACGCCGTGCTTCACGTTCTGCTGGCCAGTCACCTCGTCCATGGCGTGGCCGAGCTCAATGCCGCCGCGCACGAGCGCCGCCACGCGCGGTGGGAGCTCGAGCGAAAGCGACCCACCGACGCCCGATCTGCCGTCGCGGCCGACGATCGCCGCCCATGCGCAGGTACGCACACGAGTGCCGCCGTCGTCGACCACCCCGCCTTCGATCCCCACTCCCCAGTCTGCGTCGAGTGCTGCACGAGCGGCGTGGGCTCGCGTGATCGCACCGCGAATCGTCTCCTCGTCGCCCCACGGCTGGTCGCTCACGCCGCTGGGCACAGCCACGCCTTCGATCACTGCCGCTGGCGCCACGTGCGCGAGCACCGCGCGCGCCGCGCCGATCTTCACGGGGTTCTTCGAGCCGACGGCGATGCGGCTCGGTGCGACGGACAGGGCGGACATGAGTGGCGCGCTCCGGATCAGGTTGGCGTGAAAGCTACTTCCGCGCGCTTGACGGGCACCCCGGCAATTCACTGGTTGCCGCCTTCTGCACCGCGGGATATGCTAGGGCAAATGTCATCCACGCTCGAGCTCTCCCCACCGGTCCTCAGGCACGAGACGCGCGATCGCCAGTCGTATGCGTTCGTCGCGGAACGCATGTGGCTCGACTTCGTGAACTCGGACAACAGCGTCCGCGGCAGCGATGCGCTCTACGACTTCGAGCGGTTCGTGCGCTGGCTCGAAGCGGCGCAGCTGCTCGACACGGAGCGCGCCGCGACGATGCGTCGTCGTGCGCAGCAACAGCCGGCCGGCGCACTCGCCGTCCTTGGCGACGCACGCCGCGTTCGCGCGGTGTTGCGATCGCTCGCCGAACGTGGCGAGACGTCGCACGACATCCGCAGCGAGGCGCTCGTGGAGATCAACCGCGTGCTCGGCCGCAGCGCAGGCACGCGCCGCCTCGAGCTTCAGGCCGATGGCACGTTCGTGCGCGCCTTCGTCCCCGTCGGCGATGCGTTCGCCGGGCTGCTCATCCCGATCGTCGAGAGCGCCGCCGATGCGCTCATCGTGCGCGAGCTGGCACGCGTGCGTCGCTGCGCCGATCCGCGATGCGGCAAAGTCTTCCAGGACGAGACGAAAAACGGTCGTCGCCGGTGGTGCGATATGTCCACGTGCGGGAATCGCGCGAAGGCCGCGCGTCATCGGATGAAGCTCCACCGGTAGGGGCGGTGCGCGCCGCCGGCCGGATGTACCCCATCTCCTCGGCATACCCACGCAATCGCCCCTGCAGCAACCGTCGTCCGCGGAATAGCCGCGACTTCACGGTCCCTTCGGGCACACCGAGCATCTGCGCAATCTCCGCATACCGCAGTTCCCGAATGTCGCTCAACACGACTGCCGTTCGATACTCATCCGGCAAGGCGTCGATCGCTTCGATGATCTCGTCATCGAGAAACGAGTCGTAGAACCGGGATTCGGGATCCGCCTCACCGACCGCATTCTTCGTCGACCAGCCGCTCCCACGTTCGTCGTCACCGTCACGCACCTCGCGCGCATCGATCCGCCGCTTCCGGCTCACGAAGACGTGATACAGGATCGTGAACAGCCACGCCCGGATGTTGGTGCCGAGCCGATACTGGTCCCACCGCTCGAGCGCACGCAGCACGGTGTCCGAGACGAGATCCTCCGCATCATCGCGCGCCCGCGACAGCTTCAGCGCAAAGCTGTACAGCGCGTCCAGGTGCACCAACGCCTCAGTCTCGAAACTCGCGCGCTGCGCCGCCTCGCTGATCGTCAACGTCCTCATACTCCCCCCTCCCATTGGCATCGAGGCCCCACGCCTCGCCTGCGCGCAGATGCGTCGCGATGAATCGCTTGAGATCGTCGCCGATTCCCGTCATCACCGCCGCATCACGCTTGACTCGCGTCATCAACATCCCGCCCTCGAGCGCTGCGACGATGAATCGCGCCAGCCGCTGCGAGTGCACCCCGTCCTTCAGCTGTGGCCTGAGCTCCTCGAGCAACGCCTGCAGCTGTCCCGCCCACTCGTCGAACACCTCATCGAGCCGCTTGCGAAAGCCCTCGTGCGAATCCGCGAGCTCCCCCGCCAGGTTGCCGAACGGCGACCCCGTTCGCCCATCGCGCTCGTACTGCAGCGCCACCATCGTGTCGATGAAGAGCGTGAGCCGGTCCAGCGGCTCGATCATCGGCTCGCGCAACAGCACGAGCCCCCGGTCCGCAAATCGAGAGAACTGCCGCTCGAGCACTTCGTACCCGAGCTCCTCCTTCGACTTGAAGTAGTGATAGAAGTGGCTCTTTCCGCTCAGCCCCGTCGCCCTGATCAGTTCTTCGACGGACGTGTGCGAAAACCCACGTTCGTTGATCAGCCGCGCCGCGGCATCGAGGATGGCAATTCGTCGTTGACGCACAAAGACAAACTAGGACCGATCGGTCCTAATTGCAAGTCGGCGTCACTCGCAGACCGTTCGCCTATCTTTCCTCATGGCCAATACCGTCGAGGTCACGCGTACTCATCTGGAGATGCGCGATGTCGCCGCGCTTCGGCGCTCCCGACCGCCCAGCGCGGACGCACGTCTCGCGCGCGTGGACGTCAACCCCGACGCCTACCGTGCGATTTACACCCTCGTGGGTGAGCGCTGGCAGTGGCGCGACCGGCTTCTCATGCACGACCAGGCACTCGCCGACTACCTCGCGTCGGCCAACGTCCACATCTGGCTGCTCACGGTCGGCGGCGAAGATGCCGGCTACTTCGAGCTGCAGCAGTACTCCGACAAGAGCGTCGAGATCATGTATTTCGGCCTCGTACCGCGCTTCATGGGCCAGGGACTCGGCGGCTGGATGCTCACACGCTCCGCCGAGGAAGCCTTCGCGCTAGGCGCACGCCTGGTCACGCTGCACACCTGTACCCTCGACGCGCCCACCGCCCTGCCGAACTATCTCGCGCGCGGCTTCACCATCTCGCGCACGGAGCGGTATTTCCAGGAACTGCCGGCGTAGTCGGGTCGTCCCGACAGGAGCGCAGCGACCGACTGGATCATCGCGACGGCCCACGCCGTCCGCCCGGACGTCCACCACCGGGCTTGCTACCGCGCGGCGTGCCGCCACTCTTGTAGCCGCCCGGACGATTGCGCTCGCCACTACCGGTTCGTCCGCCTTCTCGCGGCTGATCCGCACCGGTAGCACCACCACCGCGCGAATCCCGCTCCCGCTTGCCGGGACGACTCGCGCTACCCCGTCCCTCGCGCAGGAACTTCTTCGGCCCCTTCCCCACGCGATCGCGCCGATGCTGCTGTGCGGCCTCACGCTGCTCGTCGCGCTTGCGGTTGAACCGCGCGACCTCGTCGTCGGTCCACGGCGCATCGAGCAACGCCTGCAGCTCATCGAGCGACTTCGCACGCACCTGTCCGCGCTGCCCGCGATAGACGACGAACCGCACCGGACGATCGAGCGCCGGCACTTCGCCTTCAGTCAGCGTGCGCGCCACTTTCTCGGGTAGCTGCAGCCGTGCCACGCCAACCGGCGCGCCATTCTCTTCCTCGACATCGTACCCGATCTCTACGTCGCGATCGCGCACGCTCACGCGCGTGGGCAACGTGTCATACCGCGCGCGCGCGGTGCGCGGACTCACCGCCTCGAGATCCGTCGCGAGATCGAGATCCGCCGACTTGAACTGCGTCAGCGTAGTCACGTTCGCCAACCGGCGCTCGTAGAGTGACGCCAGCTCCGCCTGTCCAAGCCTCGGCAGCGCGCCACCTGAACGACGCCACGCTTCGCGCACGGCGTCGATGATGCCGAGGTTGTCCTTCACCGCGAAGTGTCGCGCTTCGCCGCGGGCGAGAGCGTCGGCGAGAACCTTTCTCGCCTCGTCCTCGCGTCCCGCGGGAAATTCCTCGATCGCTTCGACTTCTCGCTCGAGCTCGAAGCCGAAGTAGTCGACGCGACGCTTGAGCACGAGCGGCGCCTTTCGGCGCTCGCCGTCGTAGACGATCGTTGCCTCGTCACTCGTCGCGTAGCGACGAATGACATCCATCGGCAACTGCGTCCCTTCGATCGACGCGCGCGGACGTCCGAACTTGTCGGCGAAATAGCGCAGCTCGCCAGCAATCGCGCCCCAGCTGCCGCACACGCTCGTCTTGCTGACCCTCGCTTCCTCACCGTAGCTGGTGACCTCATCGATGACGAGGTCGAACGGCATGTACCTGGCGACCAAATCGGCGAACTGCCGACGCGTACCCTCGTGCGCCATCGGCATGTCCGCCGGCAGTTCCATGCTCAATCCGCGATAGACGCTCGCCATCCCCAACGCCGCATCCTCGATCGACTTCACGAGCACACCGCGACGCTCCGCCCATTCGGTGATCTCCTCTTCGTTGAAGAGATGCCGCGCCAACCCGTAGACCTCACCGACATATCCGGCAACGCGATATGCCTCGGCGTAGACGTTGTACGCCGTGAGATGATCGCTGCCGGGCAACACGAGTCCCTCGAGATCGCGCTCCTCACGCGTCATCCGATGCAGCGACTCGATGCCGCTCATCACGGAGAGATAGGGCACCATCGCATCGTCGGCATTCACGAGGAGCTCTGCCCACTCGCGCTCCACTGGCATCGCTTCCACTGCGCGGCCATAGCGCGTGAGCCGCCCTTTCTCGATGATGCCGCGCCCTTCGAGAAACTGCATCGCGCGACGATACGACACCTTGTCGAGCGGCACTGGCAACTCGAGATCGTCGGCCGCGACTCCGAGATCAGCACACGTGATGGCGACGCGCTCAGAATCGCCGGCGAGCTGGAATTCCGGCGCTGTCGGCTGCAATGTCGCAAAGTCGATGTCGCGATCGCTGAGGATGAACACGCGACCACCTGCCACTCGGCCGTGCACGCGTCCCGCCATCTGGAGGATCTCGTTCGCGCCAAGGTGCAGCTTGGTGAGCACGTTCTTGCCGCGCTCGACGATCGACGTGAATCGCGTATCGTCGATGACGACCGTGTCGAGCCCCTGCACGTTGAGCGCGCTCTGTCCCGCCGCGGTCATCGCGAGAAAGTATGGCTTGTGCTCTTGCCCCTCGAGGAAGGGACGCAACACACGAATCGGCTCGCCGCCGTGATAGTGCGCCGTGTTGATGCGCGGCGCGCGCATGCGAACGTTTTCCGCCGCCTGCTCCACGCCCTTCCGCGTCGGGACGAAGATCGCGACGCCGCGCTTCTCCTTGTAGACGCGCTGCAGGAACTTGTCGTCGAGAAATTCCCCGACGTCCTTGCTCACCACCTCGACCTTGGCCGCCTTGTCCGGATCGAACGCGTACACCTCGAGCACGTCGGCGCTCTCGAGATACTTGCGATAGAACGTCGGATCGACTGTCGCCGACAGCCAGATGAACCGGCAGCCAACGCGCTTCCCCAGCGCGAGACACAGCTCCAGCTCCGCCGACGTCTGGTGAATCTCGTCGACGATCAGCGTGTCGCCTGGAAGGATGTCGCCATCCTGGAACCACCGGCGCGCAATACCCGTCGTCACGATGATGACGTTCCAGCTCGGCGTGTCGGGTGTCGCTTCGCGCTCGCGGTTGATCACGCCGACGCGCAGGTCCGTGGTGCCAAGCAGCTCCTCGGCGATGGGCCTGATCGCGAGCGTCTTCCCCGATCCCGTACCCGCGACGATACCGAAGCCTCGGCGCGCACGCGCGAGTTCCCGCACACGCTGGCCGAAGTGCTTCTCGAGATACGTCTCGATGTGGAGTCCCACCGCGAGCTCGATCGTCTCGCACGCCGCACGCGTGGGTGCGATGACGATCACTCGCCCCGTGGGCAGCTCGGCTCCGACGAATGCTGCGTGGTCGGGAGGGAGGTATTGGTCTCTTACGTCGCGCATGCCGCCGCGCGAAGCGAAATTCGTGCGCGTCTCAACGGAGGCCCTGAATCAGGGCTTCCGTTTGTCGTTCGTGAACTTCTTGAGGAAGGGGGGTTCCTTCTCCTCGGGCTTCTTGCCTTTCTCGACGTAATCGTCACCAAAGAGCACCTTGGCGTTGGCTGGCTTGTTCTTCACTGCGGTCGGGCAGTCCGTCGGTGCCGGCTGCTGTTTGGCGGGCACCTTGTCGAGCCAAATGCGACACATTCCCGCCGGTGGGCGGGACGCCTTCGGCACGTCGTCGCCGTCCTGCTGCGGCTGCGGCTGGGACGGCTGAGGCTGTTGAGCGCGCGCGGCCCCGGCCGGCAAGGCCATGATCGCGAGCATCAGAAAGGTTGAACGGAGCTTCATCTAGTCTTCTCCAGCGTCGCGCGACACCGCGCGTCACTGTCTGTTAAGGCACGCCGGATGCCACGTCCGGCTGATTCTCGTGAAGCGGGCTAAGTATCGCTATCTGAAAGGCTTAGAGCAGCTTGACGACACGCACTGCGAGTGTATGCAAACGGTTGTGTCCCCCTCGCGAGACAACCTGTCCCCAAACTGTCGCCCTCCTGATGTCGTGCCGGGCGAGCGTTCTCGTGTGGTCTCGAACGCACTCGAGGGACCTGCGTTCCAAACTGTCGTCTCGAGCGAAGTCGAGGGACCTGCTATTGTTCTGACCCCAACGCAACCTCCTACCCCTAGTCCCCGAAGCTGATCCCCGACTCACGAGCCGTCTGCACGAGGTCGTGCGTGATGTCCACGCGCTTCCGCTCGCTGAGTGCTTCCTCGATGGGGATCGTCACGATGTGTGGCGTCTGCAATGCTACCATGTGGCCCCACTTCTCCTCGGCCACCGCGCGTACTGCTGCCCCGCCGAACCGCGTCGCCAGGAGACGATCGTACCCTGTCGGCATGCCACCGCGCTGCAGGTGGCCGAGTACGAGGGAACGCGTCTCCTTGCCGGTGATGATCTGAATCTCACGCGCCACAAGGTCCGCCACACCTCCCACTCGGCGCGCCTGACCAGGCATCGATTCGCCCAGCGTGTGCACCTCGCCGCCGACCGGGAAGGCTCCCTCGGCCACCACGACGATCGAAAAGTGCCGCCCCGCCGCGTCGCGCGCGAGGATCTTGTCGCACACGCGGCTGATTTCGTACGGGATCTCCGGGAGGAGGATGACGTCCGCCGTTCCCGCCACGCCGGAGTGCAGCGCAATGAATCCAGTGTCCCGCCCCATCACCTCCATGACGATTACACGATCGTGACTCTCAGCGGTGGTATGCAGCTTGTCGATTGCCTCGATCGCCGTGTTGACGGCGGTGTCGAAGCCGAACGTCGTGACGGTGCCGCTCACGTCGTTGTCGATCGTCTTCGGCACGCCGATCACGCGCATTCCCTTCCGGCACAGCTGGAGCGCGATATCGAGTGAGCCATCGCCGCCGATGGAGATCACGGCGTCGATGCCCATCTTCCGCGCGTTCTCCATCAACTCGTTCGAGCGATCCTCGGGGAGGTAGCTGCCGTCCGGCTGCTTGCGCGGATAGCAGAACGGATTGCCGCGGTTCGTCGCGCGAAGGATCGTTCCCCCGAGGTGCGCGATGCCGCGCACGGACTGCTTGGTGAGCGGGACGACCTCATCTTCGCCGAGCAGGCCGGCAAAGCCTCGCTTGATGCCGACGACGTCCCATCCGCGGTTGATGGCGGTGAGCACGGCGGCACGGATGACTGCGTTCAGACCAGGGGCGTCGCCGCCGCCCGTCGAGATGGCGATGCGCATCGAGTTCAGCTGCCGGAAACAGAGGTGAAAGGAGCGACGCACACTGGGCCGGCGCGTTCGAAAGACGCGCCGGCCCAGGTGTCGTCACCGCACGGTGACTTCAGGTGGACGTACGCAGCAGCGCGACGATCTCGCCCTTCGCGGCATGCCGCCCGAGTTTCGACTTCTCGTAGATGGGTACCCCATCCTGAAGCACTTCAAATCGGCCACCCGAGCTCGGAATCAGCGTGACCTCCGCCCCCGGTAACGCTCGGGAAATCTCGGCCGCCAAACTGGTGGCCCTGGGCTCGTAGTTTCAAACGGTGCAGTACTCGATCGTGATCTTCATTGCGCTCGCGGTGTTGGACAGTTCGCAATATAGCGCGTCGAGCCCTCGGCGGAGCCCCCGAGCGGCCGGATCACGCTGAACGCCGAGCGAATACCGCTCGGCAGTCCGCCCATCTCGTTGTGCGCGTCGCGCTCAGCGCGGAGGCACCGGCACGCCTGCCATGCCGGCAATCTGCCGGAGGAGCGTATCCTGCCGGGCCACCGTCATCCGCAACGAATCGATCTGTTCGTGCATCATCGCGGTCTCCTGGCGGGCGTTCATCAGCTCATCGCCCATCTCCCGCATCTGCTCTGCGATAAGAGCGTCCGCCTGTGGATTGCGACAGCTCGCCGCCAGGACGAGAGCCCAGACGAGGGCGATTCTGTGAAGTGAAGGACGACGCATACGCAGGTTGAGCGAAGTTGAGAAGGACGTTGGCCTCCTGCCCGACAAGATGCCTGTCCGCCCAGCCATCGGCCAGCGGGCGATCGCATTCCAATGGTAAACAGTGCGCTCGTACGGTGACGCTCTCACGAGGAGGGCGGCGCACTCTTCGCGCATGCGCACACACTCGCCTCGCGCCGGGCTCACCCTTGCCGAGTTGATTCTGGTAGTGGTGATCGTTGGCCTGACCTTGCTCGTCGGACTCGGGCAACTCCACCTGTACCTCGACCGCATCGCCACGCGCGATGCCGTTCGTGCCGCCGGCAACGTCGTGGAGCGGGCGCGCGACGAGGCAATCGCGCTACGCACGCCGGTGAGCGTGAAGATCGACACGTCCACTGCCACGCTCGAGCTGCTCTCGCGCGGTTTCGCGCTCGGAAAGACACCACTCGGTGCATTGCATGGAGTCGCGATCTCCACCACGCGCGACTCCATCACGTTCGACGTCCGCGGACTCGGCTACGGCGCCGCGAACCTCACGCTCGTCGCACGACGCGGGCGAGCGACCGATACGCTGGTCGTCTCGCGACTCGGCCGTGTGCGATACTAGAACGCCGCCGGCCTCGGCTTCGGCAATTCCTTGCGCGGCAGCAGTGCGTCGCGGGTCGCGGCGTTGTACACGAACGCGGCGACGATCACGGCGTTCTTCATCATGTCGTTCGCCTGCACGCGCTCGTAAACGTCCTGGTTGCTGTGGTGCGTCCGCGTGCCGTACTCGATCGGATCCTGAATGAACTGAAATCCGGGAATACCGATGGCGTCGAATGAGAGGTGATCCGTGCCCGTGGTGTTGCGCATCGTTTGCGCATGCATGCCGAGGTCCACGAACGGTTCCATCCACTGCTGGAAGATCGGACCGACGCCCGCATTGTCCTGCTGATAGATGCCGCGAATGGCGCCTGTGCCGTTGTCGACGTTGAAATACGCCGACACCTTCGCCTGCTGCGCCGTCAGCTGCTGCGTCGCGGCATCACCGAAATGCTCCTTCACGTACGCGCGCGAGCCGAGCAGTCCCTGCTCTTCTCCCGTCCAGAGTGCGATGCGCACGGTGCGACGCATTGGCAGGCCACTCGCCTTCAGGATGCGCATTGCTTCCATCATCACCGCGGAGCCAGCGGCGTTGTCCGTCGCGCCCGTGCCGGTTTGCCACGAGTCGAAATGCGCGCCGAGCATCACGACTTCGTCCTTCTTGTCCGTGCCCGGCAGCTCGCCGATGATGTTGAACGAGTTGAGATCCTGATCGTGGAACGTGTTCTTCGCGTCGATCTCGAGCTTCACCGGAATACCCTTCGCGATCGTGCGGGCCATGCGGCCGTAGTGCTCGGCGGCCACGATGATCGTCGGCACGCTCGCCGGTGCATTCGGGTCGCGTGAGCCTGTGCTGGCTGCGAAGACGGTGCCTTCATCACCCCGTCCGTACTGCAACACCCCGGCGACTCCTTCATCGAGAAGGAATTGCGCGCGCTTCGCCGCGAGCATCTGCGCGGCGACTCGGTTGGCACTGTTGAACTGAAGCGCCGGATTCCCTTGCGGCACCGGCGCTGGCGCAGCGAGCGAATCGAGAAAGGCGTCCGTGTAGCGGCTCGCGAAAGCCTTGAAGTTCGCCGGCAGGTCCTGTGCAGGCGTCATCATCACCCACTTGCCGCGCAGCGTCCCCTTGAACTTCGCCATGCTCGATTCGCTGTCGAGCGGCGCCATCACGACGTCGCCGGTCACTGGGCCGTTCGTGCCGACCGACCATGCGCCCGGATAGGCGATGATGGAGTAGCGCGTCGGCGAAATGACGTTGGCCGAAAAGCGATCGTTGGTCCAGCCGCGGCCGAACGGACCCCAGCTCTCGAGCTTCACGTTCTGCGCGCCGTTCTTCGTGAGCCATTCGGCCGCCCATTGTCCAGCCGCCCTCGTCGTCGGCGATCCGGTGAGCCTCGCGCCGTAGACGTCGGTGAGATGACTGACGACGTCCATCACCTGCGACTTGTAGAGGCCTTCGTTGCGAATCCGGTCCATCGCGGCGCCGTTGATCTTCTCCTGGGCGGCAAGTGGCATCGCTGCGGAGACGATGAGCGGAAGGACGTACCGCATGTTCACGACAGAACGCACGAAATGAAGCTCCTGATGGCGTGAAGGGACCGAGTGGAAGCGCAGCGTCAGTCTGCGGCAACCGTCCCGAAATCGTAGCCCGGCACCGAAACGCGCGGAATCGGCTTGCCGATCATGCGTTCGATCGTGCGCACCATTCCAATCTCGTCGGGCGACATGAACGTGTATGCATCGCCTTCCTTCGCCGCTCGTCCCGTGCGGCCGATGCGGTGCACGTAGTCTTCGGCCTGCTGCGGCACGTCGTAGTTGATGACGTGCGTGATGCCGGAGATGTCGAGGCCACGCTGCGCGATGTCGGTGGCGACGAGCACGCTCGTCGTGCCGTCCTTGAAGTCCTGCAGGGCGCGGGTCCGCTGCGCCTGTGTCTTGTCCGCGTGCATCGCCGTGGCCGTCACGCCAGCCTTCTCGAGGTCGCGCACGATACGGTCGGCGCCATGCTTGGTGCGCGAAAAGATCAACACCGAGTCATGGACCTTGCCGGTGAGCAGTTCGACGAGGAGTGCATTCTTCTTCTCGCGTGGCACCGGATACACGGCATGCGTCACCGTGCTGGCTGCGGCCGAGCGGACGCCCACCTGCACGACGATCGGCTTGCGCAGATACTTGCGCGCCAGCGCTTCGACTTCGGGCGGCATCGTCGCGCTGAAGAGCAACGTCTGGCGGTACACGGGAATCTGGTCGACGATCTTGTTGATCTGCGGCGCAAAACCCATGTCGAGCATGCGATCCGCTTCGTCGAGCACGAGCACCTCGAGATCGTCGAACACGACGTTCTGGCGCTCGAGGTGATCGATCAGCCGGCCCGGCGTGGCGACGACCACGTCGACACCCGCGCGAAGTTTCTTCTCCTGCGGATCGAGCGGCACGCCGCCATACACGGCGACGACGGCAATCTCGGCGTGCGATGCATATTTCCGAAAGCTCTCCTCCACCTGCACGCACAGCTCGCGCGTCGGCGTGAGGATGAGCGCCCGCGTGCGGCGAGGCCCGTCGATCAGTCGATCGATGATCGGGAGGGTGAACGCGGCCGTCTTGCCGGTGCCCGTCTGCGCCAACCCCATGATGTCGCGCCCCTTGAGCGCGAGAGGAATCGCGTCGCGCTGGATGGGGGTTGGTGTGGTGTAGCCCGCGTCACGAATCGCTGAGAGTATCTCCGGGTGGAGATGCAGTTCGGCGAATGTGAGCGTGCTCTCCGCGCCTGGCTCGTCGGCCGGCGCGATCGTCGCGATTGTCTGCTGATTGTCGGTCATGCGTCCTGATGCGTCGCGCCGGGGCCGCGATCCCGGAACTTCCGGGACCGGCGCATGCATCGGACAGTTGCGCGGACACATGCCGCGCCGTCGACCGATGCGGTGAAGAAAGGAGTGCGGCCGCGACGGGCGACCGCGCACAGAATGTGTCGTCCGGCCGGATGCCGAACGGTCGTGAAGGTTGCCGCAGCCTCGCGCGCCGGATGCGCGCGACCTTCACCAGTTCGTTCTAATGCACCGTAGTGTAATCGATTCTGGCGCTGGCGGCTACGTGTCGCCCAGCTGTCGGCTGAGGAATTCGAGCGTCAGTGCGACCACTTCGTCCGCGCGCTCCTCGTTCACCGCATGGCCTCCCCCCGCAATCACCTGCACGCCCATCGACACACCGGCTTCACGAAGCGCTTCGACGTAGGCGTGCGCGTCCCGAACCAGGTGGTCACGCGTCCCCAGAATGACGAGGATGCGCGTCGCCAGCGGGCCGATGCGCTTCGCCATCGCGTCGGCGGACAGGCGCTTCCACGAAAACTCGTGCACCAGCAGGCGCATCGCACGCGAGAACGACGGGAATTGCGACGGCGCCCAGTATTCGTCGATGTCGCGCTTCGTGATCCGTGACGGGTCTCCATACACCATCCGATGCGCTCGGGCCACGATCCAGCGCGGGACCAGATGCGGCAGCACGGCATCGACACGCGACGGACTCACGAGCCGAGCGAGCCGCTGCAGCCGCACGCGGCCGAATGCGGCCGGGTTGATGAGTACCAACCGCTTGACGCGACTGTGGTCGGCCGTTGCCAGCTCCAGGGCGATCGTTCCTCCCATCGACTGCGCCACCACGTCGACGGGCCCTAGCCCTTCGAGCTCGATCAACTCGCGGACGACCTTTGCGAGCGCATCGACGCGATAGAGCTCGGCGGTGTCAGGCTTCGCGGAGAGTCCATGCCCCGGAAGGTCCACGGCGACGACGTGTCGCCCCGCGGCGGCTAACGGCGCGAACCATTCGCGCCACATGAAGATCGACGCGCCCCATCCATGAATGAGCAGCACAGGCGCATTTCCGGCGTCACCGGACTCCGCGATGCGAAGCAGAAGTCCGCTGCCCAACGCAACCTGTCGAACGCGCACATCGCCGGCACCCGCGGGAAACATCTCCGGCGGGCCGAGTCGTCCCGCCAGTCGGCGCTGATCGCGGTCCTTCGGCTCCGTCAGACGATCTCGATCGGACGCCCGATGAGGCGCGCGATCAGCCCGAGGCGGAACGTGATGTCCGTCCACCGCTCCTCACCTGCCATCTGTGCCTCGAGCGGATAGGTCGGCCACACGTGGGGACTGGCACTCTTCGCCACCGCCATGCCCTTGTGCGGATGCCACACTCCCTCGCGATCGCGATCCTCGAGAAAGCGCTCGAACAACCTGCACCAGTTTTCGTTCCGCTTGAGGAAGCCAAGCCGCGCCATGAGCTCGAGCCAGTACAGCGCGAAGGGAACATCGGCGTCCGCAGCATTCCGATGCGGCAGGTAGTCGCCCAGCACGAGATGTGGCACCGGGAGTATCTGCTTTCCGCACAGCTGCACTGCCTCCTGCCGTGGTTGCGGCTGTGTGAGGTGCTGGTACAGCGCATCCATCTCGCGATGGTGTTCGGCGCGGAAGAGCGGCATGTAGGCCAGCATCGTGACCGCGTATATGGAAGGCGGGCACGCTTCGGCTGCCAGCATGTGCTGGTTGCCCTGTCGAATGAACGGCTTCTGCGCGAGTGGTGAGCGCAGGTAGTCCGCCATGCGATTGAGAATGCGACGCGCGGCGCCGCGAAGACGCGGATCGCCCTCGTAGCCTGCCTGCGCAAGCGTTGCCGCAGCCGCCTCCCTCAGGAGCGAGCGCCCGCGCTTGACCGACTCTTCATCCGGCGCGTGCTTGCCGCCGAGCTCGAAGAGAAATGACGGATCGTCGTCTTCGGCGAGCAGCCGGAACAGAACGCGACGCGCATGAACCAGGGGCGGCGTATCCTTGTGCCATCCATACTCGATCAACCGCCGCACTGCCGGAATCGTCCCGATCCCTTCGAAATGCTCGGCGCGAGACGACGGAATGCTGAGCATTCCGCCACCCCAGGTTCCGTCCGGCTGCTGCAGCATCGCCAACAGCAGCGACGGTCGATGCGTAAAGGGTAGTGCTGCCACCTTCTCGGCATCCGTCGCATTGAGTCGCGCCACCTCGGTCAAGGCGCGAAAGCGAATCGGCGGGGCGGCGTGGGCAACGATCCAGTCCAACGGAAAACGGACCGGAGTGGTCGCCGGCACGAACGCCGCGGGCGCAGGAGGTGCCGCGACGGCCGGCAACGAGGTAGCGGGTGTGGCGGTCGGGGTGCTGCTGGATGGCGACGGCAGGGTCACGTGTGGCTCGCGGAGCTAGCAGTCAGACCAGGAAGGCATGGCGACGCCGGGCGGAACGCCCTGGAGATTGGCGGGTAAGCATAGCAGATTCACCCGCCCCCGCTAGAGGGGAAAGTGCAAGTTGTAGGCCTCCAACGACTTAGAAAACTCTGCACGTCCATCATTTTACTTCAGGGGTAGGAATCATGAAGGCTCTTCGCATTGCGGCGCTCGGTTTCGCGCTCGTCGCCGGAACCGCTGCTGTCGCCAGCGCACAGGCCGCTCCGCAGCAGGCGGGTCGTGGTGCCGGTCGCCCCAATCAGCAGCTGAAGGACATCGCGCTCACACCCGAGCAGCTGACCAAGATCGACGTGATCAACGCGAAGTACGCACCGGAGATGAAGGTCGTCCGCGACGCGATGCAGGGTGGTGGCGATCGCGCTGAAGGCATGAAGAAGATGAATGACCTGCGCGCCAGGATCTCCCCGGAAATCCGCGCCGTCCTCACGGCCGAGCAGCAGGCGATCTACGACAAGAACACGACCGAGATGAAGGCTCGCATGGAAGCGATGGCGAAGCAGGCACCACCCGCGCTGTAACCGTTCTCGTTTTTTCAGAATGCCCAAGGGTGGCGACGCAGAGCGTCGCTACCCTTTTTCTTTTCGCTTGTCGCAACGTGGTGCGCAAACACATCTTGCGCGCATGACCGCCAACTCCCGTCCTCCTCGACCGCGCGCTCGTGCGCGGTGAGTTCGTCGATGTCGATGGTGCACGACTCTACTACTACGCCGCCGGCACACGCGGCGCCGGTGCACCAGTCGTGTTCCTTCACGGCTTCCCCACCTCCGGTCACCTCTGGGGCGACGTCGTGGCGCAGATGCCCGCCGGACATCGTATCGTCGTCGCCGACCTCCTCGGCTACGGCCGAAGCGATCCGCCCGGCTCACGTGCGCTGACGCTCCGGGCACATGCGGAACGCGTCGTCGGCCTGCTCGACGCACTGCAGATCACCAGCGCATGCATCGTCGGCCACGACCTCGGCGGCGGCGTTGCACAGTCACTGGCGCTCGATTGGCCGGCGCGTGTGTCGCAGCTCGCACTCGTGAACAGCGTCGCGTTCAACGGCTGGCCAACGCGCAATGTACGCGTCGCGAAAGCCCTCATGCCGCTCGTTCGCCGGCTGCCGACGAATTGGCTCCTGCCAATCGTGCGCGCCGACCTGGAGCGCGGATACTACGACGCGACGCGAGCCGTTCATTCGATCGACAAGTTTCAGCGACCCTTCAACAGCGACGAAGGCCGAAGCGCCTTCCTGCAGCATCTCGCCGCACTCGACCCGAGAGAGACGCAGGCGCTCGCCGCACGACTCGCTGAGATTCGCGTGCCCACCACCGTCGTGTGGGGGACGAATGATCCGTATCTCCCGCTCGCACTCGGCCGCCGGCTTGCCGACGCGATTCGCGGCGCGAGCTTTCACGTCATCGACGACGCGCGTCACTTCACGCCGGAGGATTCGCCGAGAGAGATCGCGCAGATCGTCGGCGGACTGCTCGCGAGCGTCAGCGCTTAGGCTGGGTCGCCGTCTTCTCGCTTTCCTCCGGGAGGATTCGGGGACGCAGCGCCGCGATGGTGTACTTGCTGCCGGCGTTCCACAGAATCCAGCTCCGCACGCCGTTGTCGTAGCCGGCCTGCATCTGCGCCCGGATCTGGGTCGTGCCGTAGCGCGGCGCGCCCATCGTGAAGTCCTGATACCACGGTACGATGATCGGTGCGGGGCGCACGCCGGCATTGCGTGCCTTCGCATCCTTCATCGCGTGATCGATCGTCGCATACGGCGAAGCATTCGGATTCGAGATGCCGTACGTGCCACGTGCGTAATGCGACGGATAGGTCATCGGCAGCACGACGTCCGCCTGATCGGCGAACTGCTCCCATCGCTGCCCGATACCCATGTCGGTCGAGTCGGTTGTCGTGAGCCCGAAGACATCGATCGCCATCGGCACCTTGAGCTTCGCGACGCGCTCCCTGAGATAGCCGAGCTGGTCGCGAATCACACTGGCGCGCAGCCGACCCTTGGCGAGCGGGAACTTCGTCTCGCGGACGAGCCGGGGATCGTCGGGAAAGCGCACGTAGTCGAACTGCACCTCGCTGAACCCCAGCGCGACCGCCTCGGCGGCGAGATCCGCAGCGTAGGTCCACACCGCACGCTGATGCGGATCGAGCCACGGTGTGCCGTCTTTATCCAGCCACGGTGTGCCGTCGGACCTCTTCTGCACCGCCCATTCGCGCCTGGCATCGGCGAGGATGGGATCCTTCGCCACGACGATGCGTGCGATGGGAAAGATGCCGGCCGCCCGCATCGTATCGAGGATTGCGCGGATGCGGCCCGCTGAAACAGGCATCGTGGTGTCGGCACCGATCTGATTTGCCAGCGGCACGTTCGAGCGGTACAACACGAGGCCGCGATCGTCCTTTACGTCGAGCACGAGCGCATTGACCTCGGTCCGCTTCGCGAGGTCGATGAGCTCCCACATACGTTGGCCGAGCACCGCCCAGCGATTTACATAGAGTCCACGAAGAACGGCGGGCCGTTCCATCGGCGTTGGCGGTTGCTGCGCGAACGATCGTGGCGCACAGGCCGCGAGGCCGATCATCCCCAGCGCGAGCCACGCTCGGCGCACGACGCTGGACACCTAGAGTCGCCGCACTTCCCGCACGGCGTCCACTGCGTTTCCGATCTCGCGCGACAACGCTCGTGCCTCCTGCGTCGCGCTCGCGACGTCCGACATCGCGCTCTCCAGGCCCGACGAGCGCAGCTTGAGCAGGTCGAGTCGCAGATTCTGCAGTGCGAGTGCCGCGCTCTCGAGCTGAGACGCCAACACCGCGCGACGTTCGGACAGCTCGCTGATGGAGGCTCGCTGACGCTCCAGCAACGCAATGCGACGCTCTTGCTCCGGCGTCGGCGAGCCGGCCGTCTCGGCGCGCAGTGCGGCCAGTCGTGCGTCGAGCATCTGTGGCGATGCACCGCCCACGTCGGCGTCCAGGCGATGCAATGTGGTGGCGAGAGCGCCGACCCGCTCCGCGAGCGCATCGACCGTCGGCGCGACGTCGGGAATCATGTCCCGCTCGGAGTCGGGCAGTCGAGCGAGCGTGTCGCGCACCGCGATATGATCCGCTGCTGCACGACGCACGATCTCTCCGTAATGGCCGTCCAGAATCTCGATCGGCGCAATCCGTTGCGCCGCTTCAGTGATCGACACTCGCGGTGGCAAGGTGTGCTGCTGCAGGCCTCTCGTGATGGCGGTACCGCGTGTGAAGATCTTGCGCAGTGGCACGCCGTCCGCCCAGAGCTTTCCGGCGCGCGACATCATGCTCAGCGAGATGGCCGCGGCCGGAAACAGGAACCACAGAAAGTGCGGCGACGTCAGGAAGTTCACGGCGGCCAGCGATCCGATCGTCGCCACACTGCCGATCGCCTTGCGCCGAAAGCGCACGACCTGCTCATCAACGGTGAGCCCGGCGTATTCCATGTCTTCGTTCGGTCTGCCCATGGCGCGACTATGGCGCCGCTGCTCGAGCTCCCAGCGCTTTCGCGCTCGCTTCCATTCACGCCAATCCGACTTGTTGCCCCACACTGGAGCCACAGGCATGGGCGGCATCAGCGGCGTGTTGGGAACCCAGTTCATTCCGGGCAGCCGCTGAACGTCGACGAATCGCGGGTCCGGCATCAGTCGAGGTGGCAGCGGCGCGGGCTCGTGATAGCGCTGATCCTGTCGCGGCGGCGGCTCGTTGAAGCGGTGCGCGGGCGGCTGCGACGTCGGCCACGCCGGCGTCTGCAGCGGAAGCTCGCGCGTGTCGAGAATCGCATCGCGAAACGCGGCGGCATCTACCCAACGATCCTCTGGCTTCTTCGCGAGCGCGCGCGCGATCGCGTGGCCCAGCACTGGCGGCACGTCCGGGCGCAACTGGGCGAGTGGCCGTGGCGATTCCGACACATGCTTGACGAGCATTGCCGGCGTGTTCGACGCCTTGAACGGCGTCTCGCCAGCGAGCAGTTGATAGCCGATGATGCCGAGCGAGTAGATGTCGCTGCGTCCGTCGAGCTCGCGCTCGCCGAGTGCCTGCTCGGGTGACATATACGCCGGTGTGCCGATGGCGACACCGGTCACCGTGAGCCGTGTGTCTCCCTGCGCCGCGCGCGCGATGCCGAAGTCGGTGACCATCGGGCGGCCGGTCGTCATGTCGAGCATGATGTTGTCCGGCTTCACGTCACGATGGACGACGCCCTGCGAGTGCGCATATGCCAGTGCATCCGCGACGCCGGCGAGCAGCGTCCGCGCGTCGGCGATCGGAAGACGTGGTTCGCGGACGAGCCGCTGCGCGAGACTCTCGCCGTCGACCAGCGCCATCACGAAGTAGACGATCCCTTCGCGTTCGTCGACCGTGTAGATCGGGACGATGCTCGGGTGCGCGAGACGTGCCGACGTCTGCGCTTCGCGGAGGAAGCGCTCGCGCACGTCGGCGTTGAACGCGAGCTCGGGCGGGAGCACCTTGATGGCCACTCGCCGGTGCAGGCGCAAGTCCGTCGCGCGATAGACGACCGCCATCCCGCCCCGGCCGATCTCCGCGTCGACGAGATACTGCGTCCCGACCGCAACGACGAGGCGGTCGAGCAGTGGATCGTTCACCCTCGCCCCGACGGCCGCCGCGAATTGGGCGTGGTGCGCGCGCCGAGATTGCCCATCTGGTCAGCGACGTACAACGCTTCATCCACGTTTTCGGCGAGACTCATCGCCTGGTTCGCGAGTCCGGTGATGTGCTGGTGCATCTGGGGGCTCGCCCCCAGGCGCATGAGATCGAAGCGCATGTTCTGCAGCGCGAGCGCACACGTCTCGAGCTTCGACGACAGCGACTTGCGCCGCGTATCCGCATCCACGAGCGCGCGGCGCTGCCGCTTGAGGTATGCAAGACGACGCACGCGATCCTCACTGCCTCGTTCCAACGGATTGGCGGCATTCTCGAGCGTGCTGATCTCGCTCTCGAGCTGTTCGCGTGCCGACGTGATGTCCATGCGCGATGACTCATCCATCGCCAGCGCCAGCGACTGAACCTTTTCGGCGAGCTGCATGGCGGAACGGGAGATTTCTTCGCGCTGGGAACTGGGCAGTGCACCGCCGAGCGACTCCATGCGACGAAAGATCTCGTCGCGGTCGGAGAAGGCCTGGCGCACGCGGTCCGCGAGCGCGTTGTCCACCAGCGCCGGCGGATACGCCGCACCACCACTCCCGCGCGGCGACGCGTCGAATCCGCTGCCGACGAGCGGAGGCGACATGCGGGCGGCCATCTTTCGCTGCTCGCGATTGGCGCGAAGCCGTGCCCGTGCGCCCGGGTCGAAGACGGCGCGCAGCCACTCGCCCGCCTCCTCGATGACTTCCATCACCTCGCGATCGCGCGGCTGGCGGAACACGTCGCGCCAGTCGTAGCCCTCGGACCAGAGCTTCGCGTACTTGAACGCGATGTAGATGCTCCAGAGAACAGTGACCGGCAATACGCTCTGGCCAAAAATCGCGAACACGAGAATCACGCCGTTCACGAACAGGTATGGCGCAATCTTGTTTCGGAATGCCTGAACGGGCGGCGCTTCCCATCGGCGCAACTCTTCCGGCGTGGGATGCTGCTGGTGCTGCATCGCGCGGTCGCCCTGTTGTGAGAACCCAACAGGAGGATACGATTGCCGGTCAGGCGCTCCGTACGACGGACGATCGGTCGCGCCATATGACGGTCGATCGAGCGCCGGCGGATAGCTCGAACGCGAGCCACCGGTCTGCGCGAGCGGGGCAGGTGGCGGCTCGGGCACGCGCGAGGGCGGCGCCTCGCGTGCGTCGAGCGCCGCGACGAGCGCGGACGCTGTGTCGAACCGGTTCGCCGGATCCTTCTCGAGCAACATCATCACGGAGCGCGCGAGATCGGTCGGGACGTCGCTGCGCCGCTGCTGCACCGGAATCGGCCGCTCGGAGATGTGCTTCACGAGCATCGCCGGCGTGCTGCCCGCGGTGAACGGCGGTTCGCCGGTCAGCATCTGGTAGCCGAGAATGCCGAGCGAGTACAGATCGCTGCGTCCGTCGAGCTCGCGTTCGCCCGCTGCCTGCTCGGGCGACATGTACGCCGGCGTGCCGATGGCCATGCCCGTCGCCGTCAGGCGGCTGTCGCCACCACTGTCCATGGCGCGCGCGATACCGAAGTCGGTGACCATCGGGCGACCGGTGACCGCATCGAGCAGGATGTTGTCCGGCTTGATGTCGCGATGCACGACGCCGCGGTCGTGTGCATAGGCCAGCGCCTCCGCGACTTCACGCAGGATCTTCCGCGTTTCGTCGACGGTCAGGACACCGCGCTCGTGCAGTCGCTTGGCGAGGTTGTCGCCGCTGATGTACGCCATGACGAAGAAGACAAGACCGGCCTGCTCGTCGACGGTGTAGATCGGAACGATGTTCGGATGCGAGAGCTGCGCAGCGGTCTCCGCCTCGCGCAGAAAGCGCGACTTGATCTCGCTTCGAAACGCGAGCTCGGGCGGGAGCAGCTTGATGGCGACCTGGCGCTTGAGGCGCCGGTCTTTGGCACGGTAGACAATACCCATGCCTCCCCGTCCGATCTCGCAGTCGAGCTCGTAGTGGGCGGTAAGCGCGCGCTCAACGTGAGCACGAAGCTCGTCATCCGCGGCAGTGGCGAGCGGGTCGGGCAAGCGACGACGGGTAGGCAGGGTGAGGCTGGCAAAGGACATTGTAGCACAGCGGACCGACGCTGGAAAGGAGAACCGCCACAGCGGCAGGGACACTACGTCATGATGACCGTGAGAAGTGTCAAACGCTGCCGCGCTGTCGCATACGCGCTGGAATGGAGTGTGCCCTTCTCGCAGTCCTTGGCTTCCGGGACGTTGCGGCACGCAATATCCAGTTCCGGAAGCCTCTCCTCTCTTTACAGGAACGACCATGGGTCAGCGTCAAACGCTCCCCGTTCTCCCCCTGCGGGGAACGGTGATCTTCCCAGGGCTCACGGCGCCGATCGCCGCGGGCCGGCCGGGTACCCTCCGCGCAATCGAAGCAGCGCTCAAGGGCGACCGGCTCGTCTTCGCCGTCGCCCAGCGCGACAATACGGACGAGCCCACTCCAGACATCCTCTACTCGATGGGCGTCATAGCGCGCATCGGGCAGATTCAACGCGGCCTTGGCGGCGTGCAGCTCCTGCTCCAGGGCGAGCAGCGCGCCACGGCCATCACGTACGCCACCAACCCCGCCGACAACTATCTCAGCGCCGTCGTCACGCCTGTTGATGAGCAGAAGCCGCTCGACGAGAACGATCCGGCCTTCGTCGCCCTGTATAAGGAGATTCGCGAGCGCGCCGCCGAGCTGGGCGAACGTCGCGGCCTTCCCGAAGAGGTCGTCCACCAGGTGCTCGACGCCGTCACCGACGCGGGCCGGTTCGCCGATCTCGTCGCCGGCTATATCGAGCTACCGGTCGCCGAGCGGCAGGGCTTGCTCGAAAATCTGAACGTGGAAGACCGGCTTCGCCGCGTCCTCGTTCACGTGCAGCGGCAGATCGGCATGATCGAAATGCAGGAAGAGATCAAGTCGCAAGTCCAGGAAGAGCTGGGCGAGCGGCAGCGCGAGATGTACCTCCGTGAGCAGATGAAGGCGATCCAGAAGGAACTCGGCGACGACGACCAGAGCAAGGAGATCTCGGAACTGCGCGAGAAGCTGGAGAAGCTCGAGCTGCCGCCTACGGCAAAGACCGAAGTGGAGCGCGAGCTCGGACGTCTCGAGCGTGCTGGACGCGAGTCCATGGAAGCACAGGTCATTCGCACGTACCTGGAGTGGATTGCCGAGCTGCCATGGAACACGCGCTCCGACGACAGCCTCGATCTCACGCGTGCACAGCAAGTGCTCGACGAAGACCACTACGGTCTCCCCGACGTGAAGGATCGCGTGCTGGAATTCCTCGCCGTTCGACAGCTTCGCGCGCAGGAGATGGCGAATGAAGTCGAGCAGGTCGGCGAGATTCCTGTTGCGGCGTTTCATATCGATCGCAACGATGCCACTCCGAACCTGCAGGTGACGGACGAGCATCGCGCCGTGACAGACAAGAAGGAGGCGAAGGCGCGCGCCATGGCGAAGGGCCCGATCCTGCTCTTCTCGGGGCCGCCCGGCGTCGGCAAGACGTCGATCGCCAAGTCGATCGCCCGCTCACTCGGCCGCGAGTACGTGCGCGTGTCGCTCGGCGGCGTGCGCGACGAGGCGGACATTCGCGGTCATCGTCGCACGTATGTCGGTGCGATGCCCGGCCGCATCATCCAGGGACTCAAGCAGGCGAAGACGCGCAATCCTGTCTTCCTGCTCGATGAAGTGGACAAGCTCGGACAGGGCTTTCAGGGCGATCCGGCGAGTGCGCTGCTCGAGGTGCTCGACCCTGCGCAGAACGACACGTTCACCGATCACTATCTCGGCATTCCGTTCGACCTGAGCGAAGTGCTCTTCATCGCGACGGCAAACTTCGTCCAGAACATTCCGGGCCCGCTCTTCGACCGCATGGAAGCGGTGGAGTTCGCGGGCTACACGGAGCGCGAGAAGGCGGAGATCGCGAAGAAGTACCTGATTCCGCGCCAGCTCGAGGACTCTGGGCTCAAGAGCAAGAACATCGTCTTCACCGACGACGCCGTGATGACGATCGTGAGCAAGTACACGCGTGAGAGCGGCGTACGCCAGCTCGAGCGCCAGGTCGGCGCTGTCGCGCGCAAGGTCGCGCGAAAGCTCGCTTCCGGCGAAACGGCCGATCTCACCATCACGCCGGAGGACGTGCGCGAGCTGCTCGGACGTCCGCGAGTGCATCCCGAGCAAGCCAACGAGGAGAACGAGGTCGGCGTCGCGGCGGGCATGTACTACACGCCGATGGGTGGCGACATCATGTTCGTCGAGGCGGCGATTCGCCGGTTGCACGGCGCCGTGCGCTCCTCGGACAGCGACGACCAGAAGGTGCAGGTGAGTGGGTGGGGCAACGTGTCCCTCATCCTCACCGGCCAACTCGGCGACGTGATGAAGGAGAGCGCTCGAGCAGCGCTCACCTATGCGGCGACACATGCGTCAGCCCTGAAGATCCCCGAGGATCGTCTCGGATCGATCGAGGTGCACGTGCACGTTCCAGCGGGCGCGATCCCGAAAGACGGGCCGAGTGCCGGCGTCGCGATCTCGACGGCGCTCGTGAGTGCGATGTCCGGGCGTCCCGTGCGGCGCGAGGTGGCAATGACCGGCGAGTCCACACTGCGCGGCCGGGTGTTGCCGATCGGCGGGTTGAAGGAAAAGGTGCTCGGTGCACATCGCGCCGGTATCACCACCATCATTCTGCCGAAGGACAACGAGGCGGATATGGAGGACATTCCGGAGGAGGTGCGCAACCAGCTCACCTTCCATCCGGTCAGCACGCTCGATGAGGCATTCGCGATCGCTCTGATGCCGGCACCGAACGGAACGGGACCGGTGGCGAAACCGACGATCATGGAGGAGGCGGAAGCCGCCGTGCGCTGAGCTCTTGCGGGAGCAATGCGCTCCCGTATTGTTGTGTGATCGCGGAGGGAAGTACGTTGCCAACGTGCTTCCCTTCATCGCTTCGGCCCCCACACCGAAGATCGATGACGCTACTCGCTGGTGCATTCAGTTGCCGGGGCACGCTCGCGCGGCCCGAGATGTGGCTCAGCTCCCTCTCGAGCCTCATCTCGCGACAAGCGTCGGACGAACGGTACGTCGTGCGCTCTGCCGGCGCCGTGATGATCAAGGTCGACATCGGTGCGTACGGCACTCGCGCGCTGCTGGACGATGGGACGGCGGCGACGTTCGTCGCCGGTGAACCCATCGTCGAATGGCAGCAGGCGGCGCGGGATCGCGTGACGGATACGGCCGCGCTGCATCAGTCGTTGTTGCGGTCAAGTCGCGACGTGCTCGTCGGCGCGCGCGGGCAGTTTGCGGTCGCGCATCACGACCGCGCCGTGAACCGGCTGGTGCTCGCCACGGATGCCATGGGAATTCGCGGTCTCTATTGGTGGACCGACGGCGATACCGTGGTCTACTCGAGCACGCTCCGCGTGCTGGAGGAGTGCCCGCTGGTGCGCAAGCAACTGGACCTGCGTGGCCTCGCCGAGCAAATCGCAATCGGATATCCGCTTGCCAATCGGACACCGTACGAAGGTGTGTCGATGCTGGGTCCTGCCGAGATGATCGAGTTCACGCTGGAGGGCATCTCGCGGTCGTTGTACTGGCGGTGGCAAGACGTGCCCGTGTCGGACGAAGACGCCGGCACACTGAGCGCGCGGACGTTCGAGTCGTTTCGAGACGCGGTGCGTCTGCGACTTCGTAGCGACCGGGCAACCAGTGCCTTTCTGAGCGGTGGTCTCGACACCCGCGTGATCGTTTCGGCGCTGCGCGCCGACCGCGTCGACGTTCATACCTTCAACTTCGCGTCCGAGGGCACGCAGGAGCGCGTCTTCGCGGGGCAGTTCGCGATGAAGGCAGAGACGGTGCACGAGGAACGGGAAGTCAACCGGTCCCGGAGCCCCGCGTGGGTCTTCACCATGGCGGGGCTTCTCGAGATATCGACGCATCCTATTCGTGCATGCGTCGAGCGCCCCAACCTTGTGTTTTCAGGAGAGGGCGGGAGTTCGGCGCTGGGCCTCGCCGGTGTCACTCCGGAAATCGAGGCGAAGATGGTCGCCGGCGACGTCGACGACTTGCTGCGCGCCTACACGCATGCCTCTCAGGCCAGCGTCCCCACGAAGATCCTGCATCGGAGCGCGGCCGCGCTGATGTCGCGCGCGCCCCTCGACGGTGTCGCGGAGGAACTCGCGGTCGGAGAACCCGCAGGGCTGCCCATGCGCTTCCATCTTTACTTCCTCCGGAACAACCAGCGTCGTGGCATCCAGCCAAACTACGAGCAGATCGACTTGCACCGGCTCGAGTTCCTGACGCCATTCTTCGATTCGGACTTCCTGCGCGTCGTCATGTCGATTCCGCTGCCACTGCTGTACTACCACCGGTTCTACAATGAGTGGCTGCACCACTTTCCTGAGTACGTCCTGAGCACACCGTGGCAGTCGTACCCCGGACATGTGCCCTCACCCGTGCAACCGGAGGGGCGGCTGGTGACGCAATGGGACAAGCGGGCGCGCGACACCACGCACGTGGCGAAGCTGCGCCGACAGGCGCTCAAGTGGGCACTTCGGACGGTGACGCGAGACGACTTCCCCAGCGGCGTCATGAGGCGCGGCGCTCTGCTGGCCGCCGCTACCCTGCACGCGACGGGCGTACGTGACGTGACGTATCTTTTACAGATCGCCAGGACCATCCAGCGCTACGCCGCCATCTGCCACAGGCCGACCGAATAGGCTACCCGACACATCGTTTTCGGATCATTGTTGCGTCTCGACTCCGGATGTGCTACCATTGGTTTCAGCGACGCACCCCGTGCTTCGGTTCGGGGACTCAGTTCCGACGGATTTGGGGCCTGCTCTTCGCGGGTCCCTTTTTTTTCGCCCGCGTCGCTGCTTATGCGGCACAGTGCCGTGTCTGTAGGGCGAGCCCCCGCGTGAGGGTGCCGTTCACGTTCAACATGTAGGCGGGTAGTGCGACAGAAGTCGTGTCCCCGGCTACAAACATCATTGAGGAGTTCAGCTATGCGTACGACCGGCACCG
>JBDSML010000018.1:0-3434 GCA_039915865.1 Gemmatimonadaceae bacterium | reverse complement strand
GCTCGCGTGACGCGATGTCCAGCACCGCGCGATTCGCCGTCAGCGAATACTCGATCGACTGACGAAAATGCCAGGGTTGCGGCGCGATCGGATACGGGAGGTCGGCGCGCGGCAGCTGCTGCTCGGGCACGAACGGAATGTTCATCGGCGTCGGATTGCCGATCGTCTCCGTGAGCAAGCCGATCTGGTTGTGGAAGTACACCGTCGTCCGCAGGCCACCATTCCACCACGTGGAGTAGCTCGATCCCGACCGCATCGTGACACCCGGCTTGCCTTCGGCCTCGAAGCGCGTGTGCATCGACGCTGCAACGAGGTCGATCCCGACGGGCACGAGGGGATCGAAGTTGTAGTTGAACGGATCGCGGAACGGCGGCGCGAACATCACCGTGCCCGCAGGGCCCGTCTGGTGGTGGTTGTAGACGATCTGCGGGAACCATTCCCAGTACAGCTGATGATTGATGTTCCGCGACTCGGGCTGGTTGTTCATGTAGAAGTCGCGATTGTTGTCGTGCCCGATGTACTTCTGGTACAGCGACGGGATGTTCATGCCGCGCTTCAGCGTATCTGCATCCTTCATGTACCAGTCGGACACGAGCTGCATCCCGTCCGGATTCGCGTGTGCGGCGAGGATGATGCAATCATCGAGGAAGCGCATCGTCTCCGCATCGCTCTTGCTCACGAGCTGGTAGACGGTCTCCATGAGCTGTGCGGCGCCGAGGACTTCCGTGGCGTGCAGGCCGCCGTCGATCCACACGACCGCCTTGCCTTCCTTCGCCAGCGCGTGCGCCTGCTCGTCCGTGAGCCCCTCGGCGAGCGACAGCCGGCGCGAGATCTCCTTGTAGCGATCGAGCTTCGCGAGATTCGCCGGCGACGAGATGATCGCCATCAGCTGCGGCCGGCCCTCGGCCGTCTTGCCGATCTCGACGAGCTTCATCCGGTTGGATTCTTTCGCGAGCTTGCGAAAGTAGGTCTCGAACTGCGTGTAGTTGGCCAGCTTGTAGTCGTCACCGATGTTGAAGCCGAACTGCTCCTTCGGCGACGTGATCTTCTGGGCGCTGGCGATCTGCGGCTGTAGTAGAACCGCGGCGGCGAACACGATCGCGGCCGGCAAATGCCGGCGACGCGAGGTGGTGGGAACCCGCATGAATCTCTCCGTGGATGCCGGTCGGCGACGCCAAGGCTGGATCAGGCGCCGCGATGTCGAACTTTGGACTGTAGGGCCTCGAACTAGACAACGCTAGCGAGGCATCGACCGTTGAAATGTCGGACGTCCCGCCTCGATGGGCGAGTGGCATCGCTCGTCGACGCCACAATCGAGGGTAAGATCGGCAACTGAGTGGTGAATGAAGTCATCGGAGGCCGGCCTGCTCTCATATACCACGAACCCAGCAGCGACTACGCTGCGGTGAGCACTCGGTTGCCGGCCTCGGTGATCGCCACCGTGTGCTCGAAGTGCGCCGATCGCGATCCATCCACCGTGACGATCGTCCACTTGTCGGACAACGTCTTCGTCGCCGGACCGCCGATGTTCACCATCGGCTCGATCGCCAGCGTGAGACCCGGCACGAGCTTCAACCCCCGCTTCGGCTTTCCGTAGTTCGGCACCTGCGGCTCCTCATGGAACTCCACGCCGATGCCGTGCCCCACGAGATCGCGCACCACGCTGAAGCCCGCCTCCTCCACCACGCGCTGCACCGCCGCGCCGATGTCGCCCAGATGATTGCCCGGCACCGCCGCCGCAATGCCCGCGGCGAGCGAACGCTCGGTCGTCTCGAGCAGGCGCGTCGTCTCGTCATCCACGGTGCCGACCGCCACCGTCGTCGCCGAGTCCGTGTAGTAGCCCTTGAAGCCGACGCCCAAATCGATCGAGATGATGTCGCCGTCCTTCAGTACGCGCTTCTTCGAAGGAATACCGTGCACGATTTCATTGTTGATACTCGCGCACAGCGAGCCGGGGAAGCCGTATAGTCCCTTGAACGCCGGCGTCGCGCCTGCATGCGAGCGGATGAACTCCTCCGCCATCGCATCGAGCTCCATCGTGGAGATCCCGGGCCGCACTTCGCGACGAATCAGCGCGCGCGTATCGGCGAGGATCCTGCCCCCCTCGGCCATCAGTTCGATCTCTCGTGCGCTCTTGAGCTGAATCATCCGTGCCTCACGCATTCCTCAGGACGCCAGTACGCCCAGCGCTCGGGCCGTGACGTCCTGCACCGGGCCAACCGCGTCGATAACCGCCACCTTGGTGCCGTTCTTCCGGTACCAGTCGAGCACCGGCGCGGTCTGCTTCTCATACACCGCCAGCCGATTGCGGATCGCCTCCGGCTCATCATCCTTGCGACGCATCAGCGTGCCGCCGCACTTGTCGCACGTGCCGCCGGCCTCGCGCTCAGTATACGGCGTCTGGCAGCTTTCGCATACGGTCCGGCTCGCGAGCCGACGCACGATCTCGTGGTCGTCGATGTCGAACACGAGCACCGCGTCGACTGTCTTGCCGAGCGCCTTGACCACCGCGTCGAGCCCGTCGGCCTGCGGAACCGTGCGAACCACGCCGTCGAACACCACGCCGCCGGCCGTTCGCGGCTCGGAGAGCGCCTGCTTGATGATGCCGAGGATGACGTCATCGGGCACGAGGTCGCCGCGGTCCATGTAGGCCTTGGCCTCGAGACCCAGCGGCGTTCCAGCGCGGATCGCGGCCCGCAATTCATCGCCCGTCGCGAGTGTCGGAACGCCAAGCGCCGCTGCGAGCAGCGGCGCTTGGGTTCCCTTTCCGGCGCCAGGCTTACCGAAGAGAACGATGATCATCAGGAATGAGAGTGCTGGTGGAGCTTAGAACCCCGCAGGTCCCGGCTGCTGCCGACCGCGAATCTTCAGTTTGCCCTTCTTCATGAAGCCATCGTACTTCCGGAGCAGCAGGTGCTGCTGCGCCTGCGCCAGCGTATCGAGCGCCACACCGACCACGATGAGCAGCGACGTTCCACCGAACTGGAAGGGAACGTTGATTGCCCGCGAGATGACCACCGGCAGGAGCGCGATCGCCGTGAGGAACAGCGCTCCGGGCAGCGTGATACGCGTGACCACCTGATCGATGTACTCGGCCGTCTTCGCGCCCGGCTTCACGCCGGGGATGAAGCCGCCCTGCTTCTTCAGGTTCTCCGCCAGGTCGATCGGGTTGAAGATGATCGACGTGTAGAAGTACGTGAAGAAGAGAATCAGGATGGCCATGCTGGTCAGGTACCAGAAGCTGCCGACAGCGAACAGCTCGGCCATGCGTTGCGCCGTGACGTTGTGCGAGAAGGTCGCGAACGCACCCGGCACCACGATGATCGACTGCGCGAACACGATCGGCATCACGCCGGCGGTGTTCAGACGCAGCGGAATGAAGCTGCGTGCCGCCTCGCGCATCCGGCCCCGCGCCATCGTGCGCTGCGGGATCT
>JBDSML010000002.1:0-31613 GCA_039915865.1 Gemmatimonadaceae bacterium | reverse complement strand
GCCCGCCATCCGTGGTGGGCGTCGTGCGTCGTGCGGACTCTTCTTCCCCAGAAGGTCCGCTTTTTTGTTCTCTCTCTCAGAGGCTACGAGTATTCAGGACACTACCAAGCGCGTGCGGGTCAATCGCATGATCCGCATCAGCCCGGTCCGCGTGATCGGCGCCGATGGTTCACAGCTCGGAATTCTCGACGTGGACGCGGCGCTCCGCATGGCGGAGGAAGCTGGGCTGGACCTCGTCGAAGTCGCGGCCACGGCTCGGCCCCCGGTCGTCCGCATCATGGACTACGGGAAGTACAAGTTCGAGATGTCGAAGCAGGCGCGTCTCGCCAAGAAGAAGCAGCATGTGATCGAGCTCAAGGAAGTGAAGTACCGACCGGGCATCGACGATCACGACTTCGACACCAAGACGCGCCACGCACGCCGGTTCCTCGAAGAGAAGAACAAGGTGAAAGTGACCATGATGTTTCGTGGTCGGCAGGTGGCTCACCCCGAGCTCGGACAACAGGTGCTCGATCGGGTGAGCAGTCAGTTGGCGGACATCGCGAAGATCGAGAGCGCGGGTCGGCTTGAAGGAAAGTCCATGACGATGATTCTGACGCCCAAATAAAGCGAGAGCGTGAAATGCCTAAGATGAAGACTCACAAGGGCGCGGCGAAGCGCTTCAAGACGACCGGCACCGGCAAGGTCAAGCGGATGAAGGCCTTCAAGAGCCACATCCTCACCAAGAAGACTTCGAAGCGGAAGCGCAACCTGCGCCGCGCGGGGCTCATCGCCACGAACGGCGAACAGAAGCGAATCAAGCGCCTCATTCAGGCCGCTTAATAGGAGCCGACCATGCCACGCGCCGTATCGAACGTCCCGCGCCTCAAGCGGAAGAAGCAGATCCTCAAGCACGCCCGCGGCGCCTTTGGTGCCCGTTCCAAGCTGTGGAAGGCCGCGAAGGAAACCGTCGAGCGCGGATGGGTGTATGCCTATCGTGATCGCAAGAACAAGAAGCGCGATTTCCGCAAGCTGTGGATCGTCCGCATCAACGCGGGCGCGCGCCAGCACGACATGAGCTACTCTGTGTTCATGAACGGCCTCAAGCTCGCCGGCATCGAAGTCGACCGGAAGATCCTGGCTGACATCGCCGTCCGCGACCCACAGGCGTTTGCGGCCATCGCCGATGCGGCCCGCGCCGCCCTGAACGCTGCGTAAGTAAGTAGTTTCTTCGCAGGTATTCGGCGGCGGTGTGACCCTTGGTCGCGCCGCCGCCGAGTCATTTCGACCATTGTGGAAATGCTTCCTGAGAATCCCACGTCAGAGCAGTACCTCGCCTATGCCACCGATCTCGCGAATCGCGGCGCGGCGGCATTCGCCGCGGCCACCGGCGACGACGCGCTCGAAGCGGCACGCATCCAGTTCCTCGGCGACAAGCGCGGCGAGCTGCTCGTGCTGCAGAAGGGACTCGGCGCACTACCGCCCGACGCGCGGCGCGACGCAGGCCGCGCCTTCAATGAAGCGAAGACGGTGCTCAACGTCGCGCTCGAGGAAAAACGGACGGCATTGCGCGGTGCGACGTCGAGCGGACCACGGATCGACTTGACCATGCCGGCGCGCGAACGCTGGCGCGGCGGCAAGCATCCCGTCACGCTCGTCATCGACGAGATCGTCGCGATCTTCCGCGAGCTCGGATTCACCGTCGCCCTCGGGCCGGAAAGCGAATCGGAGTGGTACAACTTCGGCTCGCTGAACTTCCCCGCCGACCATCCGGCGATGGACCTGCACGACACCTTCTACCTCGGCGAGGGCGCGCTCCTGCGCACGCACACGTCGCCGGTTCAGGTGCGCACGCTGCAGAAGTATCCGCCGCCGATTCGCATTCTCGCACCCGGCACCGTGTTCCGACGCGATCCGTTCGACGCGTCGCACGCGCCGGCGTTCGCGCAGCTCGAGGGACTCGCCATCGACGAAGGCATCTCGTTCGTCGACCTCAAGTCGACCCTCACGGTGTTCGCACGACGCTTCTTCGGCAGGAACACGAAGACGCGCTTCCGTCCGAGCTACTTCCCGTTCACGGAGCCGTCGGCCGAGATGGACGTGGAGTGCCGGCTGTGCGGCGGCGTCGGCTGTTCGGCGTGCAAGGGCACAGGCTGGATGGAGATCATGGGATCGGGAATGGTGCATCCGTCCGTGCTCGAAGCGGCCGGCATCGACAGCGAGCGCTATACGGGTTGGGCCTTCGGCATGGGCCCAGGCCGCATCGCGATGCTGCGCTATGGGTTGCCCGACATTCGTCTGCTGTACGATTCGGACGTTCGCTTCCTCGCGCAGGTGGCCGAGTGAACGCGTCCGTCTCCTGGATCAACGCCTTCACGGGCACGCCGAAGCCGGCGGTCGAGCTGCGCGACCTCCTCACGGCGCACACCGCGACCGTCGAGGAGATGATTGCGCTGCGCGCCGACCTCGCCGACATCGTCATCGGCAAGGTCGTCGAAGAGGCGCCGCATCCCGACTCCGACCATCTCCACATCACGAAGGTGGACATGGGCACAGGCGAATTGCTCGACGTGGTGTGCGGCGCGCCCAATGTGGCGGCCGGCAAGTTCTATCCGTTCGCACCCACGGGGACGACGCTGCCCGGCGGCCTCACGATCCAGAAGCGAAAGATCCGCGGCCACACGTCGAACGGCATGCTCTGCTCGGCGCGCGAGCTCGGACTCGGTGAAGAGCACGACGGCATCATGGAGCTCGACGTCAATGTCGCGCCCGGAACGCCCTTTCTCAGCGCGGTGGATGTTGGCGACACGAAGCTCGTCGTCGACGTGCTGCCGAATCGCCCGGATCTGCTGTCGCATCTTGGCCTGGCGCGCGAGATCGCCGCGGTGACGGGCGGTGACATGCAGTTGCCCGACATCGGCGTGAGCGGCATCGACATTCCCGAGCCGAAGCGGTTTCGCCGAGCGGGCAATGCGGGCGGCATCGTGCTGCATCTCGAGGACGCGCGTTTGGCGACGCGCTACATGGGCGCCGTCATTCGCGGTGTGAAGGTCGGTCCGAGCCCGCAGTGGCTCGTCGATCGCCTCGCCGCAGTTGGCTCGCGTTCGATCAACAACGTCGTCGACGCCACGAACTACATCCTCCACGAGCTCGGCCAGCCGGTGCACGCGTTCGATCTCACGAGCGTCGACCCCGAGCCCAAGATGCCGGAGAAGACGATCGTCGTTCGCTCGGCGAAGGATGGCGAGACGCTCGTCACACTCGACGGCGTCACGCGAACGCTCACGTCGGACATGACGGTGATCGCGGATTCCGTGAACCCGATCGCTCTCGCCGGCGTCATGGGCGGACGCGCGACGGAAGTCGGTGAGGCAACGACGGACATCTTCGTCGAAGTCGCGACGTTCGACGCGCCGCGCACGCGTCGCACGCGTCGTGCGGCCGGACTTTCCACGGACGCGAGCTATCGCTTCGAGCGCGGCGTGGACGTCGCGATTGCACCGCGTGCGCTGCATCGTGTCGCGGGCCTCATCATCGCGCTTGCCGGTGGTGCGGTCGAGCATGCGCCGGTGGATCTCTACGCCGGGGACGCGCCTCGCATGCCGATCGTGCTGCGAGCCTCGCGCGTGACGCGAGTGCTCGGAATTTCGCTCGAGGCGTCGCGCATCGCGCATTTGCTGAAGCGCATCGGCTGCTCGGCAGACGTCGAAGAGGGCAACGCGGCAATTCATGTGATCGCTCCAACATGGCGGAGGGATCTCGTTGCCGAGGTCGACCTCATCGAGGAGGTCGCGCGGCTGCACGGTTACGACGCGCTGCCCGACACCATTCGTCCCTATCGGCCCGGTACGTCGAGCGACGCACCACTGTGGACTGTCGCAGCGCGGTTGCGCGATGTGCTCTCGGGTGCGGGTTTGCTCGAGACGCGTCCGATGCCGTTCGTCGCCGGCGGGGACGAGCACGTGCGCGTACTGAATCCACTCGCTGAGAACGAAGCGCACCTCCGTCGGTCATTGCTGGAGACGATGGCGCGCCGTGCGGAATTCAATCTCACGCACATGCAGGGCAACGTACGCGTATACGAGATCGGCTCGGCATTCGAGAAAGGCGCCGACGCACTGCCCGACGAAAGCGTTCGCGTCGCGTTGCTCATCATGGGCGATCGTGAGCCGGCGCATTTCACCGACGCCAAGCCTGCGCAGATCGATGCGTGGGACGCGAAGGGACTCGCGGAGGCGGTCGTGCGTCTGGTGGCGCCGCGCACGTCAGCCGTCGTGCCGAACGATGCCGGTGGCGACGTCCTCTGGAACATCGTCATCGACGGCGAGACGCTCGGCCATGTGTCGCGCGTTCCGCTCGATGCGCCCGTATGGGCGTCGCCGGCGTTCGGCGTGGAGCTGATCATTGGTCGCATGCCGAATGGCGACATCGCGCCTCCCGGCGAGCACGCGCATGGTGAGCCGTTGGCGCCAGCGCCGCGCCCTGTGCCGACGTATCGTCCCCTGCCGCTGACGCCGGCGTCGGAGTTCGACCTGGCGCTGCTCGTGCCAGACGGCGTCCGGGCATCGGACGTCGAGGGCGTGATCCGAGGAGCCGCGGGCGAGCTGTTGGAGCGCCTCGTGGCGTTCGACGTCTACGAAGGTGCAGGGGTGGAGCCCGGCCATCGGTCCGTGGCTTGGCGGTTGACCTTACGGCATCCTGAGCGCACTCTACGCGACAAGGAAATCGAAGGCCGCCGCGCCAAGATCCTTTCCGCGCTTCAAAGCGAGCTGAATGTCCGACAGCGTTCGACCTGAGATCACCGCGTTCCGTGAGCTGGAGACGCTCGTCCGCCATCTGGGGGACGAGCTCGCCGGTTTTCGCCGCCGAGCGTTGCTCGCGGAAGCGCGGGTGCGCGAGCTCGAGGGGCAGGGCGCGTCACCGGTAATGCAGCAGCAGCGCGAACTGTCCGATCAGGTCACGCAGCTCGAGCACGAGAACGCCGCACTGAAGGGCCGCCTCGACGCCGCGACGGCACGCACGAAGCAGATGCTGGATCGCGTTCGCTTCATCAGACAACAGGCGCAGGGCGGAGGCGAGCGGTGAGCAGCGGCAAGAAGACGTCGGTGAAGGTGGAGATCCTCGGCGAGTCGTACGTCCTCCGGACGGAAGCCGCTCCCGAGCACACGAAAGCCGTGGCCGAGTACCTCGACAGGGCGATTCGGCAGATCCTGTCCGGCGGCGCGGTGATCGAGTCCAACCGGGCGGCGATTCTCGCGGCGCTCCAGATCACCTCGGAGCTGTTCCAGGCGCGGGAGTCGAGTGGGGCGCTGATCGGTGCAATGCAGGGGCTGTCTGCCGACATGCGACGCTTGCTGCCGCCCGCCAAGCGCGACAGTGCATCGGTGCCGGTCGTCGGCTGAGACGCCCCAACGGGCAGCGAAGCTGTTGCCAAGCCGCGACACGCTTGCAGCTTCGGCGCGGCAGGCGTACCTTGCGTCCGTCGCCCGGCTGTTCCCGTAGGTTGTAGCGCCCTTTGTAGTTAGCTCGCTCCATGTCGCGCCCTACGTCGGCGCTCCATCGAACGCACTGGCAGCACGGCGGCGCTCCACGGGTCCGGCGGTGGTATCCTTTCTCCCGCCCAGCCGCGGTGGAGCATATATCGAATGGACTACATGGCAATCTTTGCCGCGTTGGGCGTGCTCGTCATCGCCTCGCCGGCATTTTTCTTTTTGGGTCGCAACTCGGGTGTCGGTATTGGTCGAACGGCAGAAATCGACCGGCTGACCGCAGCCAAGTCGTCCGCCGAGGAGACCGCCAAGCGGATCATCTCGGACGCTGAGCGCGAAGTCGAGACGTCACGGAAGAGCGCTGTCATCTCCGGCAAGGAAGAGGTGATGAAGTTGCGCGAAGCGGCGGAGCTCGATCTTCGCGCGCGGAGATCGACGGTCGAGCAGGAAGAGCGTCGCGTGAGCGAGCGTGAAAGCATGCTCGACCGAAAGCTGGAACTCGTGGAGACGCGGGATCGAGAGATCGGCAAGCGGGCGAGCGATTTCGGGCGTCGCGAGAAGTTGGTGCAGACGCGCGAAGAGGAGCTCGAGAAGCTCGTCGCGGATGAGCGTCGTCGTCTCGAGCAGATGGCGGGCATGTCGGCGCAAGACGCGAAGAACGAGCTGATCCGGCGCCTCGAGGAAGAGGCGCACGCCGACGCCGCCAACACGCTGCGCGAGATCCGCGAGAGTGCTCGGCGCAACGCGGAGCGTGAAGCGAAGAAGATCGTGGCCCTGGCGATCCAGCGTATTGCTGCAGACACAACGGCGGAAACGACGGTGTCGGCCGTTGCGCTGCCGAATGATGAAATGAAGGGACGCATCATCGGCCGCGAGGGACGAAACATCCGTGCGTTCGAGCTGGCCACTGGCGTCGACGTCATCATCGACGACACGCCGGATACGGTAGTGGTGTCGTGCTTCGATCCGGTTCGGCGCGAAGTCGCGCGTCTGGCGCTCGAGAAGCTGGTGTCGGACGGTCGCATCCATCCGGGCCGCATCGAGGAGGTCGTCAACAAGTCGAAGAAGGAAGTCGACGCGGCGATCATCGAGACTGGCGAGCAGGCGGCGTACAACACGGGCGTCCACGGGCTGCATCCGGAGCTGATCAAGCTCATCGGGCGCATGAAGTGGCGCACGAGCTATGGGCAGAACATCCTGCATCACTCGCAGGAGGTCGCGCATCTCGCGGGCATCATGGCCGCCGAGCTCGGGCTGGACGTCGCGATGGCGAAGCGCGGGGCGCTCCTGCACGACGTCGGCAAGGTGCTGACGCACGAGCATGAGGGCACGCACGTGCAGCTGGGCGTGGAGATGGCGACCAAGTACGGTGAGAATCCGATGGTCGTGAATTGCATCGCGGCGCATCACGATGACGTGCCGCATGACAGCGAAGTGTCGGTGTTGGTGCAGGCGGCCGATGCGATCTCCGGATCGCGCCCCGGTGCGCGACGCGAAGCGTTCGAGACGTACGTGAAGCGGCTGGAGGGCCTCGAGCGTATCGCGTCGAGCTATCGTGGCGTCGAGCGAGTGTTCGCGATCCAGGCCGGGCGTGAGATTCGCGTCATCGTGGTGCCAGACGACGTCGACGACTTGCGCATGACGACGCTGTCGGAAGAAATCGCGCGGCGGATCGAGGCCGAGCTCCAGTATCCGGGACAGATCAAGGTGGTATTGATCCGCGAGACGCGGGCGGTGGATTTTGCACGCTGATACGGTCGTCGGTCGGGCGACATCGCAACCCGGCGGTAGCAGCTCATCGACCCAGAAGGCCAGTACTCCGGCGATCGCCGGAGCCAGCCTCATCGACGGGACGGCACTCGCGAAGAGCATCCGTGCCGAAGTCGCTGCCGAGGTCCGCGAGCTGCAGGCGCTCGGTGTGACGCCGGGGCTCACCGTCGTTCTCGTTGGCGAAGATCCAGCGAGTGCCGTGTACGTCGGCGCGAAGGAGAGGGCCTCGCGCGAAGCCGGCATGGCGGGTGAGACCATCCGCCTTCCTGCCGACACGTCGCAGGCGCAGCTGCTCGCGCTGGTAGAACAGCTCAATGCGGATGACTCCGTGCATGGCATTCTCGTCCAGATGCCTTTGCCGAAGCAGGTCGATCCCGATACCGTCATCCTTCACATCGATCCTGACAAGGACGTCGACGGATTTCATCCGGTGAACGTCGGCAAGCTGCTGATCGGCCAGAGCGACGGCTTTGCGCCATGCACGCCAGCCGGTGTGCAGCGCATGCTCGTGCACTACGACGTCGAGACGCGTGGTGCGGACTGTGTCGTCGTCGGTCGCAGCACGATCGTCGGAAAGCCGATGGCCGCGCTGATGATGCAGAGCGGCCAGGGGGCCGATGCCACGGTCACGGTGTGTCACAGCCGCACGCGCGACCTCGCGACGCACACGCGTCGCGCCGACATCCTGATCGTGGCGGCTGGCCGTCCACGCATGATCACCGCCGGGATGGTGAAGCCTGGCGCCGTCGTGATCGACGTCGGCATGAATCGCATTGCCGACGCCACGACGAAGAGCGGAACACGTCTCGTCGGCGACGTGGACTTCGATGCGGTCCGACAGGTCGCCTCGCTCATCACGCCGGTGCCGGGCGGCGTGGGCCCCATGACCATCGCCATGCTGCTGCGCAACACGGTGCGCGCGGCGCGTCGTACACTGGCGGAGTGATGCGCCGAGGGTCCACGTCGAAGAGCGGTTCGCTCGGCGACTCGCCGTCGCTGTTCGACGATGCGGCGCGAGACGATCCATCGCTGCTCAACGACGTGGGCGCGATCTTTCCCGGCGCCAGCCCGCGCTCGGCCATCGCCGTCTCGACGCTGACGCAGACAGCGAAGGACATCGTGGAAGGCGCGTTCTTGCCGCTGTGGGTGCGCGGCGAGGTCAGCGACTTCAAGGCGCATCGCAATGGGCACTGGTATTTCTGTCTCCGCGATCGCACGGCGCAGCTCAAGTGTGTCGTGTGGTCGCGCGACCAGATGGGCATTCCCGCCGCGCCCGACGACGGCATGCAGGTGACGGCACTCGGACAGCTCGGCGTGTATGCGTCGCGTGGTGAGATGCAGTTCACGATTCGGCGCATGGAAGCCGACGGCGAAGGTCTCTGGCGCAAGAAGCTCGAGGCGACGCGGCTCAGGCTCGACGCGGACGGACTGCTCGACCCCCGACGCAAACGTCCGCTGCCACGTCATCCGCGACGCATCGCGTTCGTCACCAGCTCGAACGGCGCGGCACTCCGCGACGTGATCTCCGTGCTGCATCGTCGGGCTCCAGGCATCGAGCTCGTCGTCGTGCACGCGGCGGTGCAGGGCGTCAGTGCGCCGAACGAGCTGTGCGCGGCCCTCGATCGCGTTGCACGGTGGGGACAAGCCGAGCTGGTCATCATCGGCCGGGGCGGTGGGTCGCGCGAGGATCTCTGGGCGTTCAACGACGAGCGCGTCGCACGCGCCGTCGCGGCGTGTCCCGTGCCGACGATCTCCGCCGTCGGCCACGAGGTCGACATGTCACTCTGCGATCTCGTCGCCGACCTGCGCGCCGCGACACCGTCGGCAGCGGCGGAAGCGGCGGCGACGTCGCACGACGAGATCGTGCAGTCGATGAAGTCGCTCCGCCGGCGGCTCGTGCAAGCGGCGAATCATCGCCTGTCTGAGCCGCAGATGCGTGCAGCGTCGGCAGCCCACAGCATCGCCGCCGCGACGACACAGCATTTGCAGTCGCGCAACAGCCGGCTCGGCGCACTTGCCGGTCGCTTGCACGCACTCAGCCCGCTCGCGACACTCGAGCGCGGGTACGCCATTGCCCGCGATGCCGACGGACGCACGCTCGCGTCGGTCACCGACTTCAAGGCGAAGCAGAAGTTCACGCTGCGTCTGCGCGATGGCGAGGTCGATGCCGTGGCGGGTGCGAAGCGCGCGATCGTGGAGCGCGAGTCATGACACTCGAGCAGAAACTGGAGCGGCTGGAGGCGATCGTTGCCGAGCTGGAAAACGAGGAGATCGATCTCGCGACCGCGCTGGCGCTGTTCGAGGAAGGCGTCGTCAACCTCCGCGAGGCGGCAGGTGCGCTCGCGGAAGCGGAGACACGCGTGAAGAAGCTCACCGAGCTTGCGGGCGGGGCGTTCGTCATCGAGGATTTTGAGGACGATGGCTGACGTCGCCGTGCGGGACGAGCCCGAGGTGCTGGCCCAGCGGCGTGAGGCGATCGGCCGCGCGCTTGCCGATTTGTGCGCGCACAACCTCGGCGACGACCACAGTCCTGTCGGCGAAGCCATTCGCTACAGCCTGCTCGGCGAAGGCAAGCGCATGCGCGGGAATCTCTTCCTCAGTGCCTACGCCGCCGCTGGTGGTACGAGCGACGCATCGGCACTCGCGGCGGCGATCGAAGTGGTGCACGCGTATTCGCTCGTCCACGACGACCTCCCGTGCATGGACGACGATGATGTCCGTCGCGGCCGGCCGACGGTGCATCGAGTGTTCGGGGTAGCTGCGGCGACGGCCGCTGGGCTGGCGATGGTTCCACTAGCCGCTCGGAGCGCGGCGGAATCGGCGCGGAACCTGGGGCTGGACGAACAGGCGATCGGCGCGATCGTCGCCGATCTGATGCGCGCCTCCGGCGCCGGTGGGATGATTGGCGGGCAGCTCCTGGACCTCGAGGGAGAGGGGCGGCCGCTGGTCGTGGCCGACCTGGAGCGAATCCACCGCGCCAAGACGGGAGCGCTGATCGCCGCCGCCGCCACGCTGGGCGGTCGCGCGGCGTGCACGAGTGCCGAGCGGCTCGCTGCGCTCACGCAGTACGGCGCGGCCGTCGGGCTGGCCTTCCAGATCGCCGACGACGTCCTCGACGTGACGGCGACCACTGATCAACTTGGGAAGACCGCAGGCCGGGACCTTGCCCTGCACAAGAGTACGTATCCGGCTCTTCTGGGCGTGGATGGAGCAAAAAGCCGTGCTGCAGCATTGATCGACGAAGGGTGTCGCGCGCTGGAGGGGGTTGGGCTGCTGACCCCCGCTCTCGCGCAGATTGCCCGGTTCTCCGTCGAGCGCACCTCTTAGATTCGAATAGCCGCTATGTCAATTCTCGATCGTATCCAGTCGCCCGCCGACCTGCGCCCACTCACGCGCGATGAGCTTCGCACGCTTGCGGCGGACGTTCGCGCGCGCATGGTGGACGTCTGTTCCCGCACCGGTGGTCACATCGGCGCCGGCCTGGGGGTCGTCGAGCTGACGATCGCGCTCCACTACGTCTTCAAGACGCCGCGCGACCAGTTGGTCTGGGACGTCGGTCATCAGGGCTATCCGCACAAGCTGCTCACGGGCCGCAACGCGCGGATGGAGACGCTGCGCCAGGAGAACGGCATCTCCGGCTTCCTCAAGCGGACCGAGAGCGAGTATGACGCCTTCGGTGCCGGCCACGCCGCCACGGCGATCTCCGCAGCGCTGGGCATGGCCGCTGCGCGCGACATCAATGGCGAGGAAGACCTGAAAGTCGTCGCCATCCTTGGCGACGGCGCACTGTCGTCCGGCCTCGCGTACGAGGGACTGAACAACGCCGGTCACTCGGACCGCGATTTCGTCGTCGTGCTGAACGACAACGAGATGTCCATCGCGCCGAACGTCGGCGCGATGCACAAGTATCTCACGTCCATCCAGCGCAACCCGCTCTACAATCGCGTGCGCTCGAAGATCGGCGACATCGTCGACAATGCGGGTGCTGTGGGGACGATCGTGCGGAAGTGGGAGGAGAGCATGAAGTCCTTCCTCACACCCGGCGTGCTGTTCGAGGAGCTCGGCTTCCGCTACTTCGGCCCCATCGATGGCCACGACATCGACGCGCTGATCGACACTTTCGCCGCCGTCCGCGAGATGGGTGGGCCGAGGCTGGTGCACGTCATCACGCAGAAGGGGAAGGACTTTCCCGCCGGCGAACACGCGACGGGCGAGAAGTGGCACGCGCTGCCGCCGGGACACGATCCGTCCACCGGGAAGCAGCTCAAGACGTCCGCCGCGAATCCCACGTACACCGCGGTCTTCGGCAAGGGACTCGCCGAGCTCGGCACCGAGAACAAGAAGGTCGTCACGATCACGGCGGCGATGCCGAGTGGCACGGGTGTCGGCGCGTTCGCGAAGGCGCATCCGTCGCGGTTCTTCGACGTCGGCATCGCCGAGGGGCATGCGGTCACCTTTGCCGCGGGCCTGGCGACGCGCGGGCTGCGTCCGGTCGTCGCGATCTACTCGACGTTCCTGCAGCGCGGGTACGACAACATCATCCACGACTGCGCGATCCAGTCGCTGCCGGTGGTGTTCGCGATGGACCGCGCCGGCGTCGTCGGCGAAGATGGCGAGACGCACGCCGGCCTCTACGACATCGCGTACATGCTCGCCGTTCCGAATATGACGGTGACCGCGCCGCGCGACGGACGCGAGATGCTCGCACTGCTCCGCGCCGGCATCGAGCATGACGGCGGGCCGTTCTGCCTTCGCTATCCGCGCGACGTCGTGTCGTCGCCTGTGCCCGACATCAAGGACATCGCCGCGACGCCGCACGCGACGTGGGAAGTGGTTCGCCACGGCAGTGAGGTCGCGATTCTCGCCGTCGGAACGATGGTGGACACGGCGCTCGCCGCCGCAGGGACGCTCGGCAGCGAAGGGCTCGACGTCACGGTGGTGAACTGCCGTTACCTCAAGCCGTACGACGAAGTGACGCTCGCCGCCATTCTCGCGGAGCATCGCCAGATTCTCGTCGTCGAAGAGGGCACGGTGATCAACGGATTCGGCGCGTACATGACGACGGTGATTCAGCGACATGATCCGGCCATTCGTGTACATGCGCACGGCGTGCCCGATCGGATCATTTACGCGGCGTCGCGAACGAAGCAGCTCGCGTCGCTGGGGCTCGACGCGACTGGCATCGCGGAGCGTGTGCGCGCGCTCCACGAGAGCGAGGCACTCACCGGGTGACCCGCCTCGGCGTCGCCGGTCATCTCGGATACGACGGACTGTCCGGCGTCCTGGCGACGCTGCAGCGCCTCGCGCCATCGCTCGACCTCACCCTGTCGTATGAGGAGAGCATTGCGCATCTCGCCGGCGACGGCGCGCCGCGCATCGTGCCGGGCGAAGTGGACGCGATGCTCACGCTTGGCGGCGACGGCACGCTGCTCCGCGCCGCGCGCATCGTCGAGGCGCATCCCGTGCCCATCCTCGGGATCAACCTCGGACGACTCGGCTTTCTCACCTGTTGCCCGGCCGAGGAGCTCGAGCACGCGCTCATCCGTCTCGCCGAGGGTTCGTACGTCGTCCAGTCGCGGATGGCATTGGATGCCCGCGTCCAGGACGTCGGGGGGAAGGAACGAGCGTCGTGGCGGGCGCTCAACGACGTCGTGATTCACAAGGGCGGATTCGCGCGCGTCGTGACGATGTGGGTGCAGGCGAACGGCGAGACCGTCGCGCACTACGCCGGCGACGGCATCGTGTTCGCGACACCGACGGGATCCACCGCGTACAATCTCTCCGCCGGCGGGCCTGTCGTGTTCCCGACGCTGGAGACAATCATCGTCACGCCCGTGAGCGCCCATACGCTGGCGCTGCGGCCCCTCGTTCTGCCGCCCACCTCCGAAATCACCGTGCGGGTAGAAGATGGTCCCGACGAACTTTTGGTGACGGTGGATGGACAAGTC
Source organism: Gemmatimonadaceae bacterium (assembly GCA_039915865.1). Classification (GTDB taxonomy): domain Bacteria; phylum Gemmatimonadota; class Gemmatimonadetes; order Gemmatimonadales; family Gemmatimonadaceae; genus AG11. The sequence continues at coordinate 18,427 of JBDSML010000002.1, read as the reverse complement.
GGTGCCACCTTTGCTCTCGGCGAGACCCTGGTGGTGCGACGGTCGCCGCATCCCGTGCCAATCATCCGATTTCCAGAGTCGAGTTTTTTCACGACCATGCGCGAAAAGCTGCAATGGGGAGGCTTGCTCGAGCGCGACGAACGCACTCGATGCTGACTGAGCTACGGATCAAGAACTTCGCGATCATCGAGTCACTCACGCTGCCGCTTGCCCGGGGGTTCAACGTCCTCTCCGGTGAGACGGGCGCGGGAAAGTCGATCATCGTCGGTGCACTCGGGCTCCTCCTCGGCGAACGCGCGAGCGCGGACCTCATTCGCACCGGTGCCGAGCGTGCCACGGTGGAGGGTGTGTTCGATGTGGCGGATCGTCCGGAGATCGCCGCGCTGCTCGACGAGCGCGGCATCGATGCCGAGGAGCCGCTGGTCGTCCTCAAGCGTGAGATTGCGGCGGCGGGGCGCACGCGCGCATGGGTGAACGGTACCACGGTCAGCGCGACCATCCTTGCCGAGGTGGGGCGGCTGCTCGTCAACCTGCACGGGCAGCACGAGGCGCAGACGCTCCTCGAGGGCGACGCGCAGCGCCGCATCCTCGATGCATTCGCCGGCTCCACCGAGCAGGCGGTCGGCGTTCGCGAGGCGCATGCCGCACTGGCCACCGCGCGTCGCGCCATCGCCGACCTGCAGCGCCGTCGCTCCGATGCGGAGAAGCGCGCGGACTACTTGCGCCATGTCGTGCAGGAGATCGAAGGCGCGAAGCTCGTCGACGGAGAGGACGTTCGTCTCGAGGACGAAGCACGGCGCCTCGAGAACGCCGAGGAACTGCGCGAGCTCGCGACCGGCATCTCGACGGCCATCGAGGGCGACGAGGAGACCGTGCTCGTGCGCCTCGCCGGAATCGAACGGCTGCTCGCGACGATCCAGCGGATCGATCCGACGCTGGCGCGCCTGCAGGAGCTGTACGACAACGCGTACTATGCGCTCGAGGCGCTCGCGCGCGAGTTGAGCGAGTACGAATCGGCCGTCGACCTCGATCCGTCACGCCTGGACGAAGTGCGTCGTCGCCGCGACCTGCTGTTCAAGCTGACGAAGAAGTACGGCGCCACGTTGGCCGAGGTGATCGACCAGGGCACGAAGGCGCGCGCTGAGCTCGACCTCGTCGACTCCGCGGGGCTCGACCTCCGCACACTCGAGGCAACGGAGAAGGCCGCGTTTGTCGCGCTGGAGGACCGCGCGCGAGCCCTGACGACCGCTCGCACGACGGCGGCGGAACGGCTCGGCCGCGCGGTCGATGACGTGCTCCCCGACCTCGGGATGAACGACGGCCATTTTCATGCGGCGTTGTTGCCGCTGCGTGAGATCGGTCCCGACGGCGCGGAGGCGGTGGAATTTCGTGTCTCGCTGAACGTCGGCCACGAACAGCGGCCGCTCGCGCGCGTTGCGTCGGGCGGTGAGCTGTCACGCGTGATGCTCGCACTCAAGACGATTCTCGCGCGGCTCGATCGTGTCTCGACGCTGATCTTCGACGAAGTGGACGCGGGCATCGGCGGCCGCGTGGGGCTGCAGGTGGGCGAGACGATGCGGCGCGTGGCGAGATATCATCAGGTGTTCGCCATTACGCACCTGCCGCAGATCGCCGCGCGCGGACATCACCACATCCTCGTCAGCAAGGGTGCACGCGGCGGCGTGACGACAGCGGACGTGGTCGTCCTCGATGGCGACGAACGCGTCGCGGAGATCGCCCGAATGCTCGGCGGCGATCCCGAGAGTGAAGTGAGTCGCGCGCATGCCCGTGAGTTGCTCGAGAGTGCGGCGACGCTGCCGGCTGATCGACCGGCGGCTGTTCCGGCGCGCCAGGCAAAGCGTGCGCGTAAGGGCTGAGCTTTACTTCCCAGTGCGAACGTTCAAGTACAACCGCAGCTGAATCTGGTCGCGACGAATCTTCGGCACGCCGGGATCGCCGCTGATCGCCTCGAGGTGCGTGAACGACACTTCGATCGGAGTCTTCGCAAGCCCGCGCAGGTACGCATCTGCCGTCGAGTAGCGCAGGCCGACCCCGACGAACTGTGACGACCGCGCCGACGTGTTCGGCGAGAACGGTGCACAGAACGCGCACGTCTCTGTCGAGGCACCGACGTCGTACGTCGTCGCGCCCCTGCGCTCGTAGCCGTAGTGGCCATCGAGGGCGAACCAGTCGCCAAAGAGGAAACGGGGCGTGACGTCCACACCGATCACCGTTCCGGCGGTGCTCGTCACCGAGCCGAACGCCGGTGACAGGTAGAATGCGTCGGGGTCGCCGAGTACTGGACCGTCCATCGTCCGCGGCAGCGACTTCACGAAACGTCCGGCGATCGTCGCGCCGAGCCGGCCGGAGATGACGTCCATCGCCGATCGGACTTCGATGCCCGAGCCGTCGCCATCCGACACCAGTCCAAATTTCCGCGTCGAGTCGATGAACGTCGGCTGGTAGCGGAACGCGCCGCCAACGAGAATGCGGGTCTGCACGCCCTTGATCGGCAGTGTATCGAGCTGGAAGCGATCGAGCAGCAGGTATTGTGCACCAATCGTGAACCCATTCAATCGCAGCGTGTTCGTCGTCTGAATGGAATCGAAGCCGCCACCCAAGGGACTCTGCAACAGTCCCTGCGCGCCGTTCCGCCCCTGGAGATCGACATACGCGAAGGGGCTCGCCGTGCTGAAGACGTCCGTGGCAGCACCGGCTCCGGCGCCAAGATACTTCTGCACCTTGGCGTTGAGCAGGGTGCGCTGGTCTTGAATGCGTGTCGCGAGGACGCTGTTCAGCCTCGGCGCAACATAGGCCGATGCCGAGTCCGTGCCGAGTGCTGCCTTAACCGCTGCAGCGAACTGCTGTACGGCGAGCCGCGTCGAGCTGGCGTCGGCCGTGTTGGCGAGCACCGTCGCGCAACCGGCAGCGTTGGGATTCGCCGGGCAGTTGGCGAGCAACTTCGTAAGGCTGTCCGCGGCATTCTGGAATCCGGCGAACACCTGCTGGTTCACGGTTGCAGCGTTCTGTCGCAAGCGTTCGGGTATCCAGCCCACGTTGCCGGTGGAGTCGAGGCGGCCGAGCGAATCCTGATTCATGCGCAGCTGAATGTTCCGCCGAGTCTGCACCACCGGAACGACGACGCCAATGCTCAATCGACGCGATACTCCGTACTCGAAAGCGAATGGCGTCGTGACGATACGGACGTCGCTTCTCGCCGCGAGGCGGCCGAAACTCAGCCGCGTGAGCGGATCATTCGTCAGCGCCTGCAATCCCTGCTCGACGGGCGTGAGCCGCGGAAACTGACGCGCCCCCAACGAGTCAGTGGCGATGTCGTCGCTCAGCGGCCTGCGACCGGACGACGTGAAGCGTTCGTCGAAGCGCGTCCAGACCGTCGTCACCTTCACGCGAAGCACCCCCTTCGGTACCGGGGCGGCGTCGTCGGTATGCGACGGATACACCTGCGCGAGCAGTCGCGCGGGTGTCGTCGCGGAGAGCGCGGCGCCGAGAATGGCAATGAGCCACTGGCGTCGCGCGAGGGTGTGGCGCGGATGAGATCTGTATCGCACGAGCGAAGGCATGGGCCGGAAGGTTATCATTGGTGCGCACGCCCATCAACTTCACCACGCACGCTTTCGTGACACACACAGCACTACCGAACGTTCCCTGGCAGCTCACCGGCAATCACTGGCTCGCGTTGCCATGCATCCATCCGGCGGACGGGGCAATCTACGCGATCGGCGTCTTGCACCGCGGTGCACGTGCCGCCGTGGAGTTCGCTGGCAGCGCAGGATTCGTCGACGGCGAGGGGCCGGCGCTGCTCAAGCCCGTCATCGAGATCGACGGCGTGGTGCAGGACTTGTCCGCTGGCACCATGGTGTGGGAGCGCGCGGCCGCCTGGCTGCCGACGTTCACCTGTACGCTGCGCGACGTCATCGTCCGCGGGACGGTGTTCGCACCGTACGGACGAGATGCGGACGTCGCCGGAGCGGTGTATGTGTTCGGGCTCGAGAATCGCGGCACCGCGACGCGCCGCATCGCTGTGCGCATGGAAGGCCAGCTCGGCTATCGGCAGATTCGCGTCCGCACGGGCCGTCCGGCGGAGGATGCGTCGCGCGTCTCGCGCACCGCGGAAGGACTCGTGCTTCTCGAGGGCAGTGCACAGCCGGGGCTCGCGGCGCTCGCGCTGTGCACCGATGGCGACGCGGCGGTCGCGGTGCAGGGGACCAGCTTCTCGATGTCGCGCGTGGTGGACGTCGGACCCGGTGCGAGTGGGCAAGCAGCATTCTATCTCGCGGCCGGTCCGGAGCGTGATGGCGCCGAAGCCACGGCCGCGGTGCTGCAGCGCCGCGGATGGCGAGCGTTGCTCGCCGGCACGCGCGACGCGCTCCAACAGCTCGAGCAGAGCACGGGCGCCGAGGCGATCGATCGCCTGATCAATCGCAACCTGCTGTTCGCGTATTTCTACGGTGTGGGGCGCGCGCTCGACGACGCGCACTACTACCTGGTCCGCACGCGTGCCCCGTGGCATGGGGCCGGCGTCACGGTGCGCGATTGGGACGCGCTCATGTGGACGCTGCCCGCCATCCAACTCGCGGACGCCGGTCTCGCGCGCGAGCTCCTGCTGCGCATGTGCGAGCTGCATGCATACGCGCCCGGTCGAGGCGTGCATTATCTCGACGGCACGCTGTTCGAGCCGGGCTTTGCGATCGAGGGCGTTGCTGCCTATCCAATCGCCGTCGACCGATACATTCGCGACACGGGCGACGATGCGATGGTCGACGAGCCGGCGATCGGTGATGCGCTCTACCTCACGGGCGACGACCTCAAGGATCGTCGCGACTCGCGCGTGCCGCTGTACTCGACCGACGTCACGACGTCCGGCGACGCGACCGCGTATCCGTTCACGGTGCACGGCAACGCGGTGGTCGCGCAGGCGCTGGAGATCCTGCGTCGCACGCTCGACGAGCAGAGCGCGCGCGAAGTGGAGGATCCGGCGGCCGTGCGCGCGGCGATCAAGCGGCACTTCGCGCCCGATCGCGATCCGAAGGGGAAGCTTGCCGCCTCGATCGACCTCGCCGGCCATCGGTCGGAAGAGGACGTCGCGTCGGCGAGCGCGCTGTGGCTGCCGCTGTACGAGGCGCTCGATCGCCAGGACTCGCTCTATCGTCGCACCGTCAAGGCGATTGCGCCCGACAGCGCATCGCTCGTGCGACAGATCGGCCGACTGCTTGGTCCAGACGGTGAGCATGTCCTCGAGTGGCTGCGTCGCGCGCCGCTGCACGGCGGTCTCGCTGCGGAAATCGTGGACGCGAACGGGCTGGCTGTCGCCAATGGTGGCGATGCGGCGTTGTCCGGATTGCTCGCGGCAACGGCATGGCACGCGGTCCACGTGCTCGGCATGAAGGGATGATGCGCGCTTCAACTTCCCTTTGATCGTCCACCTCGGATATATTGGGTCGTTGTTGCGGGAGTAGCTCAGTTGGTAGAGCACAACCTTGCCAAGGTTGGGGTCGCGGGTTCGAGTCCCGTCTCCCGCTTTTTGGAGTTGTTGAAGGACGCCGAACGGGGGAGCTGATGCTCCCCCGTTCGTGCTCGATCGGGCTGGGCGCCGGGGTGGCGAAACTGGCAGACGCGCGAGACTTAAAATCTTGTGTCCGCAAGGACATCCGGGTTCGATCCCCGGTCCCGGCACATCCGTTCGCAGTGCATTGTCTCGGTCGCGTGACTGGGCTTGACGTCGTCTTCCGCACGCCCGATTCTTGCTGCGAGCCCGCCAGTTTCACGATGCCCTCACGCGACGGGACTCGTCTCGCCTCGATTCGCTGCGCTGTCTCTCAAACTCCGGAATACTCACGAATGAATCGCGCCGTTGCGTTCATCGTTGTCGCGAGCCTGCTGGTGGGCTGCGCCGACAACCCAGGTCCCGCCGCTCCGCAGACCCACATCGCTTCACCTCGTCCATCGCTCTCGCGATCCGTGAGCGCCCCGATCCCTGGCCGCTACATCGTCGTGTACAAGGCCAGTGTGCCGAACGTGTCGTCGCTCGCGGCAGCCATGGCGGTGCAACACCAGACCACGGTCAGCCGCGTGTATACCACCGCGATCAAGGGAGCCGCTCTGGCGCTCACCGACGCACAGGCATCCGCCCTGCGCCTCGATCCGAACGTGGATTACGTCGAGCAGGATCAGGTGGTGACGCTGCAATCGACGCAGACCAGCGCGCCATGGGGAATCGATCGCACCGATCAGCGCACCCTCCCCCTGAACACCACGTACGTCTACAACGCGGACGGCACCGGTGTCACCGCATACATCATCGACACCGGCATCAACTACACCCACACCGAGTTCGGTGGACGCGCCGTGAAGGGTGTCGACGAAGTGACGGTGGGCGGTACGGCGGCCGACTGCCATGGACACGGCACCGGCGTCGCCAGCCTGTTGGGCGGCGCGAAGTACGGCGTCGCGAAGAACGTCAAGCTCGTGGCCGTGCGCGTCGTCGACTGCGCGGCGAACATCACGACGTCTACCGTGCTGGCCGGCGTGGACTGGGTCACCGCGCATCGCACATTGCCGGCCGTTGCGAACGTGAGCATGAGCGTCAACCTCTCGCCCGCACTGACCCAGGCGATCGAAACATCGATCAGCTCGGGCGTCGTGTACGCGGTCGCTGCCGGCAACAATGCCAACGACGCCTGCACGTCGTCGCCGGCGAACACGCCGAATGCGCTCACCGTGGGCGCGACGAACATCACGGATCACCTCGCGAGCTTCTCCAGCTTTGGTCCGTGCGTGGACATCAGTGCACCGGGCGAGGACATAAGAATGGCCTGGTTCGGCAGCACCACGGCGACGAGAGTGAACGACGGTACGTCATTCGCATCGCCGCACGTCGCTGGTACTGCGGCGCTCTACCTTCAGGCGCACCCCACGGCGACTCCTGCGCAGGTGCGGAGTGCCCTCGTGTCGAATGCGACGTCGAACGCGCTCATCGGCGTACCTGCCAGCACGCCGAATCTGCTCGTGTACTCCGGCTTCGTTGCCGTCGGCACGCCGCCGGTCGCCAACTTCACGGCGAGCTGCTCGGCCCTGGCGTGCAACTTCGATGGTACCAGCACCACCGCTCTCTCCACGGCGACGTATGGCTGGACGTTCGGAGATGCGACGAGCGGATCGGGTAAGGCGCCGAGCCACACGTATGGTGCGGCGGGAACGTATACGGTGACGTTGACGGTGACCGACGCGAACGGGACGAACACCAGGACGAAGACCGTGAGCGTGTCGGCGCCGAATCAGCCGCCGGTTGCGCGCTTCAGCTTCTCGTGCCAATCGCTGTCGTGCATGTTCGACGGAAGCGCGTCCACCGACGACGTGGGCATCGTCTCCTACGCGTGGACATGGGGCGACGGCCGCAGCGAGAAGCACGCCGGCGCGACTGCCAGGAACGGATTCCTGTCGCCGAACACGTACACGGTGACGCTGACGGTGACCGACGCGAGTGGACAGACGAACAGCGTCTCGGCCAGCGTGCAGCTGCCGTCGGCGAGCAATCACGCGCCAACCGCGTCGATGTCGTCGCCCGCGGCCGGCGCGACGTTCGTCCAGGGCACCAGCGTCGCGTTCTTGGGCGCGGGCAACGATCAGGAGGACGGCGCGCTCACGGGCACGTCGCTGATCTGGACGAGCAACCTCGATGGCCTGCTCGGAACGGGGACGTCGCTCGCGAAGAGCAACCTGTCGGTCGGGTCACACGTCATCATGCTCACCGCGAAGGACGCGCAGGGCGCGACCGCCACGGTCACACGCAACATCACGATCACCACGCCAACTCCGGTGAATCAGGCACCCGTCTCGCGATTCACCTGGACGTGCAACGGGTCGAGGAAGTGTGCGCTCAGCGGCAGCGCATCCGCTGACGATGTGGGCGTCGTGTCCTACGCCTGGGACTGGGGCGACGGACGGTCCGAGACACACGGCGGTGCCGGCGCCAACAACACCTGGGCTGCACCCGGGTCGTACGTCATCAAGCTCACGGTGAGGGATGCGAGTGGCCTCACCGGTACGAGTAGCCAGAGCGTCCTGGTGAAGTAGCGCAGGGCCGTTGCGCTGCGAGAGGGGCGGGCGCTCAACGCGCCCGCCCTTTTCAGTTACCGTCTCGTCGGTACCGCGAGGTGCCGGCGTCCCTTGCGGGCGTACGCTACGGCTGGACACCCAGGCCCGTGATCGCAGTACCATCCATACTTGTCGAAGAAGACGAGATGGCTCGTGGACTTTCCGTCGACCCGCTCGATGACGCGGAGCAGTATCTGGACGGAAGTGCCGGGTCCACATTTCCGAATGGGGTCGAGCTCCTTGATGTCGACTTTCACAGCCGGGGCGGCCACGACCGGCTTTGGTCGTTTGCGGACCGCAACCGGCATACGCTTCTTTGTCGGTTTCTTGTGAGGAGCCGCCCGTTTGGTCTTCTTGACCGACTTCTTGGCGACCTTGACGTTACGAACGGTCCGTTTTCGGGCAATTTTCTTGACTTTCGCCACATCGGCTCCTAAACTATGTAACGGACGTCACCTACTTTCGGTGATTGTTCGGCGAGTTAATCTAGAGCGGACTGTAACGTATGTCAACTGAAGTGAGTGGCGATCAGGACGTGTCGGCTGGGGCCGCCGAGCTGACGGCGTTGGGAAAACGTCTGGAAATTCTGCGGATCGAGCGAGGGGTCTCCAAGCAGAGGCTGGCTCGGCACGCCGGTACCTCGCGACAGCAGCTGTGGCGGGTCATGACGGGCAAGTCGGAATTGACCACGTCGCTGCGTGAGCGGCTCGCGTCGGCACTTGCGGTGGAGTCGGCCACGCTCGTCGCCGGGCAGCATGTTCCAACGCACGCACTGTCGGCCGAGATCTCCGCATCCGGCACGAACATCTCCGCGACATCGACAGCCACCGTTGACGAATATCTCGGCGACCCGCAGCTGCTCGCGGCCACGTTGCGCACGCTGCCGTCAGGCGGCGGCGGCCGTCGTCTCAAGCGCGCGCTCCTCAACGCGCTCGAGGATCTCGCCGTGGAAACCGGACGTTCACTGCCGATCGACTACTCGGAGATTCACCGTCGCGTGCTGGCGGGCGAACTGTAGGAAGCGCGCTTCGCACCCGCTCGTCGACAGGAGGGCCGCGCGATGCGCGGCCCTTCGCTATTTTGTCCCCATGACCGACGTCGTCGCGCTCGCCGCAGAGTTACTCGCCATTCAATCGTCCACCGCTCACGAGGGCCCAGCCGTCGACTTCGTCGCACGCTGGCTCATTGCGCGCGGCTGGAATGTCACGACGCAGGAAGTCACCAAGGGCCGCGCCAATGTGTGGGCGTCGCGCGCCGGAAACGGTGTGACCTTCTCGACGCATCTCGACACCGTGCCGCCGTACATTGCACCGCGGCTCGAGAAGAATCGTCTCTACGGCCGCGGTGCGTGCGATGCGAAAGGGATCGCTGCCGCCATGCTCTGCGCTGCGGAGCGGTTGGCTGCGTCAGGCGAACAGCGCATCGATCTGCTGTTCGTCGTGGGCGAAGAGAAGGGTTCGGACGGCGCGCGCGCCGCGAACCATCTCGCCGCCACGAGCAGGTTTCTCGTCAACGGCGAACCCACTGAGAGCAAGCTCGCCTCGGGGGCAAAGGGCTCGCAGCGCGTCATCGTACGCACGCGCGGACGCGCTGCCCACTCCGCATATGCGGAGCTCGGCGTCTCCGCCATCGAGCCCATGCTCGCATTGCTGCCGACCGTCAGGCAGCTGCCGCTGCCCACTGATCCGCTCCTCGGTGAGACGACGGTCAACATCGGCACCATCCATGGCGGCACCGAGGCGAACATCATTCCGGCGCTCTGCGAGTCCGAGCTGATGTTCCGTCTCGTCAGCGACGTCGCGCCGCTGCGTGCAGCGATCGTGAAGTGGGCCGAGGGAAAAGCGGAGCTCGAGTGGGGCTCGCACATCCCGACGCAGCGGTTTCACACGATCGACGGATTCGACGTCGCTCCGGTGGCGTATACGTCGGACATTCCACTCCTCAGCCGATGGGGGACTCCATTGTTGTTCGGACCCGGCTCGATTCACGTGGCGCACACCACCGACGAGTACATCGACGTCGATGAGCTGCGCAATGCGGTCGATGCGTACGAGCGCATCGCACGCGCGGTGCTGGCTTCATGAGCAACGTCCCCGATCGCCGCACAGCGGTGGCCGTCCTCGGCGCCACGGGCGCCGTGGGCCAGACGTTCATCAAGCTGCTCGCGGACCATCCGTGGTTTCGCCTTGCCGAGCTCGCGGCATCGGAGCGCTCGGCGGGCAAGACGTATCGCGACGCCACGAGGTGGGTGGGCAGCAGCGACATGCCCGAGTCGGTTCGCGACATGGTGGTGTTGCCCTGCGACACCGCTGACGTCTCGTCGCCGCTGGTGTTCTCCGCGCTCGATGCAGCGGTTGCCGGCGACGTGGAGATGGCATTCGCGACGGCCGGCCGGATGGTCCTCAGCAACGCGAAGAACTTCCGCATGGAGGCGGACGTTCCGCTCGTCATCCCCGAGGTGAATGCAGACCATCTCGCGTTGCTTGGTGTGCAGCGCATCAACCGTGGATGGAAGGGCGGCATCGTCACGAACGCCAACTGTGCGTCGATCATGGCGGCGATGCCGCTGGCGCCGCTGCACGAAGCGTTCGGCATCAAGCGCGTCTTCATTGCGACGATGCAGGCCGTCTCGGGTGCCGGCTATCCCGGCGTGCCGTCGCTCGACATTCTCGGCAACGTCATTCCGTACATCGGCGGTGAAGAGCCGAAGATCGAAACCGAGATCCAGAAGATGCTCGGCCGGCTCGTCGACTCGCGGGTGGAAGCAGCGCCGATCGTCATCAGTGCGCATGCGAACCGCGTTCCCGTGGAGCACGGCCACACCGTGTGCATGTCCGTGGAGTTCGAGACGCGCGTGAACGCCGGCATGGCGCTCGACGTGTTGCGCGGCTGGAAGGGGAAGTCGGCGTCGCGCGGTCTCCCCAGCTCGCCCGAGCATCCGCTGCTCGTGACCGACCTGCCCGATCGTCCGCAGCCGCGCCGCGATGTCGACGTCGGCAAGGGCATGACGGTCACGGTTGGCCGGGTGCGCGACGACGCGCTCTTCGATGTGAAGCTCGTCGCCATGGGGCACAACACCATTCGCGGTGCAGCCGGCGCCTCCGTGCTCAACGCCGAGCTGCTCGTCGCGAAAGACCAGGTGAAGGGCGCGTGATCGTCTGCAAGTTCGGCGGAACCTCCGTCGGCGATGCGGAATCGATCGCGCGCACTGCATCGATCATCGAAGAACGACGCGACCGGCAGCCGATCGTCGTCGTCAGCGCACTTGGTGGCGCAACGAACCAGCTGCTGCAGATCGCCGAACAGGCGGCCAAGGGCCAGCTGATCGGGGCGCTGCGTGCCGTGGAAGGGCTGCGCGACAGGCACCTCACGCAGACGGAGCTTCTGCTCCGCGACGACAAGGACGCGTCGACGGACATCTGCAGTGAGCTCTCGGCGATGTTCGACGAGTTGGCACATCTCGCCGAGGCGTTGCGCACGCTCGGTGACCTCACGCCGCGGTCGCTCGACACGATTGCCTCGCTCGGCGAGCAGCTGTCGTCGGTGCTCGTGGTCGCCGCGTTTCAGCGGCACGGGCTCGATGCGGAGCACGTGGACGCGCGTCAGGTGATGATCACCGACTCGCAGTTCACGCGCGCCGAGCCGCACGCCGAGGCGATCGCCGAAGCCTCGCAGCGCATCATCATGCCGATCGTGCGCGCCGGGAAGATTCCCGTGATGGGCGGCTTCATCGGGTCGGCGGAAGGCAGCGGCATCACGACGACGCTCGGACGTGGTGGCAGCGACTACAGCGCGTCGCTCGTCGGCGCGGCGTTGCAGGCCGAGGCGATCGAGATATGGACTGACGTGGACGGCATGCTGACATGCGATCCGCGCGTCGTGCCCGAAGCTCAGCTCATCGAGCGCATCGGCTTCGAGGAGGCGTCGGAGCTGGCGTCGTTCGGAGCGAAGGTGCTTCATCCCAACACGATTGCGCCGGCCGTCATGCGTGGCATTCCGGTGTGGGTATTGAATTCGCGACGGCCGGAGGGCACCGGCACGCTCATCACCTTCGATGCGCCCCGCCGCGCGGTGACCGCGATCGCCGGCAAGAGCGGCGTGACGCTGCTCAAGGTGCGCAGTCCGCGGATGTTGCTGACGGAGGGCTTCATGCGGCGGCTGTTCGCCGTCTTCGAGAATCATCACACGTCCGTTGACGTGGTGGCCACATCCGAGGTGAGTGTATCGGTCACCATCGACGACGCGTCGCGGCTCGAGGCGCTCGTGGTGGATCTTCGCGCCCTTGGCGACGTGACGATGGAACGCAATCGCGGCATCGTGTCGATCGTCGGCAATGGCCTGAGCGATGGCGGCTCGGCGATGGCGACCGCGCTCGAGGCGATCGGTGACCTGCGCGTGCACATGCTGTCGCTGAGCTCGAGCGGCATCAACCTGACCGTGGTCGTCGACGGTGAGCACGTGCATCCGGCCATGCAGCGGCTGCACGCGGCGTTCTTCACACGCGGTGGGCAGGTCTCGTGACGACGATCAAGCTTGCGCTCATCGGCATGGGCAAGATGGGCCACGCGCTGTCTCAGCTCGCGCCCGATCGGGGCTTCGAGGTCGTTGCGGAGATCGACCCCTCGCGCTCGGCGGCGACGACGGTGACGCGCGAGGCGCTGCGCGACGCACAGGTGGCGATCGAGTTTACCGTCCCCGATGCGGCCCCGTCGAACATTCGGGCCTGTCTGGCGGCGGGATGTCCAGTGGTCGTGGGGACGACCGGCTGGTACCAGCAGATGCCCGAGGTACGGGCCCAGGTCGAGCGCGCGAACGGCGCGCTGCTTGCGGCGCCCAACTTCTCTGTCGGCGTGGCGATCTTCGATCGCGTGGTGGCCGAGGCGGCACGGTTGTTCAATGGAGTCGAAGGTTTCGAGGCGCACATGATCGAGACGCACCACAGCGCAAAGAAGGATGCGCCATCCGGCACGGGAGCCGCGCTCGCCGCCACGGTCGAGGCGGCGACGGGCCGCCAGCTCGCCATCACGAGCGTGCGCGTCGGATCGGTGCCCGGGACGCACGAGATCATCTACGATGCACCGTTCGAGCAGGTGCGTCTCGTGCACGAGGCGAGAGACCGCCGCGTGTTCGCCGAAGGTGCGCTCGTCGCCGCGCGGTGGCTGGTCGGACGCACGGGGGTGTTTGGAATGCAGGATGTACTCTCAACCGCACCGACCGGAGCGAGATGACTGACACCAGGTTGGTCGGCTGCGGAACCGCCCTTGCCACGCCGTTCACGGCCAGTGGCTCGATCGACGAGCGTGCACTGCGCGGATTCGTCGACTGGCAGCTCGACGAAGGTATCGACTTCGTCGTTCCCTGCGGATCGACCGGCGAGGCGGCGACGATGACGCTCGCCGAACAGCGGCGCGTCGTCGAGATCACGGTGGAGCAGGTGAGGGGGCGTGTGCCGGTCGTCGCGGGAGCGGGGTCGAACGACACGCTCAAGGCAATCGAGTTGTCGCATGCGATGCAGGAGGCTGGTGCGACGCACCTGCTGCACGCGTCGCCGATGTACAACAAGCCGCCGCAGCGCGGGATCGTCGCGCACTTTACAGCGATCGCCGACGCCGTTCGCCTGCCGATCATCATCTACAACGTGCCGGGTCGCACTGGTAGCAACATCGATGCGGCCACGACGCTCGAGATGGCGTGGCATCCGCGCATCGTCAGCATCAAGGAAGCGTCCGGCAATCTGCCGCAGATCACCGACTGCATTCGCGGCAAGCCGGCGGGCTTCACGGTGCTCTCCGGCGACGACGAGCTTACGCTTCCGATCCTCGCACTCGGTGGAGATGGCCTCATCTCCGTGGTGTCGAACGTCGTGCCTCGTCTCATGACGGAGCTCGTGCAACTCGGCCGAGCGTGCAAGCTCGAGGAGGCACAACACGTTCACATGCAGCTCATTCCGTGGATGCGCGCGGCATTCATCGAGTCGAATCCACTTCCGGTGAAGGCAGCGCTCACGATGATGGGCAAGTTCGAGAACATCCTTCGCCTGCCGCTCGTGCCGCTCGACGAGTCGAAGACGCCGATCGTCCGCGACGCGCTGCGTGCCGCTGGAGTCCTGTCGTGACGTCGACCGACGGGCGCGTGCTCGACGACGAATTCGTTGCCGGTTTGCTCCGGTATGCGGATACACCGGCGGGTGAGACACTTCCGGATGATGCGGAGCAAATCGTCGATGCGTTGCTTGGCGCGCTGGAGCGGGGCGTCGTTCGCGCGGCCGAGCGTGATGCGGATGGGAACTGGCAGGCGGTGACGTGGGTGAAGCGAGGTATCCTGCTCGGCTTCCGCGTCGGACGTACCGCCGACATGTCGCTCGGCGGACACCATGGCGAGCCGCGGCTCTCCTTCTTCGACAAGCACACGTATCCGCCGCAGACGCTCGCTCTGTCGAACGGCGTGCGCGTGGTGCCCGGCGGGTCGGCGGTGCGGCGCGGCGCGTATCTCGCGCCTGGCGTCGTGTGCATGCCGCCGATGTACGTGAACGTCGGCGCGTATGTCGGCGCGGGGACGATGGTGGACTCGCACGCACTCGTGGGCTCGTGCGCGCAGATCGGTGAGCGCGTGCACCTGAGTGCGGCGGCGCAGATCGGCGGCGTGCTCGAACCGGTGAACGCCGCGCCCGTGGTGATCGAGGACGACGTGCTGGTCGGCGGCAACTGCGGCGTGTATGAGGGAACGGTCGTGCGGTCCAAGGCGGTTCTTGCGGCTGGTGTGGTGCTCACGCGCGGCACGCCCGTGTATGACCTCGTGCACGAACGCGTGTATCGCGCGAGCGCAAACCAACCACTCGAGATTCCCGCTGGCGCGGTCGTGGTTCCGGGCGCGCGTCACGTAGCGAGCGGCTGGGGCGCCGAGCAGGGACTCTCGCTGCAGACCCCGATCATCGTGAAGTACCGCGACGAGCGGACAGACCTCGCCACCGCACTGGAAGGATGGCTCCGCTGACCGCTACACGCTTGCATGTCGCCGGCGAACTGCGTGTGCCCGGCGACAAGTCGATCTCGCATCGCGCACTGATCTTCGGTGCGCTGGCGGAAGGGCCGTCGCGCGTGCGCGACATCCTGCCGTCTGCCGACGTGCACTCCACCGCCGGTGTGTTGCGCGCACTTGGTGTCGACATTCCGGCACTCGGCCCATCGATGGAGTTTACGGGGATAGGTCCGCAGGGACTGCGTCCACCGAATACGGACCTCGACTGCGGCAACAGCGGGACGTCGGCGCGACTGCTCGCCGGCGTGGTCGCCGGATCCGGACTCACCGGTCGCTTCATCGGCGACGCGAGTCTCAGTCGTCGTCCGATGGGGCGCGTCAAGCGCCCACTGGAGGCGATGGGTGCGACGATCGAGGTAAGCGAGACGGGCGGACTGCCGATGGTCGTGCGCGGCGGGGCGCTACAGCAGATCGAGTGGGACAACGCCAACTCGAGCGCGCAGGTGAAATCATGCGTACTCCTTGCGGCGCTGTGCTCTGGCGTCGAGGCGACGGTTCGCGAGCCGACGCGGTCGCGCGACCACACCGAGCGACTGCTCGCCGCACACGGCGCGGAAGTATGGGTGAACGAAAGTGCGGTGTTGTTGTTCGGCGGCCAGACGCTCACGCCGCTCGACCTTCAGGTGCCGGGCGATCCGTCGTCGGCCGCATTCTTCGCGGCGCTCGCGGCGTTGGCGCCGCAGGGCGAGCTCTTGTTGCGCAACGTCTGCGTGAATGAAACGCGCACGGGATTTCTTGCTGCGCTTGCCGAGATGGGCGCGACGATCGACATGCGCGACAAGTCGCTGCGCAGCGGCGAATACGTCGCGGATCTGCTGGTGTCGGCGGGCGCTGCGCTGCGCGGCGTGACGATACCCGCCGAAGCCATCCCGACGCTCATCGACGAACTCCCGCTGCTCGCGTGCATCGCCGCGTACGCCGAGGGTGAGACGCGTGTGACCGGCGCAGAGGAGTTGCGCGTGAAGGAGAGCGATCGCATCAGCGCCGTCGTGAGCAACCTGCAGTCACTTGGCGCGGATGCCGACGAGCTGCCCGACGGGTTCGTCGTGCGCGGCACGCGTCCTCGCCTGCGCGGGACTGTCGTCACGCATGGCGATCATCGTCTCGCGATGGCGTTCGGCGTGCTTGGGGCAATGCCGGGCAACGAGATCGCCATCGACGACCGCGAATGCGTTGCCGTGTCGTATCCGGAGTTCTGGGCCGACCTCGCTCGGGTGACGGCGTGAGCGGAGCGAAGCGCATTGCGATCGCGATCGACGGTCCAGCGGCATCGGGCAAGTCGTCGACCGCGCAGTGGGTGGCGGAGCGGCTCGGCTATCGGCACGTGGATTCGGGGTCGCTCTATCGTGCGCTGACGGCGGCGATGGTTCGTGGCGGCAGGTCGCCCGAGTCGTGGGCTGGGGAGGAGGTCGTCGCACAGGGATCGCGCATCACGCTGCGGCCCGAGAAGCACTCGTTCGTCACGCTGATCGATGGCGAGTCCGTGGATGAGGAGATCCGGAGCATGGGGGTGACGGCTCACGTCTCCCGTGTGGCGGTGATGCCAGCGGTGCGCGTGTGGGTCAACGAGCAGGTTCGCCGCGCGGCGGAGGCGCACGACGTCGTGGTGGACGGGCGTGACATGGGGACGGCGGTCTTTCCCGATGCTTCGCTGAAGGTCTTTCTCGTGGCGGACCCGTGGGAGCGCGCTCGGCGACGGCTGACGCAACGCCTTGGGCGCCGGCCGACGGATGAGGAGGTGGCCGAGGAGACGGATGTGCTCGTGCAGCGGGATTCGAAGGACGCGACGCAAACCGTCCAGGCGAAAGATGCGGTGCTGCTCGATACGACGTACCTGACGCAGGCCGAGCAGGTGGAGCGGATCGTGGCGCTGGCACACGCCGTAAGTCATCGTCCCTCTGTGACTTAGGCTTGACGATCGCCAATCGAGCCTCTACATTGCGAGGTTCACCTGTGCTTCCGGGATCAACCTCGTGTCGCACCGCCATCGGACGACTGTCCGCATGGCGACTTTTCGCGTTCACCGGACAAGGTGCGCGCATCCTCTTTGACTCGTTGCGGCGAGCGAAAATAATCCGCGATCCAGGAGAAACCCTTCAGGTATGACTGAGCTCGAAACCCTCACCGAAGCAGCCGCGCTCACCGCGCGCGAGAAGCGTGACAAGCAGCGCGCAGTGCTTCGCCCGCTGGCCAATCTCCGCCCTGAACTCGTTGACGACGAAGGCTATTCAGCCGACGAACTCGAGACGATGATGGAGATGTACAACGGGACGATGGCCTCCATTGACGAGGGAGAAATCGTCAAGGCAAAAGTTCTCGAGATCCGCGACAACATGGTTGTCCTGGACATCGGGTTCAAGTCGGAAGGCAGCGTCCCCCTCGAAGAGTTCAAGGACTTCCCCGATCTCAAGATCGGCGATGAAGTCGAAGTCCTCCTCGAGCATCTCGAAGATCAGGAGGGCTCGGTCGTCCTCTCGAAGAAGAAGGCGGATTTCATGCGCGTGTGGGAGCGCATCCGTCTGGCGTACGAGAACGATCAGCCGGTGGAAGGCACGCTCGTCAAGAAGATCAAGGGTGGTGTGGTCGTCGACCTCATGGGCGTCGACGCATTCCTCCCCGGTTCGCAGATCGCGCTGCGTCGCGTCCCGAACATCGACGAGCTCCTTGGCCAGAAGTTCGAGTTCAAGATCATCAAGCTCAACAAGCGCCGCCGCAACATCGTCGTCTCCCGCCGTGTCATCCTGGAGAACGAGCGTGCCGGCAAGCGCGAGAAGCTGATGAAGGAGCTGGAGAAGGATCAGATCAGGAAGGGCGTCGTCAAGAACATCACCGACTTCGGTGCATTCATCGATCTCGGCGGTGTCGACGGCCTGCTGCACATCACGGACATGTCGTGGGGCCGTATCTCGCACCCGTCCGAGCTCGTCGCCATTGGCGCAGAGCTCGAGGTCAAGGTCCTCGACATCGATTGGCAGCGCGAGCGCATCTCGCTCGGCCTCAAGCAGCTCCAGTCGTATCCGTGGAAGGACGTCGCCGAGAAGTATCCGGTCGGTACGCGCGTGCAGGGCAAGGTCGTCAGCATCACGAACTACGGCGCCTTCATCGAGCTCGAGCCGGGCATCGAAGGCCTGGTGCACATTTCCGAGATGAGCTGGACGCGCAACGTCCGGCACCCGTCGAAGCTCGTCAGCATTGGCGAGACGATCGAAGCGGTGGTGCTCAAGGTCGATCCGAACGAGGAGAAGATCTCGCTCGGCATGAAGCAGACGGAGCA
>JBDSML010000298.1:0-2670 GCA_039915865.1 Gemmatimonadaceae bacterium | reverse complement strand
CACTTTTCAGGTGCAGGCAACCGGCGAAATCCACCGGCACGACACGATAGTCATGCGGTGCGATGAGCCGTCGCAATTGCTCGATGCCCGCCTCGTTGGTGCGCCCCGACCGTCCGACGTACAGCGTTCGTCCCATGCGAATGACGTCCCCACCGTCGAGCGTGGCTGGATCTGTCAGCGTCAGCAAGACCCGATAGGCCGACAACAGCGACGCAACCGCGTCGAGCTCACCACGCCGGCTCGCCGCGCCGGGACGCGTGATCACGGCGATCTCGTCGAGGACGATCGCGGTGTCCTCGACGAACACGGCGTCGGGATGGTCCGGCGCAGCAGCGGCGCGCACGATGTCGGCGCCGAGTGACTCGAGCAACGCTTCGTATGCCGCGTGCTGCTGAGCGGCCCGCTCGACGTCGATCACCACACGCTCGAGATGCGTGAGCTCACAGTCGGCGAGCGTCGGACTGACTGGTCGCGTCAGCGCGATCACTGTGCGTACCGGAGAATGTCATACACGAACTTCACGCCGGCGCCGATGTTCACCAGTGACAGCCGCTCGTCATTGCCGTGGACGCCCTTCTGTTCATCCGCCGCCTCGACCTTGAACGGATCGAGACCGTACGCGATGATGCCGAGCGTCCGGTACGTCGGACGATCAGTGGCGCCCGTCATCATCGAGCTCGTGACGAATGCCGCCGGATCGCGCTCACGCACCGCGCGCTCGATGGCGCGGAACAACTCCGTGTTCGTCGGACTCTCGAATGGAGCCTTGGGTCGGATCAGTGGCGTGAAGTGCACTGCCGTGTCGTTGACGATACGCGAGAGCGTTGCCAGCATCGAATCGGGATCCTGATCGGGCAACAGCCGCACATCGATCTCCGCGGACGCCTCGGCAGGAATCACGTTGGTCCTGTTGGAGCCTTGCAGGCCGGTGAGTGAAATCGTGTTGCGGAGGATCGCGTTCCAGTAGACATCGCTCAGGATCCACTCCTTCGCCGCGTCGTCGTTCAGTGCGACGCGGACGTCGTTCAACCACGCCGCCTGCCTGCCCGAGTAGTTACGGCTGATGTCGTGAAAGAACTTCTCGACAGCCGGCGTGACATGCAGCGGTGTCTCGTAGCGTGCGATCTTGTCGAGCGCGGCGACGAGTCGCGGCACCGGGTTCGCCTTCGTCGGACGCGAACCGTGCGACGGCGTTCCCGTGACGATGACCTTCAGCCAGAACGTGCGCTTCTCCGCGACGCCGACGCTGTAGTACTCGAGCTTCCCGTTGCGAAAGACATTCGCGCCACCTTCGGTGAACAGGTACTCGACGTCCCTGATCAGGTCAGCGTGCCGATCGACGAAGACGATTGCACCGGTACTCGTCACCTCTTCGTCGGCGTTGGCGACGAACACGATGTCGCGCGTGAGCGGAACGCCGCTGCGCTTGAGCGCGACGAGCGCCATGAGGTGCGCGATTCCTTCACCCTTCATGTCCAGCGCGCCGCGGCCGTAGAGAAAGCCATCCTTGATCTCGCCGGCGAAGGGCGGCACGGTCCACGCGCTCGGCGTGTTGGGAACGACGTCCATGTGCTGCACGAGCGCGATGGCCTTCTTGCTCCCGTTGCCCTTGAGCCGCGCGTACAGGTTGGCGCGTCCGGGCCCGAGCTCGATGGTGTCGAGAATTTGCGCCTCGATGCCCTCCTTCTCGAGAAATGCCTTGAGGAATCGCGCCGTCGCGAGCTCGTTGCCGGGCGGATTCGTCGTGTTGATGCGGAGATACTGCTGCAGCACTCCGACCGCCTCCGTCTGCATCGCGGTCCAGTCCACAGGCGTCTTCGGCATCGCGGTCGCCGCCTGCGCGGTGAGCGTCGCGGGAAGAGCGAAGGCGAGGAGACCACTGCGGAGCGCTCGCGAGAATTTCGTGCATCGAATCATCATCCTGACAACCGCCAGCGTAGAAGAAACTTTCGAGTCTTCGAAGCGTACGAGGTGAAGCATCCCTCCTCAACCGGGGCCGTTCGATATGCTGGTACATTTCGTCCTCGCCCTTGTGCAGGCTAGCACATCCGCGCCAGCGCAGAAGCCTGCCGCCAAGCCTGCCGCCCCGCCCGAACGAGACTCCACAACGGACCGCCATCGCGCGAAGAAGCAGCCCAAGCGCATCGCAGTCACGTCCGAGCACATGGCGAGCGCCTTCAGGGACGCCAGCGCCAAATCCCTGCTCGACATCGCTCGTGGGGCCCGCACGCGACAGGACTCCGCCCTCCAGGCCTACGACGCCACCACGTACCAGCGCGTCTCGGCAGGACTCGGCTTCACGAAGTTCGGACGCGAAAGACTCGCCTTCCGCAGCGAACAGGCGACGCGCGTTCGCTGGCGCCGCGGCGTCGGCGCGTACGTCGAGATCACGGGTTCGCGCGCCGTCGTCCCCATCGCCGGCAAGTCGGCCAACGTGCGCTTCGACGGCAATGTGTCACCCATTCCCTACTTTCCCGGCAGCGAAACCCTGTGGATCGGCGCCGGCGCATCCAACCAGACCGTCGACGAGAATCAGGGCATCGTCCATCCGCTCGCCGAGGGCTCCGAGGCGTACTACACCTACGAGAGCGGTGACTCCGCCACGTTCCGCCTCCCCGACGGCTCCTCGATTCGCCTTCGCGAGCTGAAGGTTCGTCCGCGCGTCCCCAA
>JBDSML010000292.1:0-13555 GCA_039915865.1 Gemmatimonadaceae bacterium | reverse complement strand
GAGGAGCGGGACGTAGCGCGCCTTCTGCTCGGGGGTGCCGAAGTGCACGATGGGGGACGTCCCAAGGGTTGTATGCGCCGAGACCGTCAGGCCGGTGGACGCGTCAACCTTCGCGAGCTCCTGGATGGTGATCATGTAGCTGAGGAGGTCGAAACCAGCGCCGCCCATTTCCTCAGGCCACGGTACGCCGAGGAGCCCCAGCTCTCCCATGCGCTTGACGTTTTCCCAGGGGAAGATGGAATCCGCGTCGAACTTCGCGGCGACGGGCGCAACTTCGTCGCGCGCGAAGGCGCGGACCATTTCGCGCACGGCGAGGTGTTGCTCGGAGAAATAGAGTGCGTCGTCCATTCAGCTCTCGGTCGTCAGGCAGCTTCGGTTTCGTCGGCGGCTCGCAGGAGCGCGAGGAATTGCTCGCCGTACTTCTCGATCTTCATCGGGCCCACGCCGCGGATTTCGCCGAGCGCGTATGACGACTTCGGGCGGCGAACCGCCATCTCCAGCAGGGTCTTGTCCGCAAAGACGACATACGCAGGCACTTTCTGTTCTCGTGCGATACTGGACCGCAGTGCCCTCATGCGCTCGAGGAGCGCGGCGTCTGCCGCACTCGGCACGAGCTCGGACGGATCGACGGTGGGTGCGCTGCGCATTCCGCCGCGAACCGTTGTCTTTACGCCAGCCTTGGGCACTCCAATCGCCTGCTTGTCCCGGCGCGACCCGTCGTGCGTGCCGAGGCAGTTGTCGCAGCCACCGCAATCCTTGCCTGCCGCCGGATCGCCGAAATATCGGAGGACGAACCCTCGGCGACAACCTGACGCGTAGGCGTACTGTTGCATGGCATCGAGCTTCGAGGTCTCCGCCTTGCGCCTGCGGTCGAGTCCATCCCAGTCGAGCGGATACCCCGAGAGCGGACGACGCATGTCGGCAACGCGGTCGCCGCCGCCGAGCCGATTCCACTCGAGAAACTGCGTCCGCTCGAGTGCCGCGAGGAGCTCCATGGCGTTGAATGGGCCACCGTAGGTGCCAGGTAGGGCAGCGAGGTCGATGGTGGCGCCGTCGTAGAGCGTGTCGGTGGCGATGCGCCAGAGCGACCGAAGTAGCTCGAGCTTCTGCGCATCCTGTGGGCCGAACTCCTTCTTGATGCGTTCCGGGGTCGCGAGCAGGCGAATGAAGACACGCGTGCCCGTGTCCGGATCGGAGCGCACGGCGCCGACCTTGACGAGCAGTCGCAGCGCGGACTCCACTTCGCGGTCGCTGACCTTGCCGGGCAACGCAGCGGCGATGTTCGCGGCGTCGAGCTGCACGCCACCGGTGCGGTCGGCCATCTTGCGCAGCCGGTCGTAGGTGCGCTCGACGATGACGCGATCCGGGTACGCGCCCTTGATGAAGAACTCGTGCGTGAAGCGATCGGGAAAGGCATGCAGGAGAAACACGTCGGAATGCTTGCCATCGCGGCCCGCGCGTCCCGCCTCCTGGTAGTAGGCCTCGAGCGTGCCGGGCATGGAGTGGTGGATGACGAGCCGCACGTTGGGCTTGTCGATTCCCATGCCGAAGGCATTGGTCGCGACGATGGCGCGCACCTTCTCGGTCATGAAGGCGTTCTGCACGTCGTGACGATGGGCGTCATCGAGACCAGCGTGATACGCGGCGACCTTGATGCGCGCGCGCTCCAGCATCAGCGACACCTTCTCGACGTTGCGACGCGTGGACGCGTAGACGATGGCCACGCCGGGATAGCGCTTCAACAGCTCGAGGATCTTCTCGTCCTTGTCGTCGTCGTTGCGCGTCGGCACGACGTGATAGTCGAGATTCTTCCGGTCGAACCCGGTGATGATCGTCTCGGGATTCTCGAAGCGCAGTTGACGGACGATGTCCTGACGAACATGGCTCGTCGCGGTGGCCGTGAGCGCCACGGCGGGCGGCCAGCCGAGTCGTTCGCGGACCTGCGCGACGCGGAGGTAGCTCGGACGGAAGTCGTGCCCCCACTCGCTGATGCAATGCGCTTCGTCGATGGCGAGCAGCGCGACGCCGACATCCTTGAGGCGCTCCGCCGCATGGCCGAAGTCGAACCGCTCCGGCGCGACATACAGCATCTTCACCTCGCCGCGCGACACCCGGCCCATGCGGTCGGCAACTTCGGCGCTCGAGAGCGTGCTGTTGACGAAGGTGGCGGGAATGCCTCGGGCGTCGAGTGCGTCGACCTGGTCCTTCATCAGCGAGATGAGCGGGCTCACGACCACCGTGATGCCGGGCAACAGCAACGCCGGTACCTGGTAGCACACGGACTTTCCGCCACCGGTGGGCAACACGACGAGCGTATCCCGACCGGCGAGCACCGACGAGACGGCACGCTCCTGTCCGGGACGGAAGTCATCGAAGCCGAACCGGGCGCGCAACACGGCGCGCGCGGCGTCGAGTGTTGGACGCTCGCTGCTCATCGACAGAGACTACCCTGCGCTGTGGTCGACTGCATCACCGTTCGGCCGCCGACGACATCATCAGACAGCGCGAGCGAAGTGTCCACGCGTGAAGGCGTTGCCGACCGCGGCGCGCACCGTGTTCGCCGGTTGCATGTTCTCTCTGCCAAGCTCGTCGAGCATGGCGCGATAGCCGGAGACGACCTCTGCAACCGGGTCGCCGACGACGTTGAAGACGAGATGATAGTTCCGCAGTCCGCCGCGCCACAGCCGCGGGAGATACTCGCCCCCTTCGATGGGACGGGAGTGCAACAGCCGGTTGCGGCACGCGGAGTCAGTCGCGACGGCGAAGCTGTAGCCGGCCGGATCGGTGAGCTGGACGTTGGTGTGCTTCTGCACGCACAGGTCGCGACAGGTGGTGGGCGTGCGGTCGAAGGCGGCGGACAGCACGCAATGCTCGATCGTCATGCCCTCCGGCCGTCCATAGAGGAAGACGTCGAAGCCCGCGCCCTCCCACGGTGCAGCGACGGCGAGGAGCTCTTCCGTCGTGAGCTCGATCGAGAGCATGATGCGGCGAGCGCCGAGCCGGAACAGTTCGGCCGCGGTGTGCTGGTTGAAGCAGTTCACGGCGTAGTCGGCGATGACGTCGCGACCCTGCTGTGCGAGCTCGTGCACGAGGCCGACGTGGCCGCTGACGATGGGGAGTCCGACGTCGAGCCACTTCTGCGTGGTGCGCCGCTCGTCGGGGCGGACGATCGTCGGCGTGCGGAGTCGGAGCTCGACGCCCTGTGCGCGGAGTTCCTCGGCCAATGCCTTCACGCGTGTGACGGGGGGCGTCGGGTGCCGAAGGAATGGATCGAGGACGACTGTGGTGGCGCCGGCGGCGGCAGCGGTGCGGGCGTCATCGAGTGTGAAGACGCTGGCAACCAGGTCGTACGGCGTGGGCGATGCGGCGGCATCATGCGGATCAAGGATCAGCGCTCGCTCCACCTTCTCGCGACGCTCGGCGTCCGTCGCCATGCGCGCCCAATCGCGGCGCTGCAGCAGCTCGTCGGTCGCCTGCTGACGAAGATGATTCAGCGCGCTGATCGGCAGGAACAAGCCTTTCGCGAGCGCGACGTCGTCGAGATCGCCGAGGACGAATGGCGTTTCGCCCAGTCGACCGAATTGTTCACGCAGTGATACCATATCGAGTTCCCGCTTCGACGCGGGAGCAAGGTTCACATCCGTGCGCACGGTGATTTGCTCACCGTCGGCGGAGAAGACGGCCTTGAGCGGACCACCCGCGGCGCCGAATACGCGCGCGTCGAGACGCGTCTTTCGCGCACGCGTCTCCGCGGGCAGCGATGCGTAGCTCGCGCGCGCCCGCTCGAGGAGCGCCGCCTCGGACGAGCGCACGACCGTCCAGCCGTCGCCGACGCTGATACGCGTCGGCAGCGCGATGGCCTGGCGAAAGGTGCCGCGCGTCGAGAGCGTGCGGACGGCGTCGATCGTAAAACCGACCGTTGCACCGCCACGCGCATCGGGCGCTTCGAAGCCGACGCCGTCGCCGATCTGCAGTGGCGCGCTGAGGTCAACGATCAATTCACGTCCTTCATGCGACACGACGACGCCGAGTTCGAGGCCGCGATTGTCCGGTTGATTGCGCGTGACGTACTCGCGTCCCTCGCGGCCGCCGTACATGCCGCCGGTGAAGCCGCGACTGTAGATCTGCGCGAGCGGCTCGACCTCGGCTGGCGAAGGCGGCGTGCGATCGCCATCGGCAATGCGGTCGAGGAAGGTGCGATACCCGTTCGTGACAGTTGCGACGTACTCCGGCCGCTTCTTGCGTCCCTCGACCTTGAGACAGCCGACGCCGGCGTCCGCGATGTCGGCGAGATGTTCGACGGCCGACAGATCCTTCGCGGAGATGAGGAAGCCGCGATCGAGCTCGGCGCCGGTGGTCACGTCATCGAGCACGTAGTCCTTGCGGCACGACTGCGCACACGAGCCGCGGTTGGCGCTGCGCTCGGAAATCATGCCGGACATGAAGCACTGGCCGCTGTACGCGATGCAGAGTGCGCCGTGGATGAACGTCTCGAGACCGAGCTCGGGAACCGCGGCCTTGATGGCGCGAATGTCGTCGAGGGTGTTCTCGCGGGCGAGCACGACGCGATCGATACCGAGCTCGCTCATGACGCGCGCGCCGCTGGCGTCATGGACGGTCATCTGCGTCGAACCGTGAATCTCGAAGCCCGGGTAGATCTGCTGGATCAACCGCACGGCGCCGATGTCCTGCACGATGGCTGCGTCGATGCCGCGCTCGATCGCCTCAC
The DNA here is from genome assembly GCA_039915865.1 of Gemmatimonadaceae bacterium. Lineage (GTDB taxonomy): Bacteria > Gemmatimonadota > Gemmatimonadetes > Gemmatimonadales > Gemmatimonadaceae > AG11. Next base: position 8,826 of record JBDSML010000292.1, on the reverse strand, counting down.
CGAGAAAGACGAGGGCCTCCGCGAGCTCGGCGGGCTTGAAGAGAATGTTGAACGTGAGGTAGATGCGTCGGCCGCGCTCGTGCGCGAGACGACAGGCTTCACCAACCTCGTCGAGCGAGAGCTGCGCCCCTTCGTCACGCGCGTTGAACCGCTCGGCGCCCAGATAGACGGAATCCGCGCCATTGGCGAGCGCAGCGCGAACGGCATCGAGGGAACCAGCGGGAGCAAGCAGCTCAGGTACGGCGTGACGCGTCATAGGTCCTGCAATGTAACGGATCTAGCGGCTCATCAGCGTCACGAGGATGACCGGGCCGCTATTCCGGCTATTGAATCGCTGCGTCGCCTCACCAACGGTGAGATAGCGAATTTCGGCGATGGTCGACGCGGGAATCGCATCGAGCGCATTGAGGCCGGCCAGCTGGCCGCCGTTCACGGACACCATGATCGGCTGCGTCGACCGCCGCGGGCCGGCTGTCTTGTCGATCAGGTAGGCGGGACGGAGCCGCTGCACCACGACGTAGGCGATGTTGCCGAGGAGGTTCGCGTCGGCGATCTGTTGGGCGGTGATGACGTTGTAGGTGGCCGGCGCCGCGGACGTCGAGTCGCCAGCGGGCGACGCGGCACGACTCGATGGCTGGCACGCCGCGCACAGCGCGCCGACCAATAGCGGCAGCGCCACACGACGGGGGATCATGGCTCGGTGGCGCCGAACCACCGTTTCGGCACGAAGCGCAGCAGCAGCGCGACCGCGAGGATGACGATGCCGGCCACTCGCACCTGCGGCTGCCCCGTGCGCTGGCCGTATCCCCACACGGCGATGCCGATCAAGGTGACGACGATACGAGTGATGAGCACACGCGTCATTCTAGCCTCGGCTTCTGTTGCGTGAACGTGCGATCGCCCGCCTCGACATCGTCAGCGCGCCGACGGGAGTCCGAGTGACGTCGCGCGGTTGTCGGGCACGTCGAGCACCATGCGGAGCATCGCGGTGGAGAACACCTTGCCCTGCGCGTCCGTCTTCAGCGACAGCGTGCCGCCGCCGTCGAGCGCACCGTGCAACAGGAAGTTGAGCGCGTTGAGGTTCGGCAACTCGAAGCGCTCGACGCCTCCGGTGATCACGCCCGCGAAGTGCGACTTCACGCGATCGAGCGTGAGCTGCTCGGCGATGAGCGGATACCACTCCGGCTTGAGCGCGATGACGCCGACGTTGGCCGTGTCGCCCTTGTCGCCCGATCGCGCGTGCGCGATGTCCACGAGTCGAACCTTCACGAGAGCACCTCGACGTTGGTCGTGACGACGGTCTTGTCGATGAGGGCTGGCCAGTAGGCGACGATCTCCTCGACCTTGGGCCGTCCACCGGCGAAGCCGGTGACGCTCGGCGGACCATTGAGGACGAGCGGCGCGATCTCGCGCGTAAAGCGCTCGACGTTGGTGCGGTCGTTGGAGCGCACGCCGATGCGCAGCTGTACTTCCGGTGCCTCCCCGGTAGATGTCGTGAGGGGACCGTGCGTCGCGCTCACGCCGACGAACTCCGTGAGCAGCTGGTCGAACCCGAGACCCATGTTGTCGAGCCGCTGGCGCAGCACGCGATCGGCGAGCTGCGCCTTCTCGAGCGCATCCGGCCAGGCATAGACAAGCGTGCCGACGGCCTTGAAACCGGAGCGATACGCGATGGACACCTTGAGCTTGTCCGTTGCGGGACGGCCCTTGATGCCGTGCACGCGCACGCGGTTCGGCCCATCGTCGGCGAGATGGATGGTCGTGAAGTCGGCGACGACATCCGGCGTGATGTAGCTGTTCGGATCGCCCATCTCGTACACGCACTGCTCCGTGACGGACGGCACGTTGATGCGACCACCGGTGTTCGGGTGCTTCACGATAGTGAACGTGCCATCGGCGCGCGCCTCGACGATGGGATAGCCGATGTTCGCGAGGTCGGGAATGGTGCGCCAGTCGTAGAGACAATTGCCGCCCGAGCACTGCGCGCCGCACTCGATGATGTGGCCGGCGATGATGCCAGCGGCCAGCTTGTCCCAGTCGTCTGCGCCCCAACCGAACTCGTGACGCAGCGGCGCCATCGTGAGTGCGGTGTCTGTCGACCGCCCGGTGACGACGACATTCGCGCCGCGCGCCAGCGCTTCGACGATGGGCGTGGACCCGATGTACGCATTCGCTGACAGCACGCGATCGCGCACCGCGCTGAGCGGCTCGCCGGTTTCCATGTGCGTGAGCGGATGTCCCGCGGCGATCAGCTCGTCGATGCGCGGCAGCAGGTCGTCGCCGGTAACGACGCCGATCCTCAGCCTGCCCTGCGCGCCCGCTTTCGCGGCGACGCCGAGCACTGCGCGTGCGCACGCGACAGGATTCACGCCGCCGGCATTGGCGATGACCTTCACGCCGCGCTCGACCACGGCGGGCAACACGCTTTCCATGGCGCCGAGGAAGTCGCGTGCGTAGCCCATATTCTGGTCACGTTCCTTCTGCTTTTGCAGAATGGACATCGTGACTTCGGCAAGATAGTCGAGCATGAGGTAGTCGATGGGACCGCCTTCGACCTGTCGTCGCGGCGCGTCGAGCCAGTCGCCCCAGAAGCCCTGGCCGCCGGCGACACGCACGATGCGATTCATGTCTGCTGTATTGGTCATCCGAGGGTGAAGGCTGGAAGGACGAACGGCCCGAGGTGCGGGCCTGGATTGGACAGGGCGGACCGAAGTGCCAACGCGAGGACGTCGCGCGTGTCTTCGGGATAGATCACGGCGTCGACGTAACCGCGAGCCGCTGCATAGCGCGCGTCGAGCTGCTGTTCGTAGTCGGCGCGCATTTCCGCGACGGCCTGGTGTGTTGCGGGATCGAGCGGCTCCTTGTCGCGGGCGGCGCGCGCGAGCGCCGGACCATGCACGGCCTGCACCGCGGCCTCGCCTTCCATCACGGCCATGCGTCCCGTGGGCCACGAGAAGATGAAGTCGGGATCGAAGCCCTGCCCCGCCATGGCGTAGTAACCGGCGCCGGAGGCGTGGTTGACGGTGAGCACGATCTTCGGCACACGCGCCGTGGCCATCGCTTCGACGAACCGCGCACCAGAGCGAATCACGCCTTCATGCTCCGACTCGGGGCCGACCATGAAGCCCGAGACGTCCTGGATGAACAGCAACGGAATTCCCTGCCGGTCACACCGCTCGATGAAGAACGCCACCTTCTCGGCACTCTCGGCGTAGACGATGCCTCCGAAACGCGGCTTCTCTCCAGTGCGTCCCTTGATGAGACCACGCTGGTTCGCGATGATGCCGACGCCGATGCCGTTGATGCGTGCGTCGGCGCAGATCATCTCCTTTGCGAGATCGGCCTGGAATTCGGCGAACTCGCCACCGTCGACCAACACCTTCAGGATGCCGTGCATGTCGTACGACATGCGATGATCGGCGGGAAGGAGGTCGTAGAGCGCCTCGGGCGGCGCGCCACCTTCTGCCGGTGCGACGTGCGCGGCCGACCGTTCAGGAGGCAACTGCGCGATGAGCTCACGCAGCTTGTGCAAGCAGGCGTCGTCGTCATCGACGGCGTAGTGCGCGACACCGCTGATCTGCGTGTGCGTCACCGCGCCGCCGAGCGTCTCGCCATCGATCGTCTGGCCGGTGGCGCCCTTCACCAGGTTCGGTCCGCCGAGCCCCATGAATGACGAGCCCTTCACCATGACGATGAGGTCGGAGAGCGCCGGCAAGTATGCGCCTCCGGCAATGCACTGGCCCATCACGGCGGCGAGCTGCGGGATGTTGAGATACCGCCGCATGATGGAGTTGTAATAGAAGATGCGACTCGCGCCGTACTGGCCAGGAAACACGCCGCCTTGATACGGGAGGTTCACGCCGGCGGAGTCCACCAGATAGATGATGGGAATCCGGCAGCGCATGGCGATCTCCTGCGCGCGGAGGATCTTCCGGATCGTCTCGGGCCACCAGGAGCCGGCCTTGACCGTCGCATCGTTGGCGACGATGACGACGGGCCGCCCGTGCACGATGCCGACGCCCGTGATGACGCCGGCGCCAGGCGCCTGGCCGTCATATTGATCGTAGGCGACGAGCAATCCGACTTCGATGAATCGTGCGCCGGCATCGCAGAGCTTCGTCACACGCTCGCGCGCCGTGAGTTTTCCCTGCTTGTGTTGCTTCTCGATCTTGTCGGGTCCGCCGCCAAGGCGGAGGGTTTCCTCGAGCGCCCGGAGCTCGGCGCTCAGCTCTCGGAGGCGTGAGGGCACGGAGGCTCAGGCCTCCTGGTGCGACCGTTCGTCGAACCAGGCCTTGATGTACTCGACGAGCTCTGACGTCGGCGTGCCGGGACCGAACAGCTTGCCGGTGCCGAGGGCGTGCAGCGCCTCCATGTCTTCCTTGGGGATGATGCCGCCGCCGGTGATGAGGATGTCCTCGCGGCCCTGTTCCTTGAGGAGGGCGAGCACGCGAGGGAAGAGCGTCATGTGCGCGCCGCTCAAGATGGACAGGCCAACGACGTCGACGTCCTCCTGGACGGCGGCGGTGGCGATCATCTCGGGGGTCTGGTGGAGGCCGGTGTAGATGACCTCCATGCCGGCATCGCGGAGCGACGCGGCGACGACTTTCGCGCCGCGATCGTGGCCGTCGAGGCCCGGCTTGGCGACTAGAACTCGGATGGGGCGCATGCGATGAACCTAGCGGGCGCGCGGAGTCGGCGGCAACCGGACGCGCCCGCAATTTCAGCCGGATGTGGTCTCAGGGCGCCTGACCGGAGGCGGCCGTCCGCACGCCCGGTTCGCGCACTCCATCCTTCAAGTGCTGGTCGAAGAACGTGACCATGTCGGCGACGAGTTTCTGGATGTTGTCGCGGCGGCGGATGTAGTAGTTCTCGTTGGGGTACGTCTTGTAGACGAACGGCTTGTAGTTCATCTCCAACCGGTCCGCGAAGATTTCGGACGCCACGGAGCGCGGCAGCTGCGCCCCGACGCCGTGCACGAGCATGATGGGCGTCTGGATGTCCTTCATGTAGAAGATCGGCGAGGCCAGGCGATACTTCGCTTCGGCCTGCGGAAGCGGGCCGAACTCGTATTCGACCAGCTTGATGTGGCGAAGCTCCTGTTCGGCGTAGAAGTGCAGCCAGTCGCCGTAGCCTGAACCGGCGATGGCCGCCTGAAAGACGCCGGGCGCGAACGCGGACGCCGCGAGGCTCATGCAGCCGCCATAGCTCGTGCCGGTGATGCCCATGCGCGTGGGCTCCACGTTTGGCAGCGTGCGCAGGTAGGTAACGCCGGCCGTGACGTCCTGGAGATCGCAACGGCCCCAGCAGCCATTGTTCGCGTCCTCGAATCGTTTTCCGTAACCGGAGCTCCCGCGAATGTTCGGGAGAAGCACCGCGTAGCCTCGCATGGCCAGGTACTGCACCTGCGCCTGATACGTGTCGTTGAACGACGAGGTGGGACCTCCATGGATGTAGAGGATGCCCGGTGCCTTCTCGCCAGTCTTTACGATGGGCTCGTAGAGATACGCCTGGATGGTGAACCCGTCGGTGGACTTGTAGGAGACTTTCCGGGGCCGGATCAGACCGTCGGAGATGTACGATGGTCCGCTGGAGTTTGTGAGCTGCTGCGGTGCGCCGCCCTGCACACTCGTGACGAAGAGCTCCGCGGGTTGCGTCGGCGTCTCCACGGTGTAGCTGACCCGGCTGCCATCCGGCGACCACTCGGCATTCGACACCATGCCCATGTCGGCAGGCTTGGCGAGGACTCTCGGCGTACCACCCGATGCGCTGACCACGCGCAAATCCTGCGTGCCGTTCCACAGCGCGAGGTAGAGGATCGACTTGCCGTCGGGCGACCAGTGTGCTCCACTCTGGTTCGCCGCTTCGGCGGCCAACTGCCGAGGCGGGCCACCGCTCATGGATACGACCCAGTAGTTGATCCACCCACTCCGGTGCGAGCGAAACAGCACCGAGTTTCCATCGGGCGACACCATCGCGTAGCCAAAATTACCGCCGGCCTGGTAGTCGAAGAAGTCGGTGTCTTTCGCGATGACGCGCGCGGTGCCCCCGCCATTGGCGTCCTGCACGAGGACTTCGTGATCCAGCCAGCGGTCGTCCATCCTGGCGTATACGACGCTGCGACTATCGGGTGTCCATGACGGGAACACATCGTAGCGCAGGTCGCTCGTGAGGCGAACGACCTGGCGCCCAGGGACGGACACCGTCCAGATGTCGTAGTGTCCGAACTTGTCATCGGCGAACGCGATCGACTTGCCATCCGGCGACCACGAATAGGAGTTGATACGTCCACCGAGATTGGTGAGCTGCGTCTCCGTGCCGTCGGCGAGCGAGCGTACGAACACCTCCGCCGCTGGCCCGGAGCGATTCGAGATATACGACACCCACTTTCCGTCGGGCGAATATTTGGGCTGATGCGTCTGGAGAAACGCGATCTCCCCCATCTCCATGCCGAGTGAGACGGGGAACCCGCCACCTGCCGGAATCGTCCACAGGTCGGAGCCACCAAGCGCGCCGCCGATCATGATGCGCGAGCCGTCGGGCGACCATTGCGGCGTGATACCGCCCACCACGGAGCGTATCGATGTCACGTCTTCCGCACTCAGCACCGCAGGACGTGGGGCTGCCTGCGCAAGCCCGTCCGCGCTGATCGCGCTGACGGCCGCCAACATCAGCAGAAGTCGGTGTCTCGACATTGGAAAGCTCCAGAGGTTGGGAAGGGGCGCGCGAACGACTCAGGGTTGCGGCGCGGGTGTAATGCCGGTGACGATCCCACACCCGACTGGTTGCGTGCTGCGGGGCTGACACTCGGCCACGGGAATCGGCATCGCGGGAAACAGACGCGGGTCGGCTGCCTTGACGGGTATCTGGGCGAGCCGGCCGTAGTGGCGCATGTCGATCCATGTGTGCCCGCCTTCCCACACGAGCGAGTACCGCTTGTTGTAGAGCAACTCGGTCAGGAGGTCGCCGGGATAGGGATCGGGAATCGGCGCCAGTCCACCCGAGACCGTGCGCACGACGTTGATGTCGGCGATCGCCGCGGAGCGGTTGCCGAGCGCGAGGTTCGCCTCGGCGCGCAGGAGTATCAACTCCTCGTTGCGGATCCAGGGAATGGGAGCCGTTGCCGAGTTGTACAGTGTGAACTGGACGTCGGAGGTGATGCCTTGCAGGGTGAATGACGGCACCGTGACGAGCTTCGTCTGCGCGCGCAGGTCGAGCGAGCCGTCCGCACGTCGTTGCGCTTCGGTGCGAAGACGCGGATGCGCGTACAGCAGGTCGGGGCGGAAGTTCGGGTTGATGACGTCACCCGAATTCGTCGTGAAGACGTGATATGCACCGAGCGACATCGTGCCGCTGGTGGTGAGGAAGGATTCGCCGAGTGCCGTCAACGCGGTGGCCCAGCTGTCGGAGTAGACGGCAGCGCGGGCGCGGAGCGCGCGGTTCACGCGCAGGAATGTCGTCGGCGTGTTGAATCCGGCGAGACCACTCGTGAGGGGAAAGGGAAACGCGGCACTACCGGCGGTGAGATGCGTCTTCGCTTCGTCGAGCAGCTTGGCGATGTGTGCATACACGGCGGCCCTGGTGGCGATCGGCGCCGGTGGTGCCGTGGCGTCGATGCCGACGTCGATCGGTGCGCCGAAGTCATCGCGCGTTTCGATCACCTGCAGGAAGTCGTACGCCTGTACCGTCTTCGTGAAGCCGCGAGCCGCTTCCTTCTGGGCGTCCGACCATCCCGCGACGCCATCGATGGCGGCAAGAAGGATGTTGGCGGAGCGGATGTCGCGATACGGATCAGCGTACAGGACGTTGCCCGGAAAGCCGTTGCCGTTCAGCGGATCGCGCACGCTGCCGGGCAGCGACGCGCCGGTCACCGACATCGGGTAGCCTTCGCGGCCAAACGCGCCAAGCCAGCGAATGCTCTCGCCGACGTTGCTGCGAGTGCCGCGCAGCAATCCGGTGGCGAGCGCCGATGCGCTCGTCGCCGTGGGCGTGTTGACGAGATCGCCCACGCTCGGGTTGTTCGGGTTGGCGACGTCGATCTCGCCGCAGGAGGCAGAGAGGACGAGGGCGATCGTTGCGGCGACGAGCGTTCGCGAGCCGCCAGTCAGCAGTCGAATGGTCGGCATGGTCAGAACCTCACGTCGAAGGAGAGCCAGTAGCTGCGGCTGGGCGGATAGGGCGAGACGTCGAACCCGCGCGACACCGCCTGGCTGCCAAAGTTCGAGACTTCGGGATCGAGTCCCGTGTAGTCGGTCCATGTCACGAGATTGCGTCCCGAGAATGTGATTCGCGCCGACTCCGCGCGGCTGATTGCGCGCTGCACCAGGCGGCTCGGCAGTTCGAACGAGGCCGACACTTCGCGCAACTTCACGAAGCTGCCGTCCTCGAGATAGTTGCGCGTCTGGCGCGAGAAGGTCCGTTGACGCCGTGCACACACCGTCTCGTTGAGCGTGTTCGGTAAAGGGGCGATGTCGTTGCAATCCACACCGTTGCGCGACGCATCCCACAGATAGCGCGAGAGGTTGATGATCTCGCCGCCCTTCTGCCAATCGAGCAGCGTGGAAAGGTTGAATGCACCGAGTCGGAAGCCGTTGTTGAAGCCCATGCGGAAGTCGGGATTCGCGTCGCCGACTTGCGTCACGAAGCCCGTTCCATTCGGCATGGAATCATTGCCGACGATCTGGGTCAGCGACTTGCCGGCTTCGACCTGGAAGACGCCGAACGTCGTCCCGAAGCCGGGCGTCTGGAACGGCGGCACGGGCAGCGTCAGGACTTTCGCCTTCACCGTGGAGAACGTCGTGGTGGAGTTCCACTCGAAGCCGCCCGTGA
>JBDSML010000260.1:0-53908 GCA_039915865.1 Gemmatimonadaceae bacterium | reverse complement strand
ACTCGCTCGGTCAACTGCTGCGCGTGGAGTGGCGTCGCAGAGCCGAACGCGGCCAGGATGCTCCAGCCGACGAGTCGGCGCAGGCTCATTTCAACACCATGTCGGAGATGAGCTTCGTGACGCGCGGGTCCTTCTTCTGCGCGAGCCAGAAGAGCGCCTTGCCGCGCATGCGCGAATCCTTGTCCTCACGCGCGATGCGAATGAGCGCATCGGTCGCCGGCTCGTCCTGCCGCTGCGAGAGCACGAAGATGGCGTGCTCGCGCAAGTTGCTGTCGCCGGCATCGCGATAGACGCCCATGAGATCCGCCGTCGGCGTGTCCTGGTCCTGTCCCGCCCAGAAGAGCGCGCTCTTCCGCAACTTCGTCGACTCGCTTGAATCGCGCGCGCGTTCGATCAGCCAGCGTTCACCACTCGACGCGTCCGTCGTCATGCCCTGAAAGACGGCTTCCTTCAATTGCTCGCTGTCGAGCCGCGGATATACAGAGCGCAAATACGCGAACTCCGACGGTGGCGTCTCGTCACCATGCGAGAGCGAGAAGATCGCATGTTGCCGCACGCGGTCCTCTTCCTTCGTGTCCTCGATCATCGCATGCAGTTGCTTCCGTGCGCGCGGATCGCCGTTCTGACCCAGCCAGAATGCCGCGTTGCGACGCGTGCCGATGCTTCCCGTCTTCGCGAGATCGATCAGTGCCGGGACGCCGATGTCGCCATCGAGTTGGCTGAGCGCGGACACCGCACTGCTCGCGACGCCCTTCTTGCCTGCCTTGTCCTCGCCATCGGTGTTGACGTCCTGTTTGGCGAACGACACCAACGCCGGGATGACGCTTGCGTCGCCGAGGAGGCCGAGCCACTGCACCGCTTGGCGGCGCGTCTGGTCGAGGCGCGATTCGTCGCGCGCCAGTGCCAGCAGCGGCGCCATCACGTCGGCGCCTTCCGCGAGCACGGCCGGTAGAAGCACGCGATCCTTCCCCGTTTCGGCCTCGAGCCGAGGCACGAGGCTGAAGAAGTACGCCGACGCTTCGTGCGAGGGCACGACGCCGAGGTCCGTGACGCGTGCCTCCGTCGAAGGCCAACTGCCGCCGACCTGAGTCTGGAGCCGCGTCACCTGACCGCCGGACGTCGTGAGCGAAACGCGCAACGGGCCGGGAACGCAGTGCACGCCGTTCCAACGTCCGAACGACTGGAAGCCCCGGGCAAAGATCGCCTCGCCGAAGGCGATCGTTTCGCGTCCGTCACCGCAGACGCCGGGTCGTCCGTCGAACTGGAGATGAACGATGCCGGCAGGTGCCTGCGCGACGCGCGATGCGATCAACTGTGCTGCCACCGGCGTTGCTGACGCAATCGCCAGCAGTGCGACGAAGGTGCTGCGCATCGCGATCACGGTTTGTTGAGGATGTCGATCAGGATCTGACGGATGCGCGGATCGTTCTTCTGCCCGAGCCAGAAGATGGCCTTTTTGCGCATCTCGCGATCGGGGTCCTTCTGTGCGATGTCGACGAGCTTGTCCGACGACGCACGGTCGCGCGATTCGGACAACACCCAGATCAGCTTCTCCTTCACCTGTGGGTCGGTGAGCTTGTCGTAGATCGACACCAGGTCAGCGCCAGGAATGCCGGCTTGCGTCGCCGTCCACAGCGCGTGACCACGCAGCTCTTCGCTGTACGAGGCGTCGAGCGCGATGGCGAGCAGCCAGCGATCGTTGCCGACGCCCTGCATCTGCGAGAGCGAGAACAGAATTTTCTTGCGCAGCTCGTCGTTCTGCTCGGCCTTGCCGAGTTTACCGAAGAGCGAGCGGAGGAACTCCGCATTCTCCGACGATCGCTTCTGGCCGAGCCAGAAGATTGCGTGCTCGCGCACCGACGACGGCGTGTCGGCACTCTCGGCGAATCGGCGCAGCAGCGCGGCAGCGCGAGGTGAGCCCTGCTCGTTGAGCGCGAAGATGGCTTTCTCGCGCAGTTCCATGTCGCGCGACGACGTGGCGATCTCTTCGAGTGCCGCGGCTGCCTTGTCCGTGCGCACCTGGCCCAACCAGAACACTGCCTGCTCACGTACCGATCGATTCGGGTCATTGCGCACGACGTCGATGAGGAGTGCTTCCGTCTCGGACGTCTGCTTCTGCGAGAGCAGGAACACCGCCTTCTCCCGCAATGCAGCGGAACAGCCGTCGCGCTTCGAGAGGACGTTCTTGATGATCGGCACGGCGCTCTGTGCATCCATCTGGAGCAGCGCATTCAGTGCCGCGATCCGCATCTCGAGGTCTTCGTCGTTGCGAGAGTTGCGCGTGCACGGCGTGTCATCGCCCGTCGCTGCCTCGGCGACTTTCTGGGCGGAACCGGAATAACCACGCTTCCCCAGCTCACCGTTGATGCGCACGGCCAGGGTGCTCGCATCACCCGCCGTCTTCGCCCTGGGGAAGCTCTTTTGCTGAGACTCGATCGCGCGCAGCGCGTCCTGGAGATCCGCGTCGCGGCCGGCCTTGTAGAGGGCGAATGCGCGCCAGTAGCCCGCATCTGCCGCGTACTCGGACTTGGGGAAGCGCCGTCCGATCTCCGAGAAGATCGTCGCCGCGCGGCGATAGTCCTCGCGGTTGATCGCCTCGCGTCCAGCGCGATAGAGCGAGTCGGCGGGGTCGGCGTCGGCCCACGGTGCCGGTGGCACCTCGGCGATGCGCGCGGGTTCGGCCTGCTGCTCGATGCCCTGCGTCTCCATGGACTCGAGACGAGCCGCCGAGGGCGACGCGGGCATCACCAGCGAGGTAGGGAGTACAAAGGCTCCCGTGAAGATCAAGCGTCGAAAGTTCATGATGGAATTCCTCATTCGTCGGACGCGGTGCCGGCGATCCCGGCAGGTACCGCGGTACGGATACGTGGAAGGAGATCGCGAGTGCGCAGGGCGTCGTCGATCAGGGCGCGGTCGTTCGCATCGAGCGGAGCGCCCGAGAGGCGGATGATCTGCACGAGTACGAGCTCGAGGTCATTGAGCAGGGGACGGAGTGCGGCGTCGTCACCTGCGGGGGAATCGAGAAGCAGTCGAGTGCTGCTGAGGACCTGACGTCCCCACGTGCCCAGTTGCCGGGCGGCAACGGGATCCCGCTCGGCGACACCGCTGGCGCGATACGCCGTCAGCAGCGCCTCGGCCTGCGTGAGCGTCTGCACCGCGGCCAGGCGATAGAGTCGCGATGGATCTCGTGACGCCCCGGCGTCCGGCGAGCGCGGCCGAATGACCGCCACGCGAGGCTCGGCCGTCTCCGTGGGAGCCGGAAGCTGCGGCTGCGGCTGCAACTTCGGACGCGGCGCTTGGACGAGCGAACCAGGAATGTCGACGTCGCCCGCTTGACGCAGGGAAACGCGATCGATGGCGATACCTACCAGGAGCGCGGCCGCGATGGCGACCGGGAGAATGAGGCGTGAGCGCCGCAGTGGCCGAACGTTGGCGATCTCACCGGCGTTGGCGGCAACGGCCGTCGTCTGCGCGGCCTGAATGGCGTCCCACATCTCGAGGCGCGGTGCGGCCGACGGCGCGTTCAACGACGGCGCGGCCTGCGCGATCCACGCGTCGAACTGCGGATCGTCGGGCAGCACGACGTCGGCGTCCTCGGCGACGTCGAGCTTGTGGATTGGCCTGTTCTCGATGGGATCAGTCATGGTCTCCATTCCTCGGCAAATTCTGCCAGCGCGATGCGAAGCTTTGCTCGGCCCCGCGAGAGCTGCGCCTTGGACGTGCCTGGCGTGACTCCCAGTGCGGTGGCGATCTCCTCGTGCGTGTAGCCTTCGGCGTCGTGCATCATGAACACCGTCCGGCAGCCTTCAGGTAGTGCGTTCACCGCGGCCATCAGTCGGTCTCGCAGGATGGGATCGGAGAGCGGCGCCATTCGACAAATCGTCAGTGCCTCGTCCAGCGGAGCGTCCCGCGCGCTTTCGCGCTTCCTGCGTTTCAACTCGTTCAGCGACACCGACACGGCGATCGTGTGCAGCCAGGTCCCGAATGCCGACTCGCCTCGAAAGCCGTCGATCGACGCAAAGGCGCGAACGAAGGTGTCCTGCGTCAACTCGCGGGCGAGGTGCTCGAGACCCGTGAGTCGAAAGGTGAGTCGGTAGATCCGTTCGACGTGCGCTTCGTACAGTGCGCGGTGGGCGGATGCGTCACCCCGACGCGCGCGCTCGATGAGCGCGCGCTGGTCTGCGAACTGGTGGGCTCGCTCCGGGGAGAGGGTGCTTTCCGTTTCCATGCGTGCCACTGGGACAACGACGGTCGAAAAACGGTTGACGCGCGGGCTGGAGCGCCCGAGTCCCTTCGAAGCTGCCCTAGCGCCGGTTTGGACACGGGCTAAGATGCGCGAGCCGCTATGCCGACAAATCTGGATTACCTCTACCTCGTATCCATCGCGGTCATCTGGCCGCTGTACGAGTATTTCGTGGACTGGCCCGAGATTCAACGGCTGTTCGGCGAGCAGAGGCGCAGCGCGCGTACCCGGATGTACAAGCGGAGCATCACCACGCAATGGGCGTTGGTCGCGTGCGGCATCGCGCTGTGGGAGGTGAAGGACCGCAGCTGGTATCCGCTGCGCCTTGGACTTCCCGACAGCTGGCGGCTGTGGCTGGCCATCCTCCTGATCGTGCTCCTCGCGGCGCTCCAGGGAATGCAGGCGCTCAAGGTCCTGAGAAGCCCGGAGCTTCGGGGCCACGTGCGCGAGATGCTCATCAAGTCGGACCTCGCCGACCTGCTGCCGCACACGAAACACGAATTCAACATGTTCATCGCGGCGTCGCTCACCGCTGGCGTCTGCGAGGAGTTTCTCTTCCGCGGCTTCTTCATCGTGATTCTCGCGCCGCAGCTCGGCTGGTGGCCGTCGGCTGCGCTGGGACTCGTCATCTTCGGGGTGCTCCACGCGTACCAGGGCAGGGCGGGCATTGTACGAACGGCGCTCGTGGGGGCATTGATGACGTTCGTCCTCGTGGCGACGCAGTCGCTCGTCACGGCGATGGCGTTGCACGCGCTCCTCGATGGCGGGTCGGGGTTGGTGACATGGATCGCGCTGCGCGAGTCGCCGACGGCGCCGGTGGCTATCGACACTCGCGCGAGCGCCGGGTAACTTCACCGCGCGTTCTCCTTCCTTCGCTCTCGTTCCCCAACCGATGACCGGTGTCAAACGGCCGATCCGCGTCGCCGTGATCGGTGGTGGCTGCGCGTCGCTCACGACGGCATTCGAGCTGACGCGTCCGGAGCTCGCCGGGCAGTACGACGTCACCGTCTACCAGATGGGATGGCGACTCGGCGGCAAGGGTGCGTCGGGCCGAGGGGTGAACGATCGGATCGAGGAGCACGGGCTGCATCTGTGGATGGGCTTCTACGAGAACGCCTTCCGCCTGATGCGCGACTGCTATGCGGCGCTGCCCATTGATGCGGGTCGACGATTCACCAATTGGCAGGATGCGTTCACGCCCGCGCCCGACGTCGCGGTGGCGAACCGGATGGCGAATGGGGGCTGGGAATTCTGGCGCGCGCATTTTCCGGCGGGGCGCGGCCTGCCTGGCGATCCTCTCGACGAGAGCAGCCCGTTCACCGTGCGCGGCTATCTCCGCCAGTCGGCGCTGCTGATCGGCGAATTGCTGCGGTCGGCGCAGGACGTGGAGTCGGCCCGTGGCGTGCCGAGCGCCGATACGCTGCTGCGGTATGGCCAACTCGCCGGCGCGGCGGCGTTGTTCGAGGCGAGCGACACGCTGCGCCAGGCGATCGATGTGTGGCTTCCGCAGATGCTGCTGGGGCCGTCGGTGGTGCTGGTGCGGCTGATCGAATCGTTCGCCGCGGCGGCGCGTCGTCAGCTGGAGATGATCGTCGCCGGCGACGGCGAACTGCGACGGATCTGGCACGTCATCGACCTCATCCTCGCGATTCTGCGTGGCGCCGCGCTGAATGGCATGGCGCTCGACGCACGCGGCTTCGACGCCATCAACGGCTATGATTGGCGTGAGTGGTTGCGCATGAACGGCGCGTCCGGGGAGTCGCTCGACTCGGGCTTCATGCGCGGCATCTACGACCTCGCATTCGCCTTCGAAGATGGCGATGTCAACAAGCCGCGCCTCGCTGCGGGTGTGGCGCTGCGCGGTGCGATGCGGATGTTCTTCACCTATCGCGGCTCGCTGTTCTGGCGCATGAGTGCCGGCATGGGCGACGTCGTGTTCTCGCCCTTGTATGAAGTGTTGAAGGAGCGAGGCGTGACGTTCGAGTTCTTCCACCGCCTGCGAGACGTCCGGCTCGCACCAGCGCGCAAAGGCGAGACGCCGTTCGTCCAGTCACTCGAGTTCGACGTCCAGGCGAAGGTGAAGGGCGGCGGCGAGTATCAGCCGCTCGTCGACGTGCAGGGCGTGCCCTGTTGGCCGTCCGCGCCGGACTACTCGCAGCTGCTGCAGGGCGCGAAGCTCGAACGCGACGGGAGGTCGTTCGAGGCTCACCACGAGACGCGGCGCGCCGCCGCGAAGACGCTTCGCGTGGAGCAGGACTTCGACTACGTCGTGCTCGGTGTGAGCATCGGCGCCATTCCGTACGTCGCGAGCGAGCTCGTCGCGCGAGACCCACGCTGGGCCGCGATGGTGCGCCACGTGAAGTCCGTGCCGACCCAGGCGATGCAGGTGTGGCTCGGGGAGAGCATGGGCGAGGTGGGCTGGCCGCATCCTCCGTCGAACGTGTCCGGCTTCGTCGAGCCGTTCGACACATGGGCGGACATGGGTCATCTCATTCCCGAGGAGCGCTGGAACGGCCGCGTCAAGTCGATCGCCTATTTCTGCAGCGTGCTGCCCGACGTCGCGCCGCCGGATGGCGAGCTCACCGAGCGCTTCGTCAGTGAACAGCGCGCGCTGGTCCGCGCGAACGCCATTCGATTCCTGAACCGCGACGTGGGGGCGCTCTGGCCGAACGCCGTAAACGAGCAGGGCTTTCGTTGGGGCCTGCTCGTGTCCAGCGAGCGACGCAACGGCGTGGACAAACAGCGGCGGTTCGACTCGCAATACTGGTCGGCCAACGTCAACCCGAGCGACCGCTACGTACTGTCGCTCCCGGGCAGTCTGGAGTATCGTTTGTCGCCGCTGGACATGTGCTTCGACAACCTGACGATCGCTGGCGATTGGACGGCGACCGGGCTCGATACGGGCTGCATCGAGTCGGCTGTCATGTCGGGACGATTGGCGGCGCATTCCCTCTCGCAGTTCCCGCCGCTCGAGGACATCGTCGGGTACGACCATCCATGATTCACACAGCGGACAAACACAGTGGCGAGTAGGAACCGGTTGAAGCGAGACGCGCCTGCACGCAGGGGACCGATTCGAAACAAGGCTGTACCGATGCCGTCTGTTTCGTCGCGCGCGCCGGACTCCGGACTGACTGTCGGCGGCATCGTCGACGAGAGTGTAAAGACGGCGATGCGCGCCGTCGAAGCCGCAGACGCCACGGTGCGTGGCGCAGTGGAGCGCGGTGTCGATACCGCGTACATGGTGATCGAGGAGTACATGCTGCGCGGACGTCAGGCCGCGGGGCGGAACCACGAACGACGCAACGGGAGACAGGACATGAACGACGAACGCCAGGGCGGCAACGGCTTCTCCAATGCGGGATTCGGCGGCCCATGGGGCGCGATGAACCCGATGATGGCGCCGTGGATGCAGATGATGCGTATGTGGACCGAGAGCATGTCGTCGTTCATGCCCGGCGCCAACGGCATGGCCACGGACCTCATGAGTCAGTTCATGCCCGGCGCCGCCATGTGGGGCGGCGCGTCTGCCGCGCGTGCGTCCATCGCCGTGCAGGTGTCGTCGCCATATCCCGTCGAGGTGAAGGCGGACTTCGACACCGGCGCGGAATACTCCCTGCTTACCGCCGATCCGCTGCAATTGTCGGGCGGCGAACGCGCGTCACTCGCGGTGACGCTCAAATGCGCCCCCGGCCTCGTGCGCATCGGTGTGACGGTGCCTAGCGGCCAGGCGGGCGGGCGATACACGGGCGCCGTGAACGATGCGAGCGGCGTAAAGCGCGGCGAGATCACCATTGACGTCGAGTCGCCCACAGCGAAGTCGAGACCGGCGGCGGCCAAGCGTCCCCAAAAGCGCAGCACGGCGAAGCGCTAGGAGCGAGCGGTGATCGCGTCGACGGCGGCGCCGGAGAAGCTGGTCTCCTCGATATTGCGCGAGTACGGCGACGCCACGCGCGCCGTGCTCTTCGACTACCTGCCCACCGCTGAACCGCGGCGGTATCTCTACGATCTCGTCGCGGACTATCCCAGGCGCGGCGGCCGCGGGTTCCGTCCGAGTCTCTGCATCGCGACCGCGCGTGCCTTCGGCGCGCCGCTCGACGCCGCAATACAGACCGCCGTGTCGATCGAGTTGATGCACAATGCGATGCTCATCCACGACGACATCGAGGACGAGAGCGACGAGCGGCGCGGCAAGCCCACGATGCACATGTCCGAGGGCGTGCCCATCGCGATCAACGTCGGCGACATGCTGTCCATGCTCTCGATGAAGCCGTTGCTCGACAACCGTCGCACGCTCGGCAACAGTCTCTCGATGCGCATTCTCGAGGAGACGGAGCGCATGGCGCGCGAGTCGGCGGAAGGGCAGGCGCTCGAACTGGGCTGGCGTCGCGACAATGTCAACGACGTCGTGGAGTCGGACTACCTCGAGATGGTGCTCAAGAAGACGTGCTGGCTCGCCACCATCCATCCGTGCCGAGTGGGCGCGCTGATCGGATCGGGTGGCATGCTCGACGTCGACCGCTTCATCCGCTTCGGCTTCTTCCTCGGCGCCGCGTTCCAGATTCAGGACGACCTGCTCAATCTCGTCGGCGACGGCAAGTCGTATGGCAAGGAGTTGGGCGGCGACATCCTCGAAGGCAAGCGCACGCTCATGCTCATCCGCCTGTTCGAGCAGACGACGCCAGGCGAGCGCACGCGATTGAGCGCGATGCTCGGACAGCCACGGGCTGAACGATCGCCGGAGGACGTCCAGTGGGTGCGCGAGCGCATGGACGCTTACGGCTGCATCGACTACGCGAGACAGGTGGCGCACGGCCTCGCCGGCGCCGCCCACCACGAGTTCACACTGTTGTACAACCATCTGCCCGATTCCCGCGACAAGCGCTTCATCGAGGCGCTTCCGGCGTGGGTCATCGAGCGGAACTGAGAACGAGCCAACATGCCGCGACGCAAATCGACGACGGACGAGCACCCGATGGAGATGCCGAAATTCGGTGACCTGCAGGGGAGCTACTATTCGCTCCCGCTCAAGCCGCCCTTCTCCATCACGAATCTCTCGTGCCGGCTCTTTCCGCTCCGCGCCAATCGCAGCTCGGTGCAGAGCTTCTGCGACAACTACGTGAACATCCTGCCGCCGGAGATCGGGCATTTCCGTCCGTGCTCCCCGTACATCATGCTCATGATGCTCGACTACGGGAGTCTCGCGCTCGAGGCGACCAACCTCGGCTGGTTCTCGCAGCACGAGATCATGTTCTGCATTCCCACGGAGTGGTACCGCATCGAGAAGGGGAAGTGGGTGTTCCAGGATTGGGCGATGCTGACGCCGTTCATCTTCGTCGACGACGATCTTTCGTTGAACATGGGACGCACGGTGGCAGGCTGGCCAAAGACGTACGCCAGCATGACGCCGACGTTGAGCGCGTGGATGAAGGATCCGCTCGCGCCCGTGTCGGAAGCGACGGCGAGCGCGATGGTGTTTCCGGAGCTGTACACGGGGAAGCGCCAGGTCGAGCGCGTGTTTCTCGAGATCGAGCGCACCGCGCCGATGTCCAACATGCGGTTGCCGTTCAACACGAACAGTCCGATTGCGCCGTGGTCGATTGCCGCCAATGTAGCGAAGTCGCTCGCCGGCCTGCAGCGCGACGCCCTGAATGTCATGGGCGGGCTCGGACTCATGCCGATGCACGATGGTAGCACGCCAGAGAACTACAGGGCGATGATGCGCAACGTGGCGAAGTCCGTGAATCCATTCCGGCCGGACATGACGTCGAGCATCCTCAACCTGAAGCAGTTCCGCGCCTCCGAAGAACCCGACAAGTACTGCTATCAAGCGGTGACGATCGGCGCGATGAAGTTCACGAAGTTCAACGGCATCGGACTACTCGGCGAACAGGCCGTCGCACTCGGGGACATGTCGGGCGGCTACTCGGTCAGGATTCACGAATGGCCGTCGATCCCGATCACGCGGCTGCTCGGCCTCGAGGTGGAGAAGCGATGGAGAGGCGACGGCGTCAACGTCGCCGAGCTGAAGCCGGTGATGCCGTATTGGTACGACAGTAACATGGACTACCAGACCGGCTACAACGTCGCCTGGCGGGGTCGTGACGGCATCTGGCGTGACCGGTATGACAAGATCCATCTGCCGACGATGATCGACGGCGCGGTCGCCCCCGATGAGTTGCTCTACAACTCCGCGCTTGGAGCAAACGCAAAGCCGATCGCCGGTCCGTTTCGCTTTGCCGGGACGACCATTCGGGTCATGCCGCTGCTGGCGAAACGCGCGAACCTCGATGCGTATCTGCGCGACTACCTCAATGCGCCGCTCGAATCGAAGGGCGAGCGGTTCACGCTGTGGGCACCGACCGCTGAAGCCGAAGAACACGCCTACGTCTACATGACCGCCACGAGCTTCGGCGACGTGACGTCGGGAACGAACAACGTCGGCAACTGGGCTGACCGCGAGCTCGCGTTCCTGTTGCCGGTTCAGCACGAGCGCGAGATCGCGCCGGGTAAGTGGCAGGTCGTCGGCGTCGGCGTCGTTCCCGCGTACACATACGTCGATAACGTGGCGGCGGCCATCTCGGGTACCGAGGTGCTCGGCATTCCGACCATTGGCGCCACCTT
Source organism: Gemmatimonadaceae bacterium (assembly GCA_039915865.1). Classification (GTDB taxonomy): domain Bacteria; phylum Gemmatimonadota; class Gemmatimonadetes; order Gemmatimonadales; family Gemmatimonadaceae; genus AG11. The sequence goes on along the minus strand of JBDSML010000260.1, from coordinate 43,041 downwards.
CGACGAAGCCGAGAGCTCGTGGATGTCGGAAGAAGGTCCCGCCTGGGATTCTGCGCAAACGCTCCTGCTCGTCGATGCCGAGATCCTGCCGGCGGTGGGCGAAGGAGAGCGCACGCAGAAACGCCGCATCGTCGAGATCATGCAGGGCAGGCCAGTCGAAGCGGCGGACCCGCTCGCGTGGCGCATCACCGGCGACCGTTGGAGCGCCGTGCTCCGTCACGAGCTCGCCCGCAAGAACGCGACGAAGCAGGCCAGCGGTGATGCACTCGAGACGGCGCGGGCGATGGGGCTGCAGATGCTCGGCAACCGTGTGCCGTTCTCAGTGTTCACGATGAAGCAGTTTCGTGACAACAAGGATCCCGACTTCGCGTGCTACCAATCCATCGTGCGCATCCAGCGTACGCTGATCGAGGTGCTCGACCTGCGTGAGATCGAGGCGCCGCTCGTCATCCGCATGCATGACTTCCCCACGCAACCGCTTGTGCAGACGCTGGGGCTCATCGGCAAGCCGATCAAGGACGATGGCATCGGTGTGTCGTTCGCGCTGCAGCCGGTTCGGCCGTTCTGGCTGCGCGTCGCCAAGGAAGAAGAGCTTGGACAGCCACTGCTCTTTCGTGCGGGGACATCCACGTGGACGAGACCCGACCCGACACCCGCGTCGGCGAAAGCAACCGCGTCCTTCTTCGGCGGAGGGCCGGACGTGACGACGCCGCGCAGTGCGGGCATCATCCAGGATGAAGGCGACCCGCGCCGTCTCGAGACCACGCTCGATGACCAACGTCAAGCCGATGGCGAAAAGGTACCTGGCGGAACATTCACGATGGAGGAAGCGCGAGCAGCGGTCGAGCAGATCGATCCGCAAATGGTGATCGAATCGATTCTCTCGCGTGAGTGGGGCAGCTGGGACGACGGCGCGCGTTGGCGAAAGGGTCGCCGGGATCTCGAGTCGCGCTATGCCGCCGCCATCGCCGGCGTGCCGGCAGACAGGATGGCGCTCGCCGAAGGGCTGTTCTTCGAGGAGATGGTCGCGGCGATTCAGGGTCGTGGCATCGAAGCAAGCGTCGTCATGCGATCGCAGCACATGCTCAGAAGCTTCTCCGCCTACAACGCGATGCGATTGCCGATGGAAGGGCTGTGGGCCACGCTCGCCGAGTGGGGAGTCATGCGCCTCTATCCCAACGTCGCTCCGAGTGAGTGGGGCATTCTCCCGTCGAACATGAAGGTCGCCAGCTCGATGGACAGCTTCCTCACCACGGTGGACACCATCAGGCAGATGGAGGTCGTCGGCGAGCCGGCGTCGCTCGACGGCCGACGCGATTTCGCGGTGCGGGACAATGCCGCGCGACTGACGGAGATTTTTGCCTTGGCGCTCGAAGAGCTGCGTCACCAATGCAACGAGATGGTGACCGCCTTGACCACCGAGACGCACGCCGCCGATGCGACGAGCACCAGCATCGCCGAGAACAGCTCTGCGCCAAACGCTCCGTTCCAGGCCGTGATCGAGAAGGCGTGGAACGTGTGGCCGTTGCTGCGCGAATCGGTGACGCTCGCGCGCGCGCGTTGCGACCTGCAGCGCGACGCACTGTTGAGCCAACTCTCCAAGGCGTGGCAAAAGCCGGACTTCTGCGTGCGGCGCGACTCGGCAGGCCCGGAGGCGGAGCGGTTGTTCCCACGCGCCGAATCGTGGGATGCCAGTTGGTACGTTGGTGCTGTCGAGGTGCTCGCGGACGATCGGCCGAGTCGCGACCTCGCGCGACTCAGGCAGGACTATTCGCCAACTGTGCCGGCAGTCAGGAAGCCCGCGCGAAAAGCGTCTGTCAAGGCGGCCGACAAGCGTCGGCGCAAGTCCAAGTAGTCGCCGCGATGACGATCTGCTCAGCGTTCGCGACGCTCCCGATGCCAACGCACCGCATCGCGGAGCGTGTCGTCGAGTGGACGGATGTGAACGCCGAGCGCGCGCTGTTCGGTGCTGTGTTCCATCGGCCATGCGTCCGCGATGAGTGGCGCCGCACGCCATGCGTCCGGCGCGGTGCGGCCGGCGAGCGTCATTGCCGCGTCGATGAAGAATGCCGCGACGGCTGTCGCGCGAGTATCCGTTGCGATCAGCGGAGCAGGAACGCCCGCGAGAGCGCTGATACGGCGCGCGAGATCATCGACGGCGATGTTGTGTCCCGCGAGTGGAATCCGCGTGCCGAACCGTCGGGCGACGACTGCACCACAAACCATCACAGCGACGTCGCGCACGTCGACGACGTTGATGACGTGATGCATCGTCGCCGGCAACTCGCGCTCCATCACCATCCGCACGAAGCTCGATCGCGTTGCGCCAACTTCCCATGGCCCGAGAAACGCCGCAGGATTGACGACAACCGCCGGCAGCCCATCGCGCGCCGCATGGAGCACCATGTCCTCCATGAGCTGCTTGACGCGAAAGTAGGGATAGATGCGCCGACGCCACTCGGCCTCGGCGTCGTGATGCCGAGGCAGTGTCGTGAAGGAACTGATGAACGCCAGTTGTGCCGAATGTCGCGCAGCCGCGTCGATCAACGCTTGAGTGCGGCGCCGGGCGTGTGCGAGCACATCACTCCCGTCCCTGACGAAGACACTCAGCGGACTCGGCGCCGCAGCATCGACGACCAGATCGTGGTTCGCAATCCAGTCGTCGAGCTGACCGGGAGTATCGGTGTCGCCGATGACGACGGTCACGTCGAGACCGGCGAGCGCCACCGGCGCGCTCTGGCGCGTCGCGGCCGTTACACGATATCCACGTTCGATGAGCTCGCGGAGCAAGGCCTGCCCAACGTGGCCTGTCGCTCCGAGCACCAGGGCTTTCTTCGTTTGCGTCATTCCATCCAGCGGCGCCGCTCCGCAAGGGAGTTCAGATGAACACGCTCAATCCGTTCAGTGCGATCAACCTCGGCGGCAACGGTGTCTTTCGCGGTGTAACGCTCGCTGTCCCCAAGGAGCGAGTCGAAGCCCTGCTGCCAACCGGCCTCGCGCTCGGCGAGCAGTCCGTGACGCCCGCCGGCACACACCCCGTCATCGCGTCGTTCAACGACCTGACGCATGCGCAGATGTCGGTGCCAAGCCTGATGCCGGTGCTCAACTACAATGAATACACGCTCGGAATTCCCTACAGCTACATCGCGCGCGGTGGCCTGAATCGCAACAGTCCCGGGCCATACTACTACATGCCCAGGCTGTTCCTCGACAGCATGCTCGCCGTGATCGGCGGCGTCGGCTTCTGGGGATTTCGCAAGGTGCCGGCAACCTTTCAGGTCGACGACGATCGCTTCGCCATCCGCGGCGATGGCGGGCAGGCGCTGACGTCCCTCACGTGGAAGGCATCGGGTGCGTTCAAGCCAGTCAGCAGCTATCCGAACTTCGAGCCGATCCGCCGCATGCTCGACCAACGGCTGATCTCACAAGTGCCGCCGCTCGGCGGGCCGATCTTCGTCGTCTCCGACTTCGACCGGCGGTGGGACGCCGCGACGCTGCGACCGCTCGAGACGACCATCGCCATCGACGAAGACTTCGTGCCCGACGTCAAGAGCTTTGCGTCCTGCACCGTGGGCCGAGGCACCACCTCGCCCGGCATCGACAAGTCGGTGCTCGGCTCGTACGAGTTGGACACGCCGTGGCGATTGAGTTTTCCGTACCTGCCGATCATGCGCGAGTGGGCGTGACGTCGCCCGCGTAGTTCACACAGCAACCTGCTCGAGCATCGCGCGTGCGTCGACGAGATCGGGGGTATCGAGCCCCTCTGTAAACGAGGATAGCACGTCGGCGAGTGCCTGCCGTACCTGCGTGCTGTCGCCGAGCTCACGCTGCACGTCGCAGAGCGTCATCAGGGCGCGAAGCTCGAGACTCTTCGCTTCCTGCATGCGCGACATCTCGAGCGCGAGACGCACGTTGCTCTGCGCCGACGCCAACAGCGTCGCCCTGTCGCCGCCCGACTTCGACGGCTCGGCGAGACCTGTCGCCTGATCGAAGAGAAACTTTCCCTTCAGGCGATAGAACTCCGGCTCGTAGAATCCTTCCTCCGTTCCCTTCGCCAGCGCCATTCCTTCGCGCAACACGGTGAATGCCTCGTCGACCTGCCGAGCGTCCCAGAGCACTTCCGCGAGCGCGGCGAGCATGTGCACCTGCGTACAGCCGTTGCCCGCGGCGCGATAGCGTGCGAGCCCGTTGCGCATGTGCGCGATGCCTTCGTCGACGTGGCCCTGCTGGGCCATCGCCCAGCCGCGATATACGGCGACCATCGGCTCCCAGAACGCGAACCCCTCTTCATTCGACAGCCGCACCGCTTCGTCGGCCATCTCGTTGATGTGCACCGGATCGCGCAGCAGGTGATGGAACCACGTCTTGTAGCTCACTGCCCACGCGAGCGACGGCATGTGGTTGAGCTGGCGCGCGAGAGCGAGCGACTCGTCACTTGCCGCGAGTGCCTGATCAGGGAAGCCCAGCATCCACAGTGCGTCGCCCTTGAACGACAACAGGCACACACTCGACCCGTGGCCGAAATTGCGCGCGATGAGCCGCTCCTGGTCGAGATCGAACACGGCGAGTCCCGCGTTCGCATGCTCGATGGACGCATGGAAGTCGCCGTGATAGCAGTGTGAACATGCCGTGGCATGTCGCGCTGGCGGAATGAGCAGCGGATTGCCGACGCTCGTCGCGAGCGTGAGCACCTGTGGCGCAAGCGCCAGCGACTCACCAACGCGGCCCGCGACGAAGTGGTAGGCCCACGTGCCCCACAGCACCGGCAGCCGATGCGGCGTGCCGGCCACGAGATCGACGAGCTCTCCCGCGCGCCGATAGGCGCGATCCAATTCGGGTGACGCCCAACCCTGCGTCGCTGTGAGCGCCGGCGCGAGCGCCGCCTGGAACTCCAGCTCCATCGCGAGACGCTCGGCCTCGGGGACATCGTTGATCAACTCGAGACCGCGCTTCAGATGCGCGATGGCTTCATGATTCGCCGCTCGGCCGAGTGCCTGCTGCCCCGCCGAGAGCCAATAGCCGATCGCCTGCGCGCCGAGCCCCGCGCGGCTGAAGTGCTGCGCGACCAGTTCGGGACGCTTGGCCGCAACGTCCGGAAAGTTCGCGACGAGCGACTTCGCGATCGTCTCGTGGTATTCCTGGCGCGTCTTCCGCAGGAGGGACTCGTACGCAGCGTCCTGGATGAGCGCGTGCTTGAACGTGTACGTCGACGTCGGCGCCACTCCCGACTGTGACACCAGGTCGAGCTCGACGAGCCGGTTGAGCGCGTGCTCCAAACCGTTGAGCGTCTTGTCGGAGACACTCAGCAGAAGCGCGAAACCAAATTCGCGCCCGATCGCCGATGCGAGTTGCGCGACAGCCTTGTCCGGTCCGAGTCTGTCGATGCGCGCCATGAGCGAGTCGTGCACGGTCGCGGGGATCAGGCCCGGCGGCAGCGGTCCAGTGAGCTCGTAGCGATCGTCGAGCTCGCGGAGCACTCCTGTCTCGATGATCGTGCGCGTCACTGCTTCGACGAACAGCGGCACACCGCCTGTGCGTTCGATCAACTGCTGCACGACTTCTTCGGGCAGCGTCTTTCGACCGACCACACCGGCGATGAGGTTGCGCGCGTCGCTCTGATCGAGCGCGACGACCTGGATTTCGCGCCAGTGTGCGGCGGGGGGCCACGAGACCGAGCCCACGGGACGAGTCGTGCAGACCATCAGCAGTGGTTGGGTGGCCTGCCGGGCGACCAATGATGCGACGAGCTCCAATGTCGACGGATCGGCCCAATGCAGATCCTCAACGAGCAGCAGCACCGGCGCACCAGCCGGCGCATGCAGCACGAGGTCGGCGAGAATCTCCAGCGTGCGCTGTCGCTGTCGCGCGGGAGGAAGCGCGATGGCGGGATAGCGGTCGCCCGTCGGGATGGAGAAGAGCGCAGCAAGCAGGGGCAGCGCTTCGTCGACGGCGACGCCGCGACCCTGAATGCCATTCTCGAGCCGATCCAGCTTCCTGTCCGGCGACATATCGGCGGTGAAGCCGAGCTTGCGGTCGAGCGCCTGGGTGATCGGATGGAGCGCGCTGTTCATGTCGTACGGCGAACACTCCACCTCGAACGACTCGTGGACCTGCCCGAGCGCCGTCTGCATCGCGATGCCGAGCAGCCGCGACTTGCCGATGCCAGCCTCACCGCGCAGCAGCAGCGTCTGTCCCGCGCCCGCGGACGCTTCCGCCCACGCGCTCCGTATCGCCTCGACCTCTCGCTCTCGCCCAATGAACGGCGCGAGCCCGGACGCCGCCATCGCGCCGAAGCGACTCGACGCCTCGCTGCGCCCGGATACGCGGAAGAGCTGCATCTCGCGGGAGATGCCCTTGAGCTTCCGTGTGCCGAGATCCTCGAGCGCGAAGTGTCCCGCCACCAGGCGACGCGTCGCATCGCTGATCATGATCGTGTCGGGCTCGGCCTCACCCTGCAGGCGCGACGCGACATTCGGCGCTTCGCCGAGCGCGAGTTGCTCACGCGTGTTCCCGGACCCGACGTCTCCGACGACGACCAACCCCGTGTGAATCCCGATGCGGACCTGCGGCGGCTCGCCGCCGCGCAGTGACATCGCGGAAAGGGCCTGCAGTGTATCGAGCCCCGCCTGGACGGCACGCACCGCGTCGTCCTCGTGGGCCTTCGGGTAGCCGAAGTACGCCAGGATGCCGTCGCCGAGGTATTGGGCGACGTGACCTTCGTATCGTTCGATGGCCGCGGCGCAGACGCCCTGATACTCCGCGTAGAGGTCGCGCAGCTCTTCGGGATCGAACGCCTCCGAGAGCGATGCCGAACCGACGAGGTCGACGAAGAACACCGTCAGCTGGCGTCGCTCCGCCGTGGGCATCGGCCCCGAGCCAAGCGCGCGCTCGCAGGCGGTGCAGACCTTGGCGTCCTTCGGATTGCGATGCTTGCAGTAGGGACAGGGGACGCCCGTGGGCGTGCCGCACTCCCCACAGAACTTCAGGGAATCGGGATTTTCCGTGCCGCACTTGGTACACTGCATCGTGTGCCCGCCCTCAGACAAATGGCCTGCCTAGTCCAATCCGTATATGAGAGCAACCATATCTTCGGAGCACGTCACTCGATAGTGCATCACCGGCGATGGCCTGAAGGATGCCTTGTCATATGGCTCACCCATTCGAGTCGACTGACATGAGCATATTCGGAACACTGCTTTCCAAGATCGTTGGCCACAGCGCCAGGACCGAGGCGGCAAAGGAGAACAAGGCGACCGCCGCGGCGGCGCCGACAGCCGCTCCCACAGCGACCGCGGCAGCACCCGCCCAGGTCGACATCATGGCCGTCCTCGAGGACATGTCGGCCAACTCCAAGCAGAAGTTGGACTGGAAGAATTCGATCGTCGACCTGATGAAGCTCGTCGGCATGGACAGCAGCCTGACCGAGCGGAAGGCGTTGGCGACGGAGCTCGGGTACACCGGTGACCAGTCGGACAGTGCGAGCATGAACATCTGGCTGCACGAGCAGGTCATGAAGAAGATGTCGGAGAACGGCGGAAAGGTTCCCGCGAACATGCTCGACTGAGCATCGGCGGAGTTTGTCGCGCGCGACTGGCATTGTGGGTCGCGCGCGTCTAGGATGCGCCTCATGCCGAATACGCTGGATACCCTGCACGGGCGACGTTCGATTCGCCAGTTCACCGCGCGCGAGCCGTCACGTGCCGAGGTCGAGACATTGCTCGACGCCGCCATCACCGCGCCCAATCATCGCCTCACGCAGCCGTGGCGATTTTATGTGCTTGGCCCCGCCGCACGGCATGCCTATGGGCTGGCGCTCGGCAACCGCAAGGCGAAGAAGATCGAGAATCCCACGGCTGCCGACGCGATGCGCAACAAGGTCGCGGCGGAGCACCAGTCGCTGCCGCTGATGATCGCGGTAGCGGTGGTGGAAGATGCGAATCCGGAGATTCGCGAGGAGGACTTGGCGGCGACGATGATGGCCGTGCAGAACATCTCGCTGGCCGCGGTGTCACTGGGACTCGGGACGCATCTCAAGACCGGCGCGATCATGCAGGACCCCTCGGCGCGCGCTGCGCTTGGCGTGCCGGAGGGCGAGCGGATCGTGGCGGTGATGAACGTCGGCGAACCGGCAACTGCGCCGCCGGCGAAGGAGCGGAAGAGCGCGGGTTCGATGACGAAGTGGCTGCCCTGAGTCAGGCGAGCGGGATGTAGATGTCGTCGACGTCCTCAGCCACTCCTTGTGGAGAAAGTCGTACTGCGGCATGAGCTGCTCGTACGGCCCTTGTAGCGGAGCACGACGGACTCGCCGCCTCCCAACTCCGTGCGCTCGAGCGGGGGTCGAGGTCGACGGTCTGATTGACGACGGCTGCCCACGCGACCGCAGCTTGTCCGCTCGCAACTGTTGCCGGGTCGTCGTAAAATGCGCCGAACATTCGGACGTCGGTCCCGACGAGCTCGTGCGCATTGAGCCATTCGAAGAGGCGGTCGAACGCTTCCTGGAGAGCTGGGTGGCGAGTCATCACTTGCGCGCCAAGAAAGGAGGCGCGAAGGTACGACGAGGCCGCAAACATCTGACGTGTATTCACTCGTCATCCAATGAAACGCCTCTTCGTTCTCGCAAGTGCGGCGCTGCTGGTATGCGCGGTCAATCGCACGCTGGTCGGGCAGGAATTGCCGCATTCCGGGCGCCGTGAATGCGCAAGTCGCGCAATCGACGACAGTCGCCGCGCCTGCACATACGCGAACGGCTACACCATCAGCGGTGCCGGCCTGCTCGCCGTGAGCATTCCGTACCTGTTCAAGCAGGAAACGGCGCTCAGCCGAGCCGTGTGGTGGTATACCGCTGCACTGCCAGCTGTTCCCGCCGTGAGCAAGTAGGGCTTGTCCGACGTGATCGCGCGTTCTAGGGTAATGAGCAAATGTCAATCTCTCGACAGCCAATGAAGATCTTCCTCCGACTAGGTGGCGCAGCGCTGCTGTTTGGCGGCTCTGCCCGGACGCTCGTCGCGCAGGCGCCCACCACTGCCGCGATAACGAGCGCGGCGGTCGCTCGCGCTGCAGTCATTGCGCCAGCATGCACCTACGCCACGTGCGCGTTGCGTCTGGACAGGAGCATCTGGCACCGTCGCATCGTCCGTGATGTAACGGGAACTCCGGTTGCCAGTCTGGACATGCCTCGAGCTTCCGAGCTCGTGCAGCTCTTCGCGACGAGCGACTCCGCGTCGACGTATGCGGCGCAGTATATCGGCGCGGAGCGGGTCAGTCGCCCTCTGACCATTGCTGGTAGCGCGCTCGCCGCCATCGGTATGCTGCAAGACAAGCGGATGAATGGATACACCATCAGCGGCTTAAGCCTGGTCGCACTAAGTATTCCTTTTGTCCACAGGCAGGAACGCGCGCTCCGTCGAGCGATCTGGTGGTACAACGCCGACCTTCCCGCGGTGACGCCGGATCCGCACTAGGCGTGTTGTGCGTGTGCGCGTTGGTTCAATGCGTGAAGCAATCGAACGGTGACACGAATCCGATGCAACGACGCCAAGCTATGTCGTGCTCGCCGCCATTCGTTCCGCCGCCGTGCTCGGCATCGATGCCTTCGACGTCACCGTCGAGGTGGACGTCGCCTACGGGCTACCAAATTGGTTCATCGTCGGGCTGCCGGCCAACTCCGTAAAGGAGAGTCGGGAGCGTGTGATGGCCGCGTTGATCAATGCAGGGTTCACTGTGCCCTCACGCCGCATCACGATCAACCTTGCGCCTGCCGACATCGCGAAGACGGGAACTGCGTTCGACCTACCGATGGCGATCGGCGTCCTGGTCGGGAGTGGTGTCCTGCGGCCAGAAACCGTACAGCACTGCCTTATCGTTGGTGAGCTCGGTCTCGACGGGTCGATTCGCCCCGTGCGCGGAGCACTCTCGATTGCTCGACGACTTGCCGTGTCGCAGGGTGCCGCAGAGTCCGTGCTCGTTCTCCCACCGGCGAACGTCGCCGAAGCGGCGCTCGTGAAACCGCTCCGACTCGCTGCACCCACGTCATTGAACGAACTCGTGGAGTGGCTTCACGGCGGTCACCTGCCAGAGCCACGGGTCACGCGAAGCGTTGTCGTGCCGGATGATCTGCTCGACCTCTCCGACGTCGCCGGACAGGAAGGCGCGAAGCGCGCGCTCGCCATCGCCGCGGCAGGAAGCCACGGGATCGTTCTCGTCGGGCCACCAGGTGCGGGCAAGACGATGCTCGCGCGACGCCTGCCGACAATTCTCCCCGCGCTCACCGACGCCGAAGCGATCGAAGTCACGGCGGTGCACTCCGTGGCCGGCGTACTCGACGCCGCGGCGGGAGCCATCACGCGACGTCCATTTCGCGCCCCGCATCATTCGACGTCCACCGCGGGGTTGGTAGGTGGTGGGTCGTCGCCGAGGCCGGGTGAGGTGAGCCTGGCGCACCATGGCGTGCTCTTTCTGGACGAGCTCCTCGAATTCCCGCGTTCGGTGTTGGAATCGCTCCGCCAGCCGATGGAGAATGGCTATGTCACCATCGCGCGGGCCGCAGCATCGCTGCGCTTTCCGGCGCGGTTCGCACTCGCCGCCGCGATGAATCCGTGTCCATGTGGACATGCGGGCGATCCGACGCATCCGTGCATCTGCCCCATCGCCGACGTCGCGAAGTATCGCGCACGGCTGTCAGGCCCGCTGGCCGATCGGATCGACCTCCACGTGCACGTCCCGCCCGTCGCACTCGCGCTGCTCGCCACCCGCGACTCTGGCGCCGACTCGGCAACCATTCGCGCGCGCGTCGAGGCCGCACGCGCACAGCAACGCCTGCGTTATAAGCGGGACGACGCGTGCAACGCGCGCGCGCCGGGTCGCTGGCTGGAGACGCATGGTGGGCTCGAAGCCTCTGCCCGCACCCTCCTCACCTCCGCCGGCGAAAACCTCCACCTCTCGGCACGAGCCTTCCACCGCGTACTGCGCGTAGCGCGGACGATCGCCGACCTCGACGGCGAAGCACGCGTCGGCACGCTACAGATTGCCGAAGCCCTTGGCTACCGGCCACGCGGTGTGGATACGGAAGGCGGAAGCACACGAACGTTCGCATGACCGACCGATTGTCACGACGCGGTCGTCGCACTGGTGCAAACCATCAACAGGAGGGTGCGACGTTGTCAGAAAACCAACCGCCCGCTAGTATTACTTATCAAAGTAATACTACGGGGGCAGCAATGCGCATCACGACCAAGGGACAGGTCACCATCCCACTTGCCGTACGCGAACACCTCGGTCTCATGCCGCACACGGAGGTCGAGTTCACGATCAAGGGCGACACGGCCGTGCTCACGAAGGCCACCGGTCGCCGGCGCGGACGGAAACTCGTCGACCACATGCGTGGACGCGGCAGCGTACGCATGAGCACCGACGACATCCTCGCGCTCACACGTCCGGCCGAGGCGAGGACGAAGACGTGAGTGAGGTGGTGGTGGACAGCAACGTGATTCTCGACGTGCTGACGGAAGATCCAGTGTGGTTCGACTGGTCGTCGTCGGCACTCGCGGAGCATGCTGAATCGTCGGTGTTGATCATCAACCCGATCATCTATTCGGAAGTGTCGGTACGCTTTGCGCGCATCGAGGAACTAGAGGAGGCATTGCCCTCGGACGTCTTTCGACGCGATGCATTGCCGTGGGAAGCAGGCTTCCTCGCCGGCAAGTGTTTTCTCCGCTATCGCAAACAGGGTGGTGCTCGGCGCTCACCACTCCCCGACTTCTACGTCGGAGCGCATGCTGCCGTCCGCGGCGCAGCACTGCTCACGCGCGACGCAAGGCGATATCGCGCTTACTTTCCGTCGGTGACGCTCATCGCACCCTGAGCGAACGCGGCGTCCAGTGCGCGCTTCCGAGGTGTAAGCCGGGGCGATGAAAGCGCACTGATCGCATGCAGTGCGCTGCTGAGGAAGCAACCGCTTGTCGTCATCCGTGAGGAGGCCGAACGGCCCCTGCCTCCGACGAGCTTCTCGCGCACGTGCGAGCGTGTCGGACCTGTGCACGTGAAGACGTTGAGCGCGACTTCGAAGAGCCACTTGCCCATTGGCTTCATTACGTATCGCTGCACGACTGCGGAGCGACCAACGTTCGCACTTCCGGCAGTGCCGCACGAGGCGAACACATGGCGTATGGGTCTACAGACGCGCTACTTCATGCCCACGCTCGCCAGGCGCGAGACGAATCCGTCGCGCGTCGAACGACACCAGGTCGTGACCGCAACTCGCTGGTTCCGCACGGGTTGCTCGATGACGTAGTAGCTCGCGATCGCGACGACACAGGCCGTGAGAATGTTGAGAGGGAATGCGTTGAATGCACCCATCCCCGCTCGGTTGAGAAATGGCTGCTGCCACAAGTAGAGCGAGTAGCTCAGTGTCCCGATGAACACGAGTGGTCGCGTGTTCAGCAGCCAACCCATCCACCCGTTCGGCATCCGGACGGCGCGGTCGATCAGCAGCGCGATCGCGACGTTGGTCAGCGGGATCCCGAGCAGCAGCGCCGGACGGAATCGGAGCGAACCAACGATCCCCAACGCGAGTAGCCCTGGAATCATCCAGCGCGATGCGATCACCCTGCGGTACCACGCTTGAGCGTACAGCTGATCACGGGTGAGAGCCAGGACACACCCAATCGCAATCGCGTCGGCGGTCGTCTCGAATGTGCTGCCGATGAGCGGCATCATGCTCGGGACGAACATCGCCTCTCCCACTCGAATCAGCGGCACGACGCAGAGCGCGGCGATCGCGGCACACCGTGCGCCCCGGATACTGCTCGCCGCAATGAGAACGGGCCAGACGAGATAGAACTGTTCCTCCACACTCAGCGACCAGAGATGCCCAACGATCCACGAGCGGCCAATGCTGTAGTTCGTGGTGTAGGTCAGCGCATGCCACTTATCGACCGTCGTGATACCGATGAAAGAGACCACGCACAGATAGAGCAGGTACACGGGGACGATGCGGAACGTGCGCCGAATGTAGAAGTTGCGCAGGCTCACGTGCCCCGTGCGTTGGACTTCGCTGAGGAGGAGGTGGGAGATCAGGAACCCCGAGATGACGAAGAAGACGCGCACGCCGAGTTCGGAGAGACTCACGACGTCGTTGCGGAACACCGATGTGGCAGCGGCGGGAAAGCCGCGCGTGCCAGAGAGATGACCCAGTAGGACGGTGAGGATGGCGACAGCGCGCAAGCCATCCAGCGAGGGTATGCGTTCTGACACACGAGCTCCAGTCAAGGGGGACGGCGGCCAATATGGGGCACGCCGACACATCCCGTTAGCTCGAAGCGAGTGCGATGATGGCGCAGCAAAGCGCTTAGAAACCCTAAGCGCAACGCTTCGACCGCGAGCTTACGTGCCTACTTGGGACGAAACATACGAGTATTCACCGCCGTGAGCGGGGCGGCGAATGACGGAGGAAACGTCGTCGCGCGCGTGACGAGGAGCGATGCTCGTGCGCGGAGCGTCACAAAGCCGGTTCATCGAGGCACCGGGCTCGCACCGAGAGTCGGCGCGCCGCAGCAATGTGCTTACAAGGCGATACGCGCCAAGGAAGGCTGCTCGGGGTGAGCGCGAAAACGAGTCCGAACGGAGGGAAAGAAGTATGTCGCCACCATTGTATTGAACCGCGCGCGAAGCGACGAGATCACTCACTCCGACTGCAGCACCACCGCCGGATTGACGTTCACTGCCCGACGCGCGGGGATCCCGCTCGCGATAGCGGTACCGATCACGAGCAGCACGCTCACGCCGGCAAATACTGCGGGGTCGTTCCGCGCGATCTTGAAGAGGTAGGGCGCGACGAGCCGAGCGGCGAGCAGGGCAGCGGGAGTGCCGATCGCGAGGCTGATGGCGACGCCCTGCATCGCGTCTGACACGAGCAGGCGAAGCACGGCGGATCTCGTGGCGCCAATCGCCAGGCGAATGCCGATCTCCCGCGTCCGTCGACGGGCGGAGCGCACGCTCACGCCGTACATGCCGATGGCCGCAAGCAGCGCGGCCATGGCACCAAATGCCGAGACGAGCACGGCGCGATACCGTTCTGCTGCGTACGACTTCGCGATCGCCGCTGATATCGTCAGCGACGCTGATCACCGATGCGCGCGGCTCCACCTCGTGCAGCATTGTCGTCATAGTTGCCTGTACCCTGGATCCCACATCGCCGCGGATGAGGAAGACCGGAGCGGCGTTGGGATTCTGGTCGAAGGGAACGTAGATGGTCGCCTCGTCCTCCCGGGCGAGCTCGCGATACTGCACGTCGGCGACGACGCCGACGATACGGCGCCACTTTCCCTGGTGCTTGGCCTGTCTTGCAAGCGGCGACCGTCCGCTGACGTCGCGCGCGACTTCCGACTCACTCACGATGGCAACCATCTCGCCCGTCGCGCGGTCGTCGCCGTTGAAGAACCGGCCTGCCACGAGCCGTATGCCGAGCGTCTCGAAGAAGCCGGGCACCACGTATCGCTGCTGTGTGGTGCCTCGGCGACGAAGCGCGCTCGGCGCAAGATGCCTTCCGTCTGCTTGCCGATCTTCACGAGATCCGACGAGACTCCCGCGAGATCGCCGAAGCGACGCACCGCTTCGCGCCGAGCGTCGTCGGCACTCATGCCGCGCACGATGAGTTCGCGTGTGCGCATTACGATGTGGAAGGCCAGCTCGCTGTCCACGCGCGCATCGACGGACGGCGTGATGATCTCGTGCAACGCATCACGATGGTCGCGAGGACCCGTCATGTCGCCGGCTCCCGCACGAGCGTCACCGCCCTGGCGCAGGCAAGCCACTCTACGCTTTCCTGCTTGAGTTGCGTGCGACCGGCAGAGGTGAGGCTGTAGAACTTTGCCGGCCGGCCGAGTTCCGACATCTCCCAGTCGCTCGCAATGAGCCCGCGCCTCTCAATGCGATGGAGCGCCGGGTAGAGCGAGCCCTCTTCGACGCGGAGCTGCGCGTTGGTGCTCTCCTCGAGCCAACGCGCGATGGCGTAACCGTGCCGATGGCCCCACGCGAGTGTGCGCAGGATGAGTAGCTCGAGCGTGCCGCGCAGCCGATCCCTGGAGAGTTGCGACACGACGTGATACCTAGAGGTCTGTGCATGATACCTAGAGCTCTCGGTGTATCACCCGATGCGGCCTGTCGCGCAATCCCCTCGAGTAGTCTCAGCCGGTGGGCTTGCCGAGTGGGCTGGCGGTGCAGTTCTGCCGTTGTGCGGTGTAGACGACGTGCGTCACGCGCCATTCCCCTTTCGAGCGAACGAGTGTGAAGACGTCGACGCCACAGTGGGAAAACACACCGTCGACATGAAAGTCGTATGGCGTGCGAACGACGGCGAGCGGTCCCTGAAGGAAGACCGTGGGATTCCACATCCGCTCGAGGAAGCGCTGCTTGCTGGTGCCGAGCATCGCGACGAACTGGCTGTCTGTCTGGATGCGTCCGGCGCTGGTCGCAGCGGCGGGGTCCTGAACGCTCGCGAGCTGTGCGCCTGGCAGCATGAGGCGCCGGACGAGCGCGGTGTCGCGAGTGGAAATCGCGCGAAGAAGATCCTGTGCAACGCCAATGACGGCCACGCTGTCCGCGGCGCGGTCGGGTGCGGTTTGAGCACGGGCTGTTGTCGCAAGGCTGGCTGACAGCAACAGGAGGATGGACGGCAGACGCATGGGAGTGCGGTGGGGTATCGGTTACTTCATCGCGTTGAACGCGCTGAGAATCTCGAGGAGATCGGGGCTGCTGAACGTGAACTCGCCGGCCTGAACTCGCTGCACGCCGGCATACATGGGTCGTTCCTGCTTCACCTTGAGCACCATCGAGTACGGACCGGCCAACTTGTACGACTTCGCATTGGCGCGGTTGCGGACCGCCTGTTCGACGCCCTTGCGAATCTCGTCCTGCGCGTGCGTCGGAGACATCCCGAGTGACGCGTCGTTGATCTCGTCCTTCACGGCGACGCCACCGATGGGGCCGAGGAGTCCGCGGATCTGGGCGACGACGGCGCGGTCGCCGGCGACGAACACCACCGGCACGCCAACGAGGCCGGCGACGAGTGCATTGTAGCCACCTTCCGGGAGCGACACGCCGTTGATCGCGAAGTCGACGACGTTGCCCGTGGACGTGTGTTCGAGGATCGCATTGGGGGTGCCGGCCTTCGCATGGTAGCCGACGAAGACGACGGCGTCGAACGTCGAGTCGATGCCTTCCATCATGTTCCTCGGCCCCGTGCTCAGTCCGCGGAGCAGGTGAGCGCGCGGGTCGACGTCGCCGGGAATCAGGTTCTCCTTGCTGCCATGCGAGTCGCGCACGAGCACGTATGTCGCCCCGGCGCGATACGCGCCCTCGATCGCCGCGTTCGTCTCGGCGGCCATGACCTTGCGGAAATACTGGTAATCGCCGTTGGCGGCGCCGCTCACGTCCGCCGAGGTGACGACGCCCGCGAGGCCTTCCATGTCGACGGAGATGAAGACCTTGAGCCCGCGCGGCTGTTGCGCGGGGGCGGATGTCGAGATGGTTGCAGCGCTCGTCAGCGCGACGAGTGTGCGCAGGGCGGTGTTTAGCATCTTCATCGGTGGCATCCATTGTGGCGGGTGCCGGCGAAGATACGCTCGCGAAACGTCGATTGGAACAACTACGGGAGAGCAGGTCCCTCGACTTCGTTCAGGGCGGGCCTGCGTTGCTTCCAGGATCGATTACGTCGCGATCATCCTTCTGCGGTTTGCCGAACGTCCAGTTGACGCTGAGCAGCAGACCGCGAATCGCGCGTGCCCGATCCGACACCTGATAGAACTGCGGGTCGATCGTGGTCGAGCTCTCGCGCGATGTGTTGAATGGATCGATGACGCGGAGCGTCACGTTCAGCTGATCGGCCATGAGCTTCTTCCGCGCCGCGACGCTGACCTGCGTGCGGCTGGCGTTGTGTCCCTGCTCGACGTTCATCGCCGCCTGATACGACAACAGCGTCTGCAGGTCGAACGTGCTCGAGATGCGATACGAAGCGTTCGTGCGAGCTCGCCAGCCGAACGTGCGTGCCGAGAGGTTCGGTGCGAGATTCGACGCGTTGCTCACCTGTCGATAGGCACTCGCGCCGACGAATCCACCGAGCCGTCCGCCGCTGAGCGCGACGGTGCCGTCCGTGCCATACGCGTCCGTCGTCGCGACGTTGGCGAAGGTGCGCGTGGAGACGCCGGTGGCGTCGATGGTCCGGATGGTTCGCACCGCATCGAGCGTGTGACGCCAGAATGGTGTCACCTGCAGGGTCAGATGCTCGGCGGTACGCTGCAGTCCGAGCTCGAATGCGCGGATGTACTCCGGCCTCAGGTTGGGATTGCCTTGGGACACGTTGAGCGGATCCGCATAGTGGCGTGTCGGGTCGATCTGATCCGTGTCGTCGGGGCGCCTGATGCGCGTGGAATAGCTCAGCTTCACCTGATGCGAGTCGTCGACATTGTAGGCAACGAGCGCGCTCGGGAAGACGCTGTTGTAGCCGTTGTCGTAAGTCGCGTTGCGCGCCGTCAGGTGAAATTGCGTCGACGCATGCTCGGCGCGCAGTCCGCCCTGCAGTTGAAACTTGCCCCGCACGGCGCTGACCATGCCGTATGCAGCATTGACCATCTGGTCGTACGTGAAATCGCTGATGCGGCTGGTGTCGGGCTGAAAGACTCCGATGGCGCTGTTGAAGACGTGCGCGTCGAGCGTCGTGTGGAAACGCTGCAGCGATCCCTTGTAGCCAGTCTCCATGCGTACGCCATTCGCGAGGGGACGCTGGTAGTCGAGCTTCAGGTAGTTCTCCTGCGGGTGTTCCCATGCCGTCTGATCCTCGAGCGCCGACACGCCGACCGGCGTCCCATCGAGCGACAGCGATCGCGATGCGACGTTGCTCGGTCCGCCCTCCGCGTCGCGGACGAGGTTGAGCTCACTCGACAGCTTATGTCCCTTCGCGGCAAAGGCATGCTTGTAGCCGAGCGCGGTCTCGACGCTGGATTCGTGGCCCGTGCCGGTCGTGGTGCGGTCACTGAGTCCCGTCACGATGCGCGCGGCATTCAGGTCGCGATAGAAGATGCCGTAGCTCTCGTCCTGCGTCCGGGTGCTGAACAACATGTCGAGTGACATCTCGTCGTGCGGTCCGAGCTTGTACGTCCCGCTGCCGGTGAGCGTGTGCGCCAACGGCTTCTGCAGGCGCGCGACCGACTCCTCGAGATACGTGAGCGGTGCGAGATATCTGTTCTCGCGATAGATCGCCTCGCTGCGGGAGCGACGGTCGCGCAGGAAGCCGTAGCTACCATAGAAGGAAAGGGACCCATGCTCGTAGCCGATATTGCCGCCGACGTTCACTTGACCTGTCGTTCCGCCGGCCAGCGTGAGGCCGCCGCTCGTGCCCGCATCGGTCTCCTGCCGCAACACGATATTGATGATACCGGCGACTCCCGTGGGATCGTCGCGCGCCGAGGGATTCGGGATCACCTCGACCTTGTCTACCATGTCGGCCGGCAGCTGCGACAGGTAATTCCCGAGCTGGCCGGGCTTCATCGGACTGGGGCGTCCGTTGATCTGCACGATGACACCCGAATTGCCGCGCAGGCTCACGACGTTGTCGATATCGACGTCCACCGCGGGAACGTTGCGCAGCACATCCAGCACGTTGCCGCCCTTGGTGGTCGGCATGTCGCGGACGACGTACGTATTGCGGTCGGGTGCCAGTTGGACGTCTTGCCGCCTGGACGTGACCTCGACGGCCTGCAGCTTGAGCGGCGCTGGCGTCAACGCGATCGTGCCGAGATCGACAATCGGCGATGACGTACCGATGGTGATCGACGGAATGTCCCATCGCGTGTAGCCGAGTGCGCGGACTTGTGCGCGGTAGCGTCCGGGGCGGAGACCCTGCATGCGGAAGGTGCCGTCGGCGATCGTGGACGTGCGCGCGATCGAGGCCGTGACGCCAACCAGTGCGACGTCCACCGTCGCGTTACCGATGGGCGCCTTGTTCGCCGCATTTACCACTCGGCCCTGCATGACGCCGGTATTCGTCGACGCGGGAGTGCCCTGTCCCTTGGCCTCGCAAGCGACGGTGATCGTGATGATCGAAAGCAGTGCGGCGCGGCGGACCAGTACTCTCAAGAAGTCTCCCGGAATGGACGCGATCAGCCACGCCGGATCTGGTTGCGGCGTGGACTCCGGGGAACGTACGCAGGGTTCCTGACAGGACGATGAAGAAACGAGCGAAATGACTCGCCTAAGCGAACGTCTCAGTCCGGCTGTGTGCGGCCCAAGCGAATGCGAAGTACGGTCGAGATGACGACCAGCACGATTGTGGCACAGAGAAAGGCGACCTCGGCGCGCTGGTCGGAGAACATCGGACCGATGATGCTGCAGATGATCCCCACGGGGAGCAGAAGCGCAGGCAGCCGCTGGCGACGGTCGTGCACAAAGAGCACCGCGATCACGAGAGAGACGGTAGCTGCGACAATTGCGAAGAGCGTAAGGGCCTGCACCAGCGTGTTCGGGGACGTTGGCACGATATCATCTCCATGAAAGTGGGGACTTCATCGCTGGCGCCGTTAGCTCGCCGCCAGCGATGAAGCTACAGCAATCAACGCGTTCCGCTATGCGGCCGACGGCTCGCGTTCACATCGCATAGGAGCGCTCGCAGATGGTCTCGAAGCTGTAGTGATGCCACGACCAGCCGCCGTCCCAGCTGATCTGCCATTCGGCCTCGTAGCACCCATCGCCTTCTCCGCCCGTGCCGCCACCACCGGGGGCCGCGATGATCGGTTGCGGTGGGTTCATGCACTGATCGTAGGCGATGACTCTCAAGAGGTAGGTCGCGGCAGTTGCGGTTACGGCCAGGAGCGCGCCGGCAATGGCGGGGCACGTCACGATGAACGCACCGCAGGCGGTAATCGCACTGCCGAGTGCGATGTCTGCGGCCGTCTGTGCCGCGCCGGCTGCCATCATTGCCCACCATTCGGACCAGCACCGTCCTCCGTCGTCGTCCCCCGTCGTCGCGGCAAACAGGACGTCCGGTTGAATGAGCCTGGACAGTGAACCGCCGACGCGACGGAAGCCGTCGGCGAACGCTGCTGGCGTTCCGGGCAGCGCGACACTCGCTGTCTGCAGGGCGGCGAGATTGCTCTCCGTAACGGCTGACGGCTTTCCGTCCTTGCCGAACAGTGTGATACGCGCCTTCGTCGCCTTCCAGCGCTTGCCCTCCTTCAGGTACTGCGCCTCGATCAACGACACCGGGCGGTCGCCATCGTACAACATCGTTGCGACCGGGGGACGCCCGCCGCCGCGAGGATCGGCGACGCGCTGGAGGGAAACACGCTTGCCATCGCGCAGGGTGAGGTTTTCCCGCGGCGACTTGAACTGCGTGCGCCATGACACCTGCGCGCCTTCGGGGAGGGCAAGCTTGTTCGTCGACGGTACGGTGAGCAACGACCTACCAAACCGCTGTGTGGGCGCTGAAGTGGGTGCAGTCGAAATGCTTGTCTGCTCGAGCTGCTGATGCACGGCGCCTGCCTTGTCCTGCGTGATGCGGGCCTGAGCCGAGACCGATCCTGCGTAGGAGAGCTGTGAGCCGTTCACTTGCCAGAGTGCGCTCGTGAGGATGCCACTCACGGCGAACTCGCTTGCCTCTTCCGTCGCGTTGGGAGCGAGCGCGCGTTCCGTACACGCGTAGCTCAAGGTCAGGAACAACGTACCGAAACCGATGCTGCTTGCGCGTGATAGCGACCGCCTTGTTGAGCGCATATTGGTGTGCCGTAGAGGTAGAGAGGGTTGGAGCACGGACACAGGGAACCGCAGAGCGTGCGTGAGTAATTCGCAGGCGTACCGCAGGGCTCGAGACGACCAGAGGCGGGGTTGACCGAAGGTCTGGCTTGTCTACTGCACCGATGAGTCATCCTAGCGAGGTCGATTCCAACGGTGCATCGCGATGCGTTGTCGAGATGTCGCCGGAGCGAAAATGCTTCAGGCTTGTCATCGCACTCGGCGACATCGCATATTGGCGTGGCCCGGATGCATCACGCGTCCGACCACCTTTTCCCGAGGTGCCTGTGTGTAAGGCCGTCCTTGCCGTCACAGTCCTGACCGCGAACAGCGCGTCCTGACGACGGTAGCAAGATCGAATTGTCAGGACCCTGCTTCGCGGCCAGGGGATGAATGCGCGCATCGATCATCGTGATCGACGCTTCATCACCTGGCACGCCATGGCGTGCCGCGCCCCAGGGAACTCCACCAATGCATGACACACAGTTCGGTGCGGACGACTCCGCGCTGATCACGCTGCGCGAGCTCGGCTGGAACAACGCCCTCGCGCAATCGTTCGACACGCGTGCCACACTCGGCGACACTCCCGCCCGTGTCACTGCGGTTCATCGCAATCGCGTCGTCGTCGCAGGCGAGTTCGGCGAGCGAAACGCCACACTCGCGTCAGGCTTCCACTCCGCCGATTCCATCGAGCGGCCGGCAACCGGCGACTGGGTCGTGCTTCGTGCCGGGAGTGGAGACGACACTGCGACTGTCCGCGCCGTCCTGCCGCGCCAATCGGCATTCATCCGGCGCGCGGCGGGCGAGAAGGCGGTTCCGCAGGTCGTCGCGGCGAACGTCGACCGTGTCTTCATCGTCACCGCTGTACCCGACGACGTGAATGAGCGGCGCCTCGAGCGCTATCTCGCCGTCGCGTGGGAGAGCGGTGCGACGCCCGTCGTCGTGCTCACGAAGATCGATCTTGTCGAGCACGCGGACGAATGGATCGCGATTGCGTCTGCCGCGGCGCCCGGTGTCGACGTCATCGCTGTTTCCTCACTGACCGACGCGGGGATCGACGCACTCGACGCACACCTTATTTGCGGCAGCACGATCGCGCTGCTCGGCTCATCGGGGGTGGGGAAGTCGACGCTGTTGAATCACCTGGCCGGCCGAACACTGATGCGTACCGGTGACGTCCGCGACGATGGTCGCGGACGGCACACCACCACCCATCGTGAGCTCGTGCGCCTGCCCAACGGCGTGCTCGTGATCGACACACCGGGCATGCGCGAACTCCAACTGTGGTCAGCCGAGTCGGGGCTGGCACAGACCTTCGACGATATTGCCGCGCTGAGTGACGGATGCCGATTCGCCGACTGCGCGCACGCCGGGGAACCGGGATGCGCGGTCGTCGAGGCGATCGAAGCAGGTATGCTGGATGCCGATCGACTAGCGAGCTGGCGCAAGCTCTCACGAGAGGTCGCTCGAGCAGACATTCAAGGCGATGCGCTGGCTACCGCCGCCCAACGCAACAAGGTCAAGAGCATCCATCGGCTGGCGCGGACCCACCACAAGCGGAAGTACGGCGAATGACCAGGATCGTCCGCACCACTGGTGCTCCGGAAATAGCGGCGTTGGTGGCGTCGCTACATGACGTGACACATCGGAAGCGCGACGCGCTTCATCGAGATCGGACCGCGGACGCGCTAATCCGCGCGTCGCGCCAATCGATAGCCGCTGCCGCGGAGCGTCTCCAACATCGAGATCTGGCTGCCCTTCAGCTTCCGGCGCAGGTAGCCGATGTACACCGCGAGCGAATTCGACTTGGTGGGCGGACCGTCCTTCCAGACGAAATCCTGCAGTGTATCCGCAGACACCGGCGTACCGGCGCGCTGAAAGAGGATGTCGAACAGGCGGAGCTCGCGCGGCGTGAACAGCACCTCGCGGCCCGCGCACCAGACACGACGAGCCTCGCGGTCGTAGACGATGTCGCCGAACCTGATGCGGAGCTGTTCGTTCGTGATCCGCGCTCGGCGCAGTGCTGCGCTCAACAAAGCGGAGACGACGTCGAAGGGCGCCTCCTCCATCGTGACGTCGTCGGCGCCGGCGTCGAGCAACGTGATGGCGTCGGCGGCCGACTCGACGTGGATGCACACCAGCGATGGACTCGGCCATCGCCTCCGCAGGTGTCGGACAGTCTCTACCACCGCTGCCGCGCCCTGGTCGGCATTGACGATCAGCACGTCCGGGACCTCAGTGGGCAGGACGTCATCGAGCCCCGACGCTGACAGCGCGATCACGTGACTCTCGTCGGCCGGGAACAGGGGCATGAGGCGGCGCTGCTCCGACTCCGCCACTTCGATGATGAAAACCGTGACGGGTAGTACAGGTTCGGCAAGCATCTGACTCTCGACAGGGAGCGCAGCCCGGCCGCGGCGTAGCGGGTATGGGCCCGAAGACAGTAACGCTCCTGACAGGTTCGGGCAACCTGCCGTCCCTTTGACCCGGTCGAAGACCACCGACAGCACATCGCCGATGCGCAGCGCCAGGAGGGTGTGAAACGCCTCGTCGGGCCACGACGTAGAGATCGTGTCGCGTCAGCCGTCCCCTGCTCCCCGAGCGCCATGACTCAGGCCCAATTGCCGGTTCCGCCGGTACCCCCGTCCCCACCCTCCCCCCCGTCCCCTGACGTCGTTATCGCTGGCGGCGGCCACGTCATCCAGGTGGGCCCGGATGCCCAGCCGATGCAGTACATCAGCGTGCCGCCCTCGTTCGTGACGGAACGCGCCCTGCCCAGGGACATCTTTGTGTTGAGCGGCCTCTTCATCGTCTGCGTGCTGCTTCCCATCGCTGTCGCTGTCTCGTTGCGAATCCTGAGGAGGGGGGCAGCCAAGGTCGCAGCGCTCCCATCGGAGATCGCCGAACGGCTCGGTCGCATGGAGTCCGCCATCGAGGCGACGGCGATCGAAGTCGAGCGCATCGGGGAGGGGCAGCGCTACCTCACTCGCGTGCTTGGCGACCGAAAGGGAGACGACTTGCTCGAGCGCCCTCGGCCGGTCGCACCGTACCGGATCATCACGCCGCACTGACCTTCAAGGCCAGAGTGGCAGCGGCGTTTGTGAACCGCGCAGATACGTCCCCAACGCCTCGAGTCGTTCGTTGGTCGACGGTGACGCCCGCGCGGCAGCGATGACGACGCAGTAGCGCCAATCCCCCGCCGCTTCGCACTGCAGCAAGTCGGGGGTCGCGGGTTGTGCGTCGCGCGCTCCAGTCGTTGCGCGTACGTCGAGCAGCGCGAACACGGAGTCCAGCGCAGCGCTCGACGACACGCGAATCGAGAGCACGCTCGCCGGCGATTGGTCGGAGATCGCCACCTGCGCCGACTGCGGCCCGCTCGCCACGAGTCGCATGCGCAGCACCGCGAGGTCGTGCTCGATGGCCGGGCGCGACGGATGCTGCAACCCGGGAATCGTGACGGCGAGACCATACCCGCCGCCGCCGGCGACCGGCCCGCGACGACCCGTGCTGACGATGCGCGTCGAATCGCGGTCGATGGGGCGGGCAGGTGTCTTGCCCGCCGGCAGCGCACCGAGCACGCGCTCGGCCACCTTCACCATTTCGACGGCGGGCAGGGGCGACGAGATGATGATTGCCGCGTTGCCCGGCACGTAGTACCGGGCGATGAAGGCACGGATGTCCCGCTCGCCGATTCGCGCCAGGTCGACATGCGACGACGCGCGCGACAGCCGGTGTGTGCCGAAGAGGACATTCCCATCGTGCTGATCGCCGAGGCGCCCGGCCGTCTCGGTGCGGATTCGCTCCACTTCGGTGGCAATCGTGTTCGGTGTGATGGACAGGTCGCTCAACCGCCGCCGCTCGAGGTCGAGAACCATTTCCAATGCCCTGGCTGTCGGAGCGGCGATCGACGTGAACCGTGTGAGGTCGCCGAGCGTGACTGCCGTCATCGTGATGTCGTTCGATGCGGCCGTCTCGGCGATCGACATCCCCGAGCGTGTGTCGCGCATCGCGATGTGTTCGGCGAGATGCGCCAGGCCGCGCAATGTCGCCGGATCGTCGCGCGAACCGGCGAACACACCGGCGCTCACCTCGGTCTTCAGCGCGGTCGCATTGTGAATCACGAGCACCAGCAGTCCGTTCGCGAGCCGGCGCGACTCGATGCCCATGCCCTGTGACGTCGCGGTCGTGGCGCACACGGCGAGAAGCAGTGCACACCAGCAGGCCAGATGACACACTCGGGAGACGACGCGCATCCGGATCAAGCGCGCGGCAGCGTCAGCGTGAACGTAGAGCCGACGCCCACGTCGCTCTCGGCGGAAAGGTCGCCGCCCATGCCGCGCGCCAGGTCGCGACTGATCGCGAGGCCGAGCCCCACGCCTTCGTGTGCGCGCGTGAACCTGCTGTCGACCTGCACGAATGGCTCGAACACGCGCGTGAGATCGTCGAGCGAGATGCCCACGCCGCTGTCGGTGACCGTGATGACGACGCGATCGTTGCGGGCAAAGGAGTGAACGTCGATGCGGCCGTCATTCGACGTGAACTTGATGGCGTTGCCGAGAAGGTTGAGCAGCACTTGCTGCACCTTCTCCCTGTCTGCACGCGCGACGAGCTTCGCCTGCGCGATCAGCTCAGGAAAGACGTCGCGCCCTGGTCGGCATAGCGCCTCGGCGGCAGTCTTTCCGGCGAGCCCGAACCACGCATCGTTGACGACCTCCTCAGCGTGGTCGGACGGAGTGTCTGTTGCCAATCGACGCTGGATTCATGGTGTGGCGCAATACCGGGCGCGCGGAGTCCGGAAACGTGTCCGCATGACCGTCGCCTGCGCTAGCACCTAGTGCGCGGTGATCGATCGTCCGCGGGGATCGTCGCCGCCGAGTATGCTGCGGTTTCCACGTGCCTGCGAAAGGAGTCGCGTCGTGAATGGCTGTCCCTCGGCGATTCGCTCGACGTCGACCGCCAATGCCTCGATGGTGTCCCTCACGTCGGGAGGCGCATTGCGCGTATGGCTCTGGCCCCGCGCCGGGCTCGCGCGTCACGGCTTGAATAGCCAGGTATCGGCCCTCGAACCGGCGCTCGTGTATCCGCCACTGATGAAGACGCTTCCGTCAGCGAGGACCGAGGCGGTGGGATAGTACCGCTCAGTGTTCGCCGCGCCGTCGATCGCCGTGAATGATGACCCTCGATGCAACTCCGCAAGCTCGCTCGACCCGCCAACGACGAGCACCGAGCCATCCGCCAGCGCGACAGAGGTCGTCTTGTGGCGCGCGTGGCGCATCGTTGGGCCGGCCGAGAACTGGCGCGACCGAGAATCGAACCATTCGGTGGTCGCCAGGCGGCTGTCGCCGGTGGTCGTCGTGTTTCCGCCCGCGATGAGCACGCGACCATCAGTCGTCAGCACTGCGGTATGCTTCTCCCTCGGCGACAGCAGGTCACCCGCCGCCGAAAACTTGCCAGTCGCCGGATCGAACAGCTCGGCTGATGCGACGATCCGTTTGCCGGTAGTCGTTCCGCCAGCCACCAGCACTTGTCCGTCCCCGAGGAGCACCACGCCGTAGGGCCGCCGGGGGATTGTCATCGCAGACGCGGCGCTGAACGACCTGGTCGCGGGGTCGTAGATCTCCGCGCTCGCCGTGGGGGTGCTGCCCACACCGGAGACGTCTCCGCCGATGAGGAGGACCTTGCCGCTCTGGAGCAGCACAGCCGCGTGATCGGCGCGCGGCTCGACCAGCGGCCCCACCGGCTGAAAACTGTTCGTGGCGGGATCGAACAGCTCCGCAGAGCGCGACGCCGGTGACGTATCTCCATACCCGCCACCGACGACGAGCACGTGGCCGTCGGGGAGCAGCGTCGCCGTGTGGCCCAGGCGCGGCGTCTTCAGCGCAATGAGCACCGACTTCCCGATGGCGACGTCGACGATCTCCGCACTCATCACCGCCGTCTCGGGCGAGCCTCCGCCGACGATGAGCACACGTCCGTCGCGCAGCGGGGTTGCGGAGTGCAGCGCTCGGGGAAGTCGCAAGGGAACCGAGGGAACGATCGCGCCTTGGATTGCGCTCGACGACTTGTCCGATGTCGCCGTGCGACAACTTGGAGACGCCATCGCTCCGATCAAGGAAAGCAGGACGGGGGTCCACCGCAGATTCATTTGCATGATTAATGAGATGCCGGTCGAGCCGAAAACGCTGCAGCGACCATCGCCACCAGCGAAAAGCGCGGCGCAACCAGGGCGACGGCGATCACTAATGCGCCGCCGATCACCTGCAACCGGCCGAATCGATGATGTCCCTCCGCGTTGCGTCGGAAGACGCCGTCGGGTGTGGGCTCCCTCAGGCACGCGCCGCCCGATACTTTCCGACTCATGTCACTCACTGCCGCCGACCGCGAGCACACACTGAGGAACTGGCTCCGCGAGCGCGGTCGCGTCGCCATCGGCTTCAGCGGCGGTGTCGACTCGGCCTATCTGGCGGTCGTCGCCCGGCAGACACTCGGCGCGTCCGACGTACTCGCGGTCATCGGGCGGAGTGCGTCGTATCCGGCCGAGCAGTGGGCCACCGCCCGCAACGTCGCAGCGGGGTTCGACGTCGGCGTCGTGGAGCTCGACACCGACGAGCTGAACGATCCGCGCTATGCGGCGAATCCGTCCAACCGCTGCTACTTCTGCAAGACCGAGCTCTGGACCCGCCTCGTCCCGCTCGCGAAGGAGCGCGGCTTTGGCACCGTCGTCGACGGCACCAACGCGGACGACCTCTCGGACTACCGGCCCGGCGCGCAGGCGGCGCGCGAGCACGGCGTCGAGAGTCCGCTCGCCGACCTCGGGTTCACCAAGGCCGACATCCGCGAGCAGTCGCGCGCGCTCGGCCTCCCGACGTGGGCGCAGCCCTCGTCCCCATGCCTGTCGTCGCGCATTCCGTATGGAACGGCGGTGACGCCCCAGCGACTCGGCCAGGTCGAACACGCCGAGCGCGCGCTCAGGGAGCTTGGCATCACGGACGATCTGCGCGTGCGCTACCACGATGACCTCGCGCGCATCGAGCTGCGTGCGGATGCGCTGACACACTGGCTCGCACCAGAACGCTTCGCTGCGCTGCGCGACGCGGTGACCGCCGCGGGCTTCGCGCGCGTTGCGCTCGACCTCCGCGGATTCCGCTCCGGCTCGCTCAACGTCCTTCACGGGGTGACAGCCCCATGAGCGTCCGTCGAGAGACCCCAGGCGGACAGCCTGCGTTGGAGGGTGCGCTCGCCGAGCGTGGCCTCATCGTGAAGGTGGAGGGTCGCGCGGGGCTCGCCGTGCTCATCGCCGACGCGGCGACCGTCGCACGACTGGGCGACGCCGAACTGCGCCGCACAGCGCTGGCGCTGGCGCGCGAGCATGGTTTCTCGCACGTCGCCATCGAGCTGCGCGGCGACACCGGTGGCCAGCCGCGCTTCGATGCGCCTGTTTCTCGCGATTGAGCTTCCGCAGGACGTGCTCGACGCACTGGAATCGGCAATCGCTCCACTGCGCGCGGATTCGCCTGAGATCGCATGGGTGCCGCCAACGAAACGGCACCTGACGTTGAAGTTCCTTGGGGAGGTCGGCGACGAACGGCTGGATCGCGTCGTCGCCTTCGCCGACGTCGTCGCCCGACATCAGCGCGCCTTCTCGATGCAACTCGGAGGAATCGGGGCCTTCCCGAACTTCCGGCGGGCACGCGTCGTATGGACCGGGGTAGAGCATGAGGCCAGGCTCGAGCTGCTGCATCACGATCTCGAGGTCGCTGGTGAAGCCGAAGGGTTCGAGATCGCTGGGCGAGCGTTTCGCCCGCACGTCACACTGGCACGCGTTCGATCGCCGCTGGACGTTGAACGGGCCCGACGTCTCGCACACGCTGCGCGCAGGATAGACTTCTCGGCGACGGTGGAGGTCGGGGAGATCACGCTGTTCGAGAGCACGCTCGCCCAGTCGGGAGCGACATACCGCCGCGTACACGCGGCGCAACTTGCTGGCGGAGGACGTTGAACGATGGGTTGCATCGCACGCCTTGGATGTCTCGTGCTCCTCGTGTGTCTCGCCGTCGGCGCGTGGTTCACTCGTGACAAGTGGCTGTCGAAAGTGCCGGGCAACCTCTCTCCGCCCGCGCCGGTATCGACTGCGCCAGTGTGGGAGCCGTTGACGCCCGAGGCCGGCGCGCGTGGCAAGCGCGCGGTCGAGTCGCTGCAGTCGAGCACCGGTCCGGTGTTCGCGAACCTCAAGGCGGGCGAGATCGCGTCGTACGTCTTCCAGATTGTCGGCCGTACGCTCCCGGCATCGGCCGACAGCGTCGAGGCCGCCATCATCGGCGACGCGCTCTGCATGAAGGCGATCGTTCCCGTGAAGGACATCGCGGGCACGGGCGCACTCGGACCGCTCGGCGGATTGCTCAACGATCGCGAGAAGCTCTCGATCTGCGGCGCCTTCCGTGTCGTCAAGCCGGGGCTGAGCGAGTTCAAGGTGCGCGAGATCAAGCTGCGCGACTTCAAGGTGCCGAGCGGCGCGATTCCGCGGCTCCTGCAGCAGATCTCGAAGGGAAATCGGCCGGCGGGCATTGCCGATGATGCGCTTCCGGTCCCGACGCCGAAGTCGCTCGCCGACGTCCGCATCGCGAACCACCAGGTCACACTCTACAAGACGACGCCAGGCGCCAATCCATGAGTAGAAAGATCCTGATCGTCGACGACGAGCAGGGAATCCGTGCCGCCCTCGGACAACTGCTCGAGTTCGAGGGCTATGACGTGAAGACGGCGGCGAACGCCGTGGATGGGTTGGCGGAGTACGCGCGCTTTCGTCCGAATCTCGTCTTCCTGGACGTGAAGATGGCGGGCATCGACGGACTGGAAGCGCTGCGCAAGCTGCGCGAGCTGGATGCGAACGCGATCGTCGTGATGATCAGCGGGCACGCCACGATTCAGACGGCGGTGGAAGCCACGCAGCATGGCGCGTACGACATACTCGAGAAGCCGCTCGACACCGACCGCATTCTCGTCACGCTGCGCAACGCGCTCTCGCATCTCGATCTCCAGGAGGAGAACGAGCGGCTCCGCGTCACCGTGCATTCGCGGTTCGAGATCGTCGGCAACTCGTACGGCATTCGCGCGCTGACGGAGAAGATCGCCCTCGTCGCGAAGACGCCGGCGCGCGTACTCATCACCGGCGAAAATGGCACGGGCAAGGAGCTCGTCGCGCGCGCGGTGCACACGCAGTCGACGCGCGCGAAGGGACCGTTCGTCGAGGTGAATTGCGCGGCGATTCCGAGTGAGCTCATCGAGAGCGAGCTGTTCGGCCACATGAAAGGCTCGTTCACGGGAGCGATCGCCGATCGCGCCGGCAAGTTCGAGCAGGCGGATGGCGGCACGCTCTTCCTCGACGAGATCGGCGACATGAGTCTCGCCGCGCAGGCGAAGGTACTGCGCGTGTTGCAGGACGGCGTGGTCACGCGCATCGGCGGAGCGAAGCCGGTGCAGGTGGATGTCCGCGTCCTTGCGGCGACGAACAAGAACGTCGAAGAGGAGATCACGGCAGGACGGTTCCGCGAGGATCTCTACTATCGTCTCAACGTGGTGCCGGTTCACGTGCCGCCACTCCGTGAGCGGCGCGAGGACATTCCGTCGCTCATCGGACACTTCGTCTCGCAGCTCACGGGTGCCGGTGGTCTTGCGCCGCGCGCCATCGGCGACGATGCGGTGACGCGTCTGCAGCAGCGCGATTGGCCGGGCAACGTGCGCGAGCTGCGCAATACCATCGAGCGGCTGCTCATCCTTTCGACCGGCCCGCGCGTTTCGGCGGATGATGTCGAGCGTCTCGTCGGCCGCCGTGCGGATACGGCGGAGGGCGGACTTGGCTCCCTGCTGGACGTCGCGACCTTCGATGACTTCAAGCATGCGGCCGAGCGTGCGTATCTGCTCGCCAAGCTACGTGCCTTCGACTGGAACGTGTCGGAGACGGCGCGCGCGCTCGACATGCCGCGCTCGAATCTCTACAAGAAGATCGAGCGGTATGCGCTGAGTCGCGAAGGCGGGGCAGGACATGCGGTCCCGATACCTGCGGGGGACGACGAGGACGACGAGTGATGTCGCGGCTCGCGCGATGATTGCCGACAGCTCCTCGCGAGCCGGAGTGCGTCAGGCATTCGTGCGCGAAATCGAGCTGCGGCGCGACCGCGTTCCCGACTTCGATCGATATCCGTTCAACTTGCCGGCCGTTCGGACCCTCGATCGTCTGCAACTGCATCCTTCCGTCACGTTTCTGGTTGGCGAGAATGGCTCGGGGAAGTCCACGCTGCTCGAGGCGATCGCGGTATCGCTGGGATTCAACGCCGAGGGTGGCTCGCGAAACTTCAGCTTCGGCACGCGCGAGTCGCACTCGGAGCTGCACGAGTACCTGCGGCCGGTGCGGGGCGTGCGACGTCTTCGCGACGGATTCTTCCTGCGTGCCGAGAGTCTGTTCAACGTGGCGACCGAGATCGAGCGCATCGATGCCATACCGAGCATCTCGCCGCCGATCGGGCCGATGTATGGGGATCGCGCGCTTCACGAGCAGTCGCACGGCGAGTCCTTCCTCGCGCTGATCGACAACCGGCTGCGCGGCAACGGCCTCTATCTCCTCGACGAGCCGGAAGCCGCGCTCTCGCCCATTCGGCAGATGACGCTCCTCACGATGCTGCATCGACTCGTACGGATGAAGTCGCAACTCATCATCGCAACGCACTCGCCCATCCTGCTTTCGTATCCCGATGCCGCTATCCTTCAACTCGGCGCCCACGGGATGTCGCAGGTGGCGTACGAGGAGACCGAGCACTTCACGGTGACGCGCGATTTCCTGAATCGATATCCGGCGATGCTTCGCGTGCTGCTCGCCGACGACGACCAAGCTTCTCTCGTGCTCGAGGACGACGAATGACGAACTGGGATGAGGAGCTGAAGAAGATCGACAAGCAGCTCGAGGGGATGTCGGACAGCGCGCTGATTCCCGCGCCGGCAAAGGGCGCGCCTCCCGCGGCGAAGGCGGCCGTCGCCGCGCAGCGCGAGAGCACGCGCACGTGGCCCGCGTTCCTGCGTCTCGCGCTCGCGACGGCCCTTGCCGTCGGCATCCTCTTCTGGCCGTATCCGTCGCGTTGCGGCGCGGGGCTGGCGGGCTACCTCGCCGCGGTGTCTGTCGTCACGGTGGGCGGACTCTGGAGCAGCATCTGGACGTGGAGACATCGCACGGCGCGCGCGCACATCCTCTCGCTGGCACTCGTGGCCTACGGCCTCATACTCGGCGCCATGGAGATCTTGCCGAGGACGGGCTACGCGAGGGCGGATCCAACGCGGCCGTTGGGATTCTCGTGTGCCGCGACAACTACGCCGACAACGCCCGCACCCACGCAGGTCAAGCCGAAGAGCTAGCGGTGCTCGGTTGAGCGCAACGAGTAGAGGAGCGTTACCGATCGTCGCGACAGCGGGGTGCAGTCACAGCGCTTTCGCTCGGCCGCCTGTGCGTAGGCCAACAACCAGGTGAAGGGATCTCCGACGGTCGCCCGGATGCGCGCGTCGCCGAGGGCGCGCCGGATGCCACGCGTGAGGTACATGCCGAGCGGGCGTCCCTCGAGCGGAAGCGACTTGGCCAGCAGCTCGCTCATCGCACCGAGTGTCGCAGGACTGGCCGCGGCGGCAAGCAACATCGCGTCGAGCTGTCGGACGCGAGTCTCTGCACTGTCGAACTCGGCCCGGTAGTCGTTGAGATAGCTCAACCACGAGCTATCTGCACCGTATTTCTTCGCGCGCGCGACTTCGGTCAACGCGATCGCGTCCACCTTGTCGAACTGATCGCCGATCGATTCCTCGTGCAGCTTGGTGAGCAACGTGCGAAGCGCGGCGGCGCCGGCGTCTGTGACGAGCCAGTCGTTCAGCCCCTTGTCGCGCGCGATCCGAGCGTAGTAGAAGTGCGTCGTCTCGTGGGCGAAGAAGGGAACGGGATCCACCTTGGTTCGCGTTCGCTCGAGGTCGGCGACAATGAGGCCGGGATACCCTCGGCCATCGGGGAGAAAGAAGATGAACGCGACTGGCGGACGGCCGAACTTGTTCACGGTACCGGGCGGCAGCAGCGTTGCAGCCTGTACGAGCGCGCGTCCGACCATGTCGTTGCGTTGCACCTTCGCCATGAATGCGTCGAGTGCGGCCCGTCGCGCGGGCAGCGGCTGGACGTGGCGAATGACGCGAGACGCCCAGTTGTTCGTCGAGAGAATCGAGTCGCGCTCCGCGGTACGTGAAGGCATGAACGCGGCGCGGAAAGCGGTCACGAGGGCAGGGCGTCGCCGCTCGCGCGCATGAAGTGCCGCATAGCCTGGTGTGGCGAACAGGCTGTCCCACGCCGCGTCGGCGGGTTCTTCATTGCGGCGCAACTGCTCCGCGATGCGCCAAAAGGCATGCACGCCGGAGAAGTCGGCCGACTGTGCGGGCGCCAACATCGGCGCGGCGAGAAACGCCACTCCCACGCAGACCGTACGTATCGTCATGCTCCAATGGCTGAGTAGATTTTCGCGACCCCAACTCACGATCGAACTTCGCATGCGCCTCGTACCCGCTGGACTCAGCCTCATTGTGCTCGCCGGATCGGCAAGCGCGCAATCAACGCCCACTGGAGAGTGGACAGCCTACGGGCACGATGGGTTTGGAAGCCGTTTTTCGCCGCTCACGCAGATCACGCGCGAAAACGTCGGCAAGCTCGAGGTGGCGTGGACGTACCGCACCGGGGAGATCGACACGAAAACGCAGCAGGCGATGAAGTTCGAGGCGACACCGCTGATGGTCGACGGCACGCTCTACCTCTCCACTCCACTTGGTCGCGTCATCGCGCTCGATCCCACCACAGGAAAGCCGCGCTGGACGTTCGACGCGCATGTCGACGCCGGCGGAGACTGGGGCGACTTCGCCAACCGTGGTGTTTCCACGTGGCTCGACGCGCGTGCGCCGCGCACTGCCGCCTGTCGCCGCCGGATCTACCTCGGCGCCATCGACGCGCGGATCATCGCGCTCGATGCCAGGACGGGCGCGCCCTGCACCACCTTCGGCGACGGTGGCACCGTTCGTCTGCGGAAAGGGCTTCGCAACACGCCCTATTACGTCGAGGAGTATCAGCTCACGTCGCCGCCCGCGGTGATCAACGGGATGATCGTCACCGGATCATCCGTCGCCGACAACGGACGCACGAATGCCGCAAGCGGCGAGGTTCGCGCGTTCGATGCGCGGACCGGAGCGCAGCGATGGAGCTGGGATCCCGTCCCTCGCGACTCGACCGACGCCGCGTACGGCAGTTGGCGTGGAGCGATGGCGCACACCACCGGCGCCGCGAACGCGTGGTCGGTGATCGCCGCCGACTCGGCGCGTGACCTGGTGTTCGTCCCCACCGGGAGCGCGAGCCCCGACTACTACGGTGGCGAACGCCTCGGCGACAACCGCTATGCGAACTCGATCGTCGCACTGCGTGCGTCGACGGGGAAGGTCGTGTGGCACTTCCAGGTGGTGCATCACGATCTGTGGGACTACGACGTCGCGTCGCCACCGGCGCTCGTCACCATCACGCACGACGGCAAGCGCGTTGACGTCGTGCTGCAGACGACCAAGTCCGGCCAGCTCTACGTGCTCGATCGCGACACCGGCAAGCCGGTGTTTCCGGTGGAAGAGCGACCCGTGCCGGCGAGCACGATCTACGGAGAGCGCACGTCGCCGACGCAACCGTTCAACGCCGTCATTCCGGCACTCACTCCGTTGACCTTCGACACGGTCAACGTCTTTGGCACGACGCCCGAGGCGCGCGAAGCGTGTATGGCGCAAATCCGCCCGCTCCGCAACGACGGACCGTACACGCCGCCAAGCCTGCAGGGGACGTTGCAGTTGCCGTCGAATGTCGGAGGCGTGAACTGGGGCGGTGTGACGTTCGATCCGTCGCGACAGATCGCCGTCACCGCCGTGAACAACCTTCTCGCGTACGTGCAGCTCATTCGTCTCGATCAACTGGACACCGCCGACGTGCGTACGAACAAGTCGCGGCTCGGCGACCAGTACACGCGGATGCACGGCACGCCGTATGTGATGCGTCGGCGCATCCTCACGGCGCCCAATCATCTGCCCTGCATGCAGCCGCCCTGGGGCAACCTGGTTGCGATCGACCTCAAGACCGGCGCGAAAGCGTGGAGCGTTCCGCTTGGCGACATGGCCAGCCTCATCCCGGGACTCCCCGCGCTCAAGACTCCACTCGGCTCACCGAATCTGGGCGGTCCCGTTGCGACGGCGGGCGGTGTGGTGTTCATCGGCGCGACGATCGACCACGCCATTCGTGCGTTCGACGTCGAGACGGGGAAGGAGTTGTGGAAGGGACCGTTGCCGGGCGGCGCGCGCGCGACGCCAATGACGTATCAGCACGACGGACGACAGTTCGTCGTCATCTCCGTCGGCGGGAGTGACGAGTGGGGGAAGGGCGACTACGTCGTCGCATTCGCGCTGCCGCATTGACGCTTGCGCGTCGGCGACGCTGGCGTGAGGCGGCGCTGACGGCTTAATCTTCGGGGTCTTCGCAGAAAACTCAGAGGAGAATCAGATGAAGGTGTTCGCGAGTGCCGCACTGCTGCTGACGTTCGTCGGGGCGGCCGCAGAAGCCCAGGTGAATGCGGGAGAACAAAAGCCCGAAGCCAGCCTGCCGTTCGCAATGACCCAGGTGGCGACGTTCAGCCTGCCATGGCGCATCGCGTTCCTCCCCGATGGCCGGATGCTCATCACGGAGAAAACGGGTCCGCTCTGGCTGGTCACCCAGGAGGGTGCGAAAACGCCGGTGACGAACGTTCCTGCCGTCTTGAGCCAGGGACAGGGCGGCATGCTGGGCGTCTATACATCGCCCAATTACGCGACCGATCACAATGTGTACCTGACGTACTCGGAGCCCGGCGATAGTGGGTCGAGCCTGGCGCTTGCGCGAGCGAAGCTCTCCGTCGGTGCCGGTTCGGCGAGCCTCGATGGACTGCAGGTGATCTGGCGCGACGGCGAACGGGGAAGGGGCGGACAGTTCGGCGCAGCCGTCGCCTTCTCTCCTGACAAGAAGTTTCTGTACCTGACCGTCGGCGATCGGCAGCGCATGACGCCCGCGCAGGATCCCGACTCGCCCCTCGGTAAGATTCTGCGCCTGACGCTCGACGGCAAACCCGCACCGGGCAATCCGCAGGAAGGCAAGATCGGCGCGCCGAGCCTCGGTGTGATCAATCCGCCGCGCAATTCGGAATTGGCCAAGACGGCGCCTGTCGTCTTCACCTATACCTTTCCCGGACCGAACCTCAGCCCGTCGGAGATCTGGACCTCCGGTCATCGGACGCCCTACGGACTCGCATTTGCGCCCGACGGCCGGCTATGGGAGGTGGAGCATGGTCCCCGAGGCGGTGACGAGCTCAATCTGATCGAGCCGGGCAAGAACTACGGTTGGCCGGTCGCGTCATACTCCGTCAACTACGACGGCACGCCGATCCCCAGTCCCGACAGTCGCCCGGATCTGACGAAGCCGGTCATCTATTGGACGCCGATCATCGCGCCCGGCAGCATCACGTTCTACAACGGCGCGATGTTCCCGCAGTGGAAGGGTTCGGCGCTGATGGGCGGCATGGCAACGAAGTCGCTCAATCGCATCACGTTCGATGGAAAGGGCGGCGCTGCGACGGCCGAACGTTGGACCGTCGATCACCGAATTCGCGACGTGGCCGTGGCTCCGGACGGTGCCCTGTGGCTGATCGAAGACGCCAATCCGGGTGGACTGTTTCGCGTGACGCCGAAGTAGACCATGAGTACAAACGCAGCTCCTGCAGTCCAGTCTCTCACTCCGATCCTCATCGTCGACGCGGTCGAGCCATGTCTCACCTTCTGGCGGGACAGCCTCGGCTTCGTCGTCGAGAACGAGGTGTTGGGTCACAATGGGGTCCTCGTCTTCGCGAGTGTGAAGAAGGGAGCCGTCGAAGTGATGTATCAGACGAAGACGAGCGTCGCGTTGGCCGATCCTTCGCAGGCGGGCGACCTGGTCGGTCACAGCACGTCGCTCTTCATCCAGCTCGCGAGTCTCGCCGATCTCGACGTGGCGGAGAGGGCATTGGCGAGCGCGCCGACGGTGAAAGGCCGTCACGAGACGTTTTACGGAACGACGGAGTTCTACGTGCGTGAACCTGGCGGGAACGTCGTGGGTTTCGCGAGCCGGTAACGTTCAGCGCGGCTACACCTCGATCCGATGTATGGGCCCCAGCAGCATGGTATGGGCGTTTGCGCGCGACTCTGCCAATCAGGTCGGAGAAAGCGCACTGATCGTGACGTAGTACCCGTCAGGATCGCGGAGGGCGAACTCCATGGTTCGCGTGTTCGGATTGACGTGCGGTTCTTCCTCGAGCCGCGTGACGAGAGCGTGAGCCCGCGGGATCGCGATGTCGAAATCATCGACGCGGAAGAATAGCAGAAGGCCATTGCCGGGCTGCGCGTGATCGGGGCTCATCAACGAAGGATGCTCGTGGGCGCCCCACTCGTGAAGGCAGAGGAGCACCGTGTCATCCGAGTCGATGATTTGGCCGAAGTAGTCATGGATGGGAGCGGACTCCGGCAGGCCAAGCAGCGATTGGTACCAGCTGAAGCTGCGCGGCACATCGCGAACGCCGATGATCGTCCAGAGGCGCCGCATGTCAGGCGGATCGCAACGAATGGAGGCGATGGTAGTAGCTCATCTGTTTTCTCACTGTTCGAGAGTGTCGTGAATTGGTCTTATGATGCTCGTGCTCAGCCGGCCGACGTGCTGGGCTCGAGCGGATCCGTCGACTGTCGCTCGGCCACTCGTCATGTGAGAGTTGAAGCCGCACCGGGCCAACGTGACCGTCGACCAACCGACGACAGTGCGGCGGCTCATCGTCGTAAGGGACCGTGCGCAGGTCGCACTCCTCCGTCCATGCGAGACCGTGATCGCTATGCCACAACCGTGACGCGTACTCAAGTGACCGGCTTCGTGACTGCCGCGCGGATGAGATAACAACGGAAGGCGATGCGACAGTGGGGAGTCCCGCAGGCCGAGCTCTGCCTCGAAGAGCGCGAGCCGCTCTGTTGCTACTTCGTCCGGGAAGTCGGG
Organism: Gemmatimonadaceae bacterium; assembly: GCA_039915865.1. GTDB lineage: Bacteria > Gemmatimonadota > Gemmatimonadetes > Gemmatimonadales > Gemmatimonadaceae > AG11. Next base: position 5,129 of record JBDSML010000260.1, on the reverse strand, counting down.
CCCCAGGTACATGAGCAACTGGTCGGCGAAGTCGTCGAACGCGCGACGAGGCACGCCGACGAGGCGCGTTCCCGTGTGATCCCAAGGTGTCCGCAGCACACGCACGACCTTTCGACGATTGGACCGTGTGAGCAACGGGAACTGTGCGCGCCAATCCTTTTGGGCCTGTCGCAGAAATGCGCGACCCCCCTCGGCGAGTGTGCCACGTCAGGAGTCGCATGCGCGCGCGAGGAGGCACCAGCAGCCACAGCCAGGACATGCGTCTGGGCGCGAGACTTATCGATGCGCTATTAGAGGCGCGTTCAGCCATTGATGCCGAATCGGCCCGCGGCATCCGGATCTCCTTTACGAGTGCGCCGGTAGACCAGCGTGCGCATAACGCGTATGGCTCGAGTGTGGAAGGATATTCGGACGCGGTGAGGTCTATACGCAGCGGTAAGAGCTTAGGCGGCGACGAAGGCGACGCCGGCACTTACGAGCAAACCGACCAGGAGAAGTGCGCCAAGGCGCCACGCGTGGCTAACGAGCGGCCTCCGGTAGCGCAGCGCCGCTGCGGGAAGGCGGCCGGCGATCACCAAGTCACGCCGCGCTCTGTCGGCCAGAAGCAGCGTGGTCATCCAGAGCGCCGCACTCGCCATGATAAATGCGCTCAAGGCAGCACTGAAACGAGCGGCGTACGTGAGGTGGTCATAGCGCGCGAGCTCGAATGCCAGCAGCGTCAAGAACGCCGCATAGACGGGATAGATCGCAGGTCCGCGTCTCGCATACAGCGACGTAAGCACCAGGCCAGCGCCGCCAAACAGTCCGAGGACGAGCGCGCGAGGCATCAGCGGGTTCAGGAGCAGGCTTTCGACAGGCATGATACAGTCCTCCGATTGACCGAGTATACGGGCGGCCGGACTTGCTCGCTATCGCCTGAGTCTACGCCGGCCTCTCCATCCGACCATTCGGCCGCCGCACCGGCGGTAACAACCACCGCCGCGTATCCTCCTGCGTCACGTTGCCACCGCATAACGGTGTCGCCACACGCGCACCACGCCAACGATCAGCATTCGCGAGCAACGCAGCGACGCCCACCGCACCCGCCGGCTCCACCACGAGCCCGAGATGCCCATGCAGCAACCGCATCGCGCGCACGATCGACTTGTCGCTCACCGCCACCACTTCGTCCACCGTGTCCTTCATGCTCCGCACGGCGTACAGCACCGGCTCGCGCACCGCGATCCCGTCGGCGATGGTGTCCGCCGCCGGCGTCGCGACAGGCTCCTCGGCCGCGAATGACAACCGCATCGACGGCGCACCCTCGGCGACCACGCCGATGACGCGCGTGCCTGGCGCCGCGTGGCGGCACCACGCGCCGATCCCCGTCGCCAGGGCGCCGTTGCCGAGCGGCACGAGGATCACCTCTGGCATGAGGCCCGCCTCGCTCATCTCGAGCGCGATGGTGCCGGCGCCTTCGGCGATCTCCGGAATCGCGCCATCCTCGACGTAAAACGCCTCGTGCGCGGCGGCGAATCGACGCGCCGCATTCTTGGCCGCATCGAAGTCAGCGCCCTTGAGACGCACCTTGGCGCCGAGTGCACGCATCGCGGCGATCTTGAGCGGATTGGCGTTGGCCGCGGCGAACACGGTGACGAACTTGTCCCGCCTTGCCGCGGCGCGCGCGATGCCCTGGCCAAAATTCCCCGCCGACGCGCACACGATCGTCCGGCTGTCCTTCATCTGCGCGACGAGCACCTCGGTGCCGCGACCCTTGAACGAGCGGATCGGATTGAGCGTCTCGACCTTGCAGAACAGCTCGACGTCGAGCGCGCGGTCGAGCGACGTGCCGCGCAGCAGCGGCGTGTTGAGGAAAATCGGATCGATGATCGCCATCGCCGCAGCGATGTTATCAGCGGTGGGTAGACGCAAGGTTGGCCGTCGGAGAGGGGTCGACTTCTCTGTCAGGAAGTCTGGCGCGCGGAGGCGGTGGTGTGAAGTCGTGGTTCAGATGCAACGAACGTGTTTCTCGCATGCAACAGTCCGCTGGCTCCAAGCGGAACAGCGACGGCGAAGGAAATCCGTAGGTGCCTATGCGACAGCGATTTGCGATGCGCTAAACCAGCGTTCGTAAAGACCATCGGCTGGACCTTCTCTTGCCCTCCGGGGAGTATCTCGCCGCATTCGCGGAGTTTTGTGTCCTTTTTCGCCCCCCCCATGAAAAGCTCTCGCCTCGTAGGCCTGCTTGCAGTCATGTCCGTCGCGGCGATTCCGTTTACCGCCTCCGCGCAATCGTGGACTGATTGGTATTCGGCCAGCCCCGGTGTCTTCTACGGCACGCTAGTGGGCACGTCCGTCACGTACACCGGCAATTACGCCGGCGGTCAGCTGACCGGCAGTGGTGGCACCGACTATTTCTCGCCAACCGCCGCGTACACGCAGGGCGGCCTGACCGCTCCGAATGCGGGCGGCAACGTCGGCTTCGTCCAGCTCGTCAATCCGTCGGTCGGCCTGCTGAGTTTCGGGACACCGCTGACGAACATCTACCTCGCGCTCATCAGCGTCGGGCAGGGTGGTACCCCGGTCACGTACACATTCGACCAGTCCTTCACGGTCGTATCGAACAACAACTCGCCCAACTGCGCGTTCTGGGGCTGCGGCAGCTACACGCAGTCCGGCAACTCGATCACGGGCACTGAATTTTCCGGCACGCTGCAGTTCAGCGGCACGTACAGCAGCCTCTCCATCTCGACCGATCCGAGCGAGAACTGGCACGGCTTCACGGTCGGTGCAGCCTCCGTCACCGCCACGCCGGAGCCGGCGAGCCTCGTGCTCATGGGCACAGGCTTCGCGGGTATCGCCGGCTTCGCTCGCCGTCGCCGGAAGAATCGCGTCGCCTGATCGCGTCGCGCAGTCACGACGAACCACTGGGGCCCCGCGCGAGAACGCGGGGCTCCTTTTTCGTCGTCGCGCACGTGTTCGTGTCCGCTGGGTCGCTCGTTACTATCACTCATGACGAAAACCTTCCAGAATTTCATCGCCGGCCAGTGGACCGCCCCGGAGTCGGGCGCATACTTCGAGAATCGGAACCCCGCGGACACGCGTGACCTGATCGGCAACTTCCCGCTCTCGAACACGCACGACGTCGACGCCGCGGTGGCATCGGCCAAGCGGGGCTTCGACCTCTGGCGCGCCACGCCGGCACCAGCGCGCGGCGACATCCTCCGCCGGGTTGGCGACCTGCTCACGCAGCGAAAGGAGGAGATCGCCGACCTCATGACGCGCGAGATGGGCAAGCCGCTCACGGAGACGCGCGGCGACGTACAGGAAGGCATCGATACCGCGTACTACGCGGCGACGATGGGACGCCAGCTCTCAGGACGTACCGTGCCCTCCGAGCTCGCGAACAAGTGGGCGATGAGTTTCCGTCGCCCGATTGGTGTCGCGGGCATCATCTCGCCATTCAACTTTCCGCTCGCCATTCCGACGTGGAAGATGTTCCCCGCGCTGGTCTGCGGAAACGCGTGCGTCTTCAAGCCGAGCGAGGATGTGCCGCACACGGGTCATACGCTCGTGGAGATCATGCTCGAGGCAGGACTGCCTCCCGAAGTGATCCAGCTCGTCCACGGGCTTGGCGCCGAAGTCGGGGCACCGATCGTGTCACACCCGGACGTCGCCGTGGTGTCGTTCACGGGCTCCACGCAGACGGGAAGTCTCGTCGGCGAAACGTGCGGCCGGATGCACAAGCGGCTGTCGCTCGAGATGGGCGGCAAGAACGCGATGATCGTCATGGACGACGCGGATCTCGACCTCGCGCTCGACGGCGTGCTGTGGGGCGCCTTCGGAACCACGGGTCAGCGCTGCACAGCGACGAGCCGGCTCATCCTGCAGAAGGGCATTCACGACAAGTTCCTCGGCAAGCTGATCGACCGCGCCAGGCAGATGACGCTCGGAGACGGACGGAAGAAGGGCACCGACGTCGGCCCGCTCGTTCACGAGAACTCGCGCGCGAAGGTCGAGCGGTACATCGACATCGGCCAGAGCGACGGCGCGGATCTGCTCTGCGGCGGACGTCGTCCCGACGGCAAGAAGTTCGAGAACGGCTTCTTCTTCGAGCCGACGATCTTCGCACGTGTCGAGGGCGGCATGCGCATCGAGCAGGAGGAGATCTTCGGACCGGTGCTCAGCGTCATCCGTGTCAGCGACGCCGATGAGGCATTCCGCATCAATAACGGCGTGAAGTATGGGCTCTCGTCGTCGCTGTACACGCGCGACGTGAACCTTGCCTTCCGTGCGTTCAATGAGCTCGACAACGGCATCACATACATCAACGCCCCCACCATCGGCGCCGAAGCACACCTGCCATTCGGCGGCGTGAAGCAGACTGGCAACGGTCACCGCGAAGGCGGCTGGGAGGTGTACGAGTTCTATTCGGAGACGAAGGTCGGATACTGTGACTTCTCCGGCGCGCTGCAGCGTGCACAGATCGACAACTACCTGGGCACGCCGGACTAACGGTTGGGGTATTGCCTTGCTCCCCTCAGGGGCGAGGGGTTAATTGCATGGTGGCCATGTCAGGAACCTCAGACCCAATCGTACCGCCGCGTATGATCACGCCCGAGCGCAAGCTCGAGGCGTTGCAGCACGTCAATAAGCGTCGTTCGGGATTCGGCTTTTTCTGGGAATGGGCGAAGATCTTCACCGTCTCGGTGACATTGTTCTTCGCCCTTCGCACGTTCGTGGTCGAGGCGTTCAAGATCCCGAGCGGCAGCATGGAAGGCACGCTCCTCGTGGGCGACTTCCTGCTGGTGAACAAGGTGGTGTACGGCGCCGAAGTGCCGCTGGTGGGCAAGCGGCTGCCGGCGCTGCGGCAGCCGCATCGCGGCGACGTCATCGTCTTCGAGTGGCCGCGTGACCGCTCGAAGAATTTCGTCAAGCGGCTCGTCGGGCTGCCGGGCGACACGCTCGCGATGCGTGATGCCGTGCTCATTCGCAATGGTGTCGCGCTCGCGGAGCCCTACGTCTCGCACTCGGATCCAGAAGCGGATCCAGTCTGGGAGGAGTTCAACTGGCAGAGCAATTTTCTCGTCGGCACAGCAGGCGCGGCCATTGCCTATCATCCGTCGCGAAACAACTGGGGACCCTTGGTC
>JBDSML010000195.1:0-16117 GCA_039915865.1 Gemmatimonadaceae bacterium | reverse complement strand
GCGGATCGCATCTTCGTGCTCGAGCGCGGGCGGATCGTCGAGGAGGGTCGCCACGAGGAGCTGCTGGTGCGGAAGGGGCTCTACTATGCGATGTGGCGTCAGCAGGTCGGCGAGCGGCGTCCGTCGGGATCGGTTCCGGTGGTGGGCGCGTCCCCAGCGCTGGCGGTGGCGGGGGACTGAGCGCGATGTGGACGATTCGTCCGCATTTGTAGAAATGTGATGTCCGGGCCGTCTGACGCGGGCTATTGCTGGGCGTACGCGCTATCTGTTTATGTGATAGCCCACACGTTTGCATACATCGCAAAATGAGTGATTCCCCGCAGACCGCCGCACCGAACTCACTTTTAGTGGCGTTGCAACTATCGTAAGTCCTTTGTGGACAACGTCTTGACTTGTTACGTATCCATGGCATGAGCCTAGCCCTCATGGCCATATTATGGACAGAACACGCTCAGGCGATGACGCCTCGGTCAAGATGTCTACACGCCAACGATTCGGAGTACGGCAAGGTAGAGTCGATTCGAACGATCACCGCCGCGATATCGCGGCGGGAGCCGTGCTGCTCGCACATTGGAGCACACGCATTCTCACGGCGCTCGTTATCGCCGTCCTTCAGGTCGGCCTCCTCCACCGGGTGGACGCCGGCGCGGGAATCGACCGCATCACCATTGGTGTGGTCGCAACGGTCGCGGGCTACGCACTCCTCGTCAGCGCGGTCAACCTGGTCGTCCGCGCCAAGCGGCGCGCACCGGTCTGGCTCGTCACGGTCGCGCTACTCGGCGACCTCCTCTTCATCTTCACGCTGACGCTCACGGCCACCACGCCGGAGCACTACGAGCGTGCGCTCTTCGGGACGATCGTCGTGATGCACGTCGCGAACTTCTTCTTTGGCCGACGACAGGTATGGCGCGTCGTGCAGTTCGGTATCGCGGGCTACGTCCTCCTCATCGCTGCCGCGGTCGCGCTGCACCTCCACGTCGACGTGGCCGAAGAGGTCTGGACGCTCGTGATCTGCGCCGCGGGCATCTCCCTGATGGTGTTCCAGTCCAGCGACGTCCGCCGACGCCTGCGCACGATCGTGAGGCTGTTCGAGCACGCGGAGCAGGGCGACTTCTCGCGCGAATACGACGCCGCGTCGGACAGCCGGCCCGACGCGATCACTCGCGTGGGCCTCGCCTACAATGCCGTGCGTGCACAACTCGCGAGCATGGTGCTCACCGATCCGCTCACGAGCTGCCTGAACCGTCGCGGCTTCGACCAGGCGCTCACGCGAGAGATCAGCCGGGCGACGCGTGCGGGCACCGAGTTCTCGCTGCTCGCGCTGGACCTCGACCACTTCAAGCACGTCAACGATACGTACGGTCACCTTGCCGGTGACGACGTGCTGCGCGCCGTCGGTACCCTTTTGGTGAAGTCAGGCCGAGCTGGTGACGTCGTCGCCCGGGTGGGCGGCGAGGAGTTCGCCATCCTCCTTGCCGACACGGGTCTGCCCGGCGCGCAACTGTTCGCGAGCCGCCTGTGCGACCTGATTCGCTCGCATCGTTTCATCATCGGGAGCAACGACGACCGCATCGATATCACGACGAGCATCGGCGTTGCGGTTGGCTCGCCGCGCGGCGTGCCGGATTTCGCCGAGCTGCTCTGGTCGCGCGCGGACGATGCGCTCTATGCGGCGAAGCGGAACGGCCGTGACTGCGTGAAGGCATGGAACCCGGACATTCGACATTCGGGTCAGCACATCTCGATCGGCAGCAGACTGGGTGCTGTCGGTTCGCTGGTGTCGTAATCGGCTATCGCCGCCGCACGCCCTTCACGAACGTCGCGATCGCGTCGATGAGTTGCGGAGCGACGGGCAGCGCCGGGTCCGAATAGGATCGGACCTGAGCGGCCTGATCGGCGGGGACCAGCTTCAGCACGTGATTCATCCCGTCGACAATGAGCAGCGTCGCCTTCGCATCGGCGGCAGCCAGGAGGCGTGCGTCCGCGACGGCGACCTGGATGTCCGTCGTTCCCTGAGCGATCAGCACCGGCACGCCGAGCTTGCGGAGTTCCGCGGAAGGGTCGTATCGGAACCACGAAATGAGGTACGGCTGCACACTCGGGCGAAAGAGTGCCGCCAGGGCGGGCGACACGCTGTCTGCTGTCTTGCCGGCGACGAGCAGCGCCATGGCGCGATCCGCTTCCGCGGCCAGCGCCGCCGGAGCTCCCGCGGCGAGTTGGTCGTGGAGTACCTGATCTGCCGGACGACCGACCCCGGCGATCGAGACATAACCATCCGCCTTGGCCCGCTGTGTCGCAAGCATGCCGAGCAACGATCCTTCGCTGTGGCCCGCGATGGTGACGGTCGAGAACCGCGGATCCGCGCGCAGCTGCTGCGCCCACGTCGCCGCGTCGTCGGCGTACATCTCGAAGCGAAGATCGGCCTCGGAACCCATGGCACTCCGGCTCGCGCCGATGCCCCGCTTGTCGTAGCGCACCGACGCGATACCGCGCGCCGCTAACGCCTCAGCAATCATGCGAAGAGCGTTGTTCTCGCCCGGAAGCATGGCGCTATTGCCGTTGCGGTCGGTGGGGCCGGACCCGGAAATGAGCAGCACGACAGGCCACGGCGCTGGCATACTCGGACACCGCACTGACCCTGCGATCAATCCCGCGGGGGTAGCGATGTGGACCGTGTCGGAGTTGCAGGCCAGGCTCGCCGGAGCCGCTGTCGGTGCCTGCGCCGCGGCGGCACTCGATGCAGACATCGCGATAATGGTCATCAGTACGAATCCCGTGGTGAGTCGAGCGCGCATGAGAGGTACGACGGTGATGAGGAATTTCCTACTTCAAGAGGTCATCGAAGGCTTCATCGCACGCCGCCAGGCAGCGTTCCAGGCCAACGAGCGTATGATCTCCCATGTGTCCGATGCGGATACTCGTCTCCTTGTTCTTCCCATAGCCACTGCCGATCGTGAATCCGCGCGATGCTACGGCTTTCAGCACCGCTGACGACTTCAGCGTCGACGGCAGCGTGATGCTGGTGACCGACGGCGAACGCTTGCCAGCCGTCGCCAACACACGAAGCTCGCTCCCATGCCGCGCCGCGAGCGCATCCACCCAGTCGTACGTCCGCGCTGCCATCGACACATGACGCGCCCACCGTGCCGCCATCGTCTCCGTGGCGATCGCCGCCAACTGCAGTTCCGCCGCGAAAAAAAGCGGAATCGCCGGCGTATTCGGCGTCTGGTTCTTCGCCGCATACGCGTCGAACTCCACGAGATCGAAATACAGCCCACGCCCGGGCTGTGCCTTCGCCTGCTCGATGAACGCACTCGTGGCCGTCGCGAACGCGAGGCCGGGCGGCAGCGCGAGCGCCTTCTGCGAACCAGTCAACGCATAGTCGAGCTCCCATTCGTCGAAGCGCAGCTCCGCGCCGCCGATGCCCGTCACCGAATCCACCAGACACACCGCGCCATTCTGACGCGCCAGGCGCGCCACCGTACGAACATCCGTCAATGCACCCGTCGACGTCTCGGAGTGCACGACAGTCACCGCCGAATAGCGCGTCGCGCGCAGCTTCTCCGCCAGCATGTCGAGGTCGACCGTCTCACCCCACGGCACGTCGATCACGTCGCTCTCGCGAGCGCACGCTGTCACGATCGCCGAAAAGCGCGCCGAGAAGGCGCCGTTGACGATCGAGAGCACGCGTCCCGCCGGCGCGGCGCGCACACCGGCCTCCATCAGACCCGTCGCCGACGAGCTGCTGACGTAGACGTTGCGCGCCGTGCCGAAGATCACTCGCAACGCATCCTGCATCCGCGCGAACATGTCCTCGAAGGCGGCGCCGCGATGCGGAATCATCGGCCGCGTCATCGTCTGCATCACCTCCGGCCGCACTTCGGTGGGACCCGGAAAGAAGAACGTGCCGCTGGTGAGGAGTGAGCTGGTCATGCGAGGACGATCTCCATGAGCTGGTCGAACGATGAGACCACCATGTCGGCGGAGTTGACGACAGCGTCTCGGCGAACGAAGCCGGTATATGCGGCGAATGCGTCGACAGCGGGACGCATCGCAAGGTCGGTAGCGCCATCACCCACGGCAAGGATGCGCCGCGGTAGGGCGAGCGACTCGGCAACGTTGCGTTTCCCCGTCGCCGTCGTGAGCGGCGACATCGTGTCGAAGCCCGCGTAATTGCCATCGACATCGAAGCGCACGGAGACCGCGCGCACGTCCTTCGGGGGAATGCCGAGCCGTTCGGCGATCGGCAGGATCGCCTCGCGCACACCTCCGCTCACGAGCACGACACGCTTGCCCGCGGCGCGCATACGGAGAATGGCATAGGCAGCGTGTTCGGCCACGGTGGCAGAATACGCATCGGCCAGCGCGGCAATCTCGTCGCGGCTCGGACGCACGAGCGCTAGACGCTCGCCATAGACGGCGTCGAGCGCGATGTCGCCGCGCATCGCGCGATCGGTGAGATCGACGACCTGCGCGCCCGTCGTGCCACCGCGTCGCTCGGCGAGCCAATCGATTCCCTCGAGTCCGCACAGCGTGGAGTCGACGTCGAGGATCACGCTCGCGAAGCCGGCGTCGCTCACAGGACGTTGCCTGGCGCGAGAATACCCGCCGGGTCGAGCTCGTGCTTCACGGCCTGCATCATCCTCACCTGCAACGGCGACATCTGCAGTGGCAACCACTTCCGCTTGAGCTTCCCGATCCCATGCTCGGCGGCCACGGTACCGCCCAGTGCGATCACTTCACGCAGCGTTGCTTCGACCACCATCTCGATGCGCGCCAGTTCGTCCGCGTCGTGCGCGATGAAGTTCTGGTGCGGATGTCCGTTGCCGGCGTGGCCATAGGTCACTGCCTGGTCGATACCTGCCTTGTCGGCCAGCGCGCGCGCGCGCCCGATGGCGTGCGCGAGCTGCGCGTACGGCACGGCCCAGTCGGTGGACACCTTGCGTCCGCCGTGCGGTCGTCGCGCCGCGCCGCGCTCGTTCATGTGGGCCGGCACCGCGTGCCGCACACGTCGTGCTTCGCGCAGCGCGGTCTCGCCGTCGTACACGCGCACATCGTCCACCACCGCGCTGTGCGACTCGGCAAGTGCGAGCCATTCGTCGAGGGCAGGCTCGGTTCCGCGCGGCGGCACTTCCTCCACGTAGACGAATGCTTCGGCGCCAAGTGCCCAGGTGGGCATGGATTCGGCGTCACGCACGATCGCGATGGCGAGAATGTCGAAGAATTCGAGGCAGCGCGGATGCACGTCGACGCTTTCCCGCGCGGCGACGACGAACCGCAGCGCATCGAGCTCGGTGGCGAAGGGGATCGCCAGGCCGACCACATGTTCAGGGAGCGTCAACAGCGAAAGCTCCGCTTCCACGACCACGCCCAACGTGCCTTCGCTGCCGATGAACCAATCGATCGGATCGTGCGCGAATGCGAAGCCGACGGTGTTCTTCTCGAGTGCCGTGCGCCGCAGCTCGACGATGGAACCGTCGGCGAGTGCGACCTTGAGCGCGCGCACGTGCGGGCGAGTGGCGCCGTAACGCAGCGAGCGCGCACCCGACGCGTTGCAGGCGATGGCTCCGCCGATCGTGCACTCCTCTTCACTCGTCGGGTCCGGGGCGAAGAGCAGCTCGTGCGCTGCGCAGGCGCGCTTGATGTCGCCCACGAGCACGCCCGGCTCCACGCGCGCGATCCGCGCGACCGGATCGATGTCGATGATGCGCGCCATCGCGCGCAGCGAAACCAGCGTGCCTTCGTTGGTGATCGATGCGGCCGTGGTGCTCGTTTGTCCACCAGCGGCGGTCACGGGTGTGCCGGACGACGTCGACTCCTTCAACAGCTCCGAGATCTCCGCGTCCGATGTCGGGCGCGCGACGCCGTCAGGAACGAGCAAGAGTCCCGACGCGTCGGCCGCGTACGCGCGACGTATCTCCTCGTCGCGCGTGATCTCCGGCATGTGCGACCCGTCCACTACGCGCCGCGAAAGTGGACGACCGTCGCCGAGCTGATGTCGGGCAGCTTGAGCAGGTTCTCGCGCACGCCGGCGCCCACCGTTCCATCGACGCTGATTGCCGCGAGCGCCTCACCACCCTGCGCGAGTCGCGCCTGGTGATACTCGGCGATGTTGACCCCCGCGTCGCCCAGCAGCGTGCCGACGCGTCCGATCACGCCAGGCACGTCGTTGTTGGTGAGGATGATGAGCGTGTCGCGCGGCGCGACGTCGACGTGGAATCCGCCGATGCGCGTGAGTCGCCCTTGGGAACCCTCCGGCGCCACGCCGGCCACCGCAATCTCCTGCATGCCTCCGCTCAAACTGATCTGTATGCCGGATGACCCCAACTCACGCGACTCGGAACACGACAGCTCCATGCCGCGCGCCTCGGCGAGCGAACGGGCGTTGATCAGGTTCAGTCGCTCGACTTCGACGACGCCCTCGAGCACGCCCGCCGCTGCGGACGCGAGCAGCGCCGCGGATGCGCCCGCGAGCTCCGGCGCGCAACGCAACGCGAGACGCTGCACAGCGCGCACGCCGCGGTCGGCAAGTATCGCGCGTGCCACCGCAGCAGCGCGACGCGCGACGAACAGCGCCGGCTGCAGTTCACGCCAATCGCCCATGCCGGCGCCCGCCACGTTGATCGAGCGTGACAGCTCGTTGTGCAGCAGGGCATCGCGTACGGCAGCGCAGGCGTCGACGGCAACGTTGCGCTGCGCCTCCGCACTCGACGCACCGATGTGCGGCGTGAGCAGCGTGTTCGGCGCGCGACGCAGCGGGTTGTCTGCGGCGAGCGGTTCCTTGTTGAACGCATCGACGATCGCGCCACGCAACTGGCCGCTATCGAGCGCCTGGACGAGCGCTGCCTCCTCGATGATGCCGCCACGCGCCATGTTCACGGCGATCGCGCCGCTCTTGAGGCGTGCGAGCTCACGTCGGCCGATCATCCCTTCGGTCTCTTCCGTGAGCGGCGTGTGCACCGTGATGATGTCGGCGTCGTCGAGCGCATCCTCGAGCCGTTCGAACCGACGGATCTTCAGCGCGCGGAACCGCTCTTCGCCGACGTACGGATCGTAGCCGGCGACGTCCATGCCGAATGCCAGCGCGCGCGTGGCGATCTCGCCGCCGATGCGACCAACGCCGACGATCACGAGCGTCTTGCCCTTGAGCTCAGTGCCGAGGAGCTGCGAGCGATCCCACTTTCCGTCGCGCATGGAGGTCGCGGCTTGCGGCAAGTGGCGGAGCAATCCGATCAGCGTGCCGAAGAACAGCTCGGCGACCGCGACCGTGTTGCCGGCCGGCGCATTGATGACCGCGACGCCCAGTGCCGTCGCCGCCTCCAGGGCGATGTTGTCGACGCCGACGCCCGCTCGGCCGACCACACGCAACTTCGTGGCGCGCTTGAGCAGCTCTTCCGTGACTCGGGTGGCGCTGCGTCCGACGAATGCATCGTAGTCGCCGATGCGCTCGAGCAGTTCGGCGGGAGGGAGCGTGGGCACCTCGTCCACGATGAACGACGGTTCGGCGCGCAGCAGGGCGACGCCGTCGGCGTCGATGTCGTCGGTGACGAGAATGCGGTAGGACACGAGAAGGGCGTAAAGGGGAGCGAGTCAGCGCAAGCTGGCGTGACGACGGGTCGCGGGCAACCCATAGGCAGCGACCCGCACAAAGGGCATATTCGGGTCCATGCCAACCGTCTCACGACGTGCCCGTATCCTCGATCTCGCCGCCCTCGGATGCATCCTCGCCGGGGCAGCGCTCTGCCTCGTGTCCAACAGCCAGATGACCGAGATCAGCAAGCTGACGTACAGGCATCCGGGTCCGCCCAGCCAGTCGGCGCTGGCCGCGGCGGACCGGGCGCGCTACCTGGCGTACGCCGGTGTCGCGATCATCATCGCCGGCTGTATCGTCGGCGTGGCGGGCACCGTCCGGCTGTCTCGACGGAAGGCGACGGGCGAAGTGATCAGCTGATCGACATCTCGCCGTCGCAGACCATCACGGTTCCACCTCCGACGCGCACCGCCGTCAGCGCGCCGCCAGCGACGTCCGCTTCGACCTCGAGCATGCTCGGCCGTCCCATCTCGAAGCCTTGCTCCACCATCCAGCGCAGTGTGCCGTCGCGTCGAGCGTCGCGCCGCGCGAGATAACCCGCGAGCGAGGCGCACGCGCTGCCCGTCGCCGGATCCTCGGGCACCGCGACCCCTGGGCCGAACATCCGCGCGTGAACGTCCGAGCCGGGCCGCTCACCGCCCATCGCGAAGATGAAGACATCCTTCGCCCATGCGCCCTCGAATGCCGACTCCCACGGCTCCAGTCGCAGTCGCGCACGTGCCACAGCCTCGAGGCTGCGCAGCGGCACGAACAGGAAGGGCAAACCCGTCGTGAACGCCTGCGGTGCCCACGCGTCGTCGAGAATGTCCGCCACGTCGAGTCCGAGTACTGTTGCGAGCGTCGCGCGGTCGGGACACGGCGGTCCCTGCTGCGGAAGCATTGCCGTGGTGAGCTGGGCGAACACGGGCATGCCGTTCTTCGAGCGGATCTCCACGGGCACCAATCCCACTTTCTCCTCGAACACGATCTTCGTGACGTCGCCAGTCAGTGGGACCGCACCGATCGCGGCGAGCGCGTGTGCGGTGCCCACCGTCGGATGGCCAGCGAACGGAATCTCCGACGCGGGGGTGAAGATTCGCACGCGACGCGTGTTCGACGGATCGTCAGGCGGATAGACGAACGTCGTCTCCGAGAAGTTGAACTCGCGCGTGACGTCGAGCAGCCGGTGCTCGGGAATACCGCGCGCGTCGGGAAAGATCGCGAGCTGGTTTCCGCCGAAGGCGACGTCCGTAAAGACGTCGGCGGTGAGATATCGGAATTTTGCCATGGCAAAAGATACCCATGGATTCCGGGGCTCCGCATCTGGCGAGCCCGGGGAATTCGTCGCACCATAGGGGCGATGCGCTACCTCCCCGCCTGCATCGTCGCTTCGCTCATGATTGCGCCGGTCGCATTGCGCGCCCAGTCCGGCGACTCCGGGCTGCTCACGCGCTTTTGTGGTGATTCCCTCCATCGCCCTGAGACGGGTGCGCTCGTTGGCCGCGTTCGAAGCGCCGACGACGGCTCTCCACTCGTGGGCGTCGCCGTGGTGGTGCGATGGAACGACGTCGGCGTGGACAAGTCGAGCGGCAGCATGAGCGTCGTCCCCCGCACGCTCTCCGCCGTCAGCGACGCGCAGGCGCTGTACCGCTTCTGCCAGCTTCCTCGCTACACGCCGCTCGTCGTGCAGGTGCAGGCGGGCGATCGCAGTTCCGGCATCATCGACCTGCAGATCGCCGACGAGCCGGTGTTGGTGCACGGCTTCTCGCTCAGCCTTCGCGCCCAGAATGACAGCGAGCCGCGCGGCACCGCTGCCCTCCTCGGTGAAGTGGTGACGTCCACCGGCGAGCCGGTGCGCGATGCGCGCATCAACCTCGACGGGATGTCCAGCTCCGCGATCTCGAACGACACGGGAGTCTTCGTGCTTCCCCGACTCCCTGCCGGCTCACAGGCGGTCATCGTGCGGCGCATCGGGTATCTGCCAAAGCGCCTCCCCGTCGAATTGCGCGCCGGCGCCACCTCGGCGCTCACGGTCGTCCTCGACAAGACCGTCCAGGTGCTCGACTCCATGCGCGTTGTCGCCAGGCGCTACAGCTCGCAGGCAGAGTTTCTCGCCGAGTTCGAGCAACGGAAGCGCGCGTCGCCGGGCGGCATCTTCTACACCGAGGAGTATCTTCGCCGTCGAGTGTATCGGGACACCCCCGACATCTTTCGCAACATCGCCGGACTCACGGTCTCGTCCGATGGCGTCGTCTCCCTGACGCGCGGCGCCGCCTCGCTCACCGACAGTCGCTGCATTCCGTCGCTGTTCATCGACAACGTGAGGATGGACACTCCGCTCGACATCGTCCGTCCGCAGGAGATCCGCGCCATCGAGATCTACAAGAGCGCGGCCTCCGTGCCCCCCATGTACAACGATCCGTGCGGCGCCATCGTCATCTGGACGAAATGAGCCGCAACGGCGCAGCGGCGCGATTGCTGTTGGCTGTCACCGCGGCGCTGTACGGCGCCACCAATCTCGACGCACAGCTGCCGACCGGCCGCATCGACGGCGTCGTCACCGACAGCGTGCATTCCCGGCCGCTCACCGGCGCGCTGGTGTTCGTCACGCCGATCGGTACGAAGCGCGGATCGATTCGCAGCGCCGTCGCCGATGCCGTCGGGCGCTACGTGGTCGACAGTCTCGCCGCCGGCGGTTACTCCGTGGACTTCACACATCCGTTCGCCGACTCGCTCGCGCTCGACGTTCCGCCCGTCGCCGTCACGCTTGCCCACGGCGGAATCGCGCACGCCGATCTCGGCATTCCGTCGTCGCGCTCACTGATCGCCGCACTGTGCCCGGGCCCGTCGCTCGCCGAGGGACGCGGTGTGCTCGTCGGCCAGATCACTCGGCCCGAAGACGAAACGCCGCTGCAGGGCGCGTCGATCATCGCGGCGTGGACCGAGCTGCCGACCTATCGCGACATCACGAACCTCTACATGGCGCAGACGGGTCGCGTGTTCGTCAATGCCGCCGGTGAGTATCGCTACTGCGACCTTCCCACGGATACGTGGCTCGACCTCCAGGTCCAGAGCGACGGACGCGCCGGCAGCGTGATCCGGGGCATCATCCCGGATAGTGCGGGCATCGCTGTCGTCAACCTCAGCTTCTCTTCGACCGCGTCGTATCGCATCGTGGCGGTCGATTCCACCGTCGCCGCAGATACGGCATTGCAGCCGCTGCTCGAGGGAACGGCGACGATCGCCGGTCGCGTGATCGGTCCCGAAGGACGGCCCCTCGCCGATGCGCAGGTTCGACTTGCCGACGCGGCGGGCGCAGTGCGAACCGATTCGAGCGGACGATTCACGCTGACCGGCCTTCCACCGGGAACGCAGTCGCTCGAGGTGCGACGGCTCGGATACGGCGTGAGCCAGGTGCCGGTTGGGCTGCGCAATGGACAGGAGGTCAGCCTGACGATCGAGCTTGGACGCATCATCATGCTCGACTCCGTGCGTGTCGTCGCCGAGCGTGCACGCTATGGCGACTTCGAGGTTCGTGCGCGCAGGGGACTCGGTCGCTTCATGCGCGAGGGCGAGATACGGGCGAGCGGCGTCGCCGAGGTTGCTGCGCTCGCGCGAATGATTCCCGGCTTCCGCGTGCAGGGCTCTGGTGTCGACGCCCGCGTGTACTCGACGCGCCGGCTGGACTACCTCGGCGGCAACTGCGCAGCGAACGTCGTCATCGATGGCAACCAGAACCTCGAACCGGGTCTCGTGAACCCGGTCGAGGTTGCCGCGATTGAATTCTATGCGACATCGATGGGCGCGCCCGGCAACTTCAAGTCCGACTGCGGTCTGGTTCTCATCTGGACGAAGAAGCGCCGCGGCGTCGAGCTTACTTCTCCGCCATGAACGGGTAGCGATAGTCCGTCGGCGGCGAGAACGTCTCCTTGATGCTGCGCGCGCTCACCCAACGGACGAGGTTGAGCTTCGAGCCCGCCTTGTCATTCGTGCCCGACCCACGCGCGCCACCGAACGGCTGCTGTCCCACCACCGCGCCCGTCGGCTTGTCGTTGACGTAGAAATTTCCGGCCGCGTTGCGCAGTGCCATCATTGCCTCGCGCACCGCGCTCCGGTCGTTGGCGAACACCGCGCCGGTGAGCGCATAGGGCGACGTCTTGTCCACGATGGCGAGCGTCTCCTTCCACTTCGCGTCGTCGTAGACGTGCACCGTTACCACCGGTCCGAAGATCTCCTCGCACAGCAGGCGATAGCCCGGATCGTTCGTCTCGACCAGCGTGGGATGGACGAAGTAGCCGTCCTTGCCATCGACCTTCCCGCCGGCGACGATCGTGGCGTTACGCTTTGCGTCGTCGACGTACTCCGAGATCTTCGTGAACGACTTCGTGTCGATCACCGCGCCCATGAAGTTCCGGAAGTCGGTGATGTCACCGACCTTCAGTTCATCGATGATCGCGACCGTGCGCTCCTTCACTTCCTTCCAGAGCGAGCGCGGCACATACACGCGGCTCGCCGCCGAGCACTTCTGTCCCTGGTACTCGAACCCGCCACGCGCGATGGCGACGGCGAGCGCCTTCGGATCCGCCGACGGATGCGCGACGATGAAGTCCTTGCCGCCCGTCTCGCCAACGATGCGCGGATACGACGCATAGCGCGACATATCGGAGCCGATCGTCTGCCACATCGTGTTGAATACGCCCGTGCTGCCGGTGAAGTGCACACCGGCCAGGTCGCGGTGCGCCAGCGCGACGTTCGAGATGGCGACCGGATCACCAGGCACGAAGTTGATCACGCCCGGCGGCAGCCCTGCCTCCTCGAGCAGCTTCATGAGGTAATACGCCGAGACGATCGCCGTCCCCGCCGGCTTCCACAGGACGGTGTTGCCCATCAACGCCGGTGCGGTGGGCAGGTTGCCGGCGATGGATGTGAAGTTGAATGGCGTGACCGCGTAGACGAACCCTTCCAGTGGACGGTAGTCCAGCTGATTCCACATGATGTTGTTGCTGATCGGCTGCTCGTCGTACAGCTCCTGTGCGTAGTGCGGGTTGAAGCGCCAGAAGTCGATCAGCTCGCACGCCGAATCGATCTCGGCCTGGAACGCGGTCTTCGACTGGCCGAGCATCGTCGCCGCGTTGATCGTCTGTCGCCACGTCGTGGTGAGCAGCTCCGCGGCGCGAAGGAACACGGCGGCGCGATCTTCCCACGCCCAGTTCGCCCAGTCGGCACCCGCCGTCTTCGACGTCGCGATCGCCTGTTGCACGTGCGCCGTCGTGGCCTTGTGCCAGTCGGCCAGCACGTGCTTGTGGTCGTGCGGCATCACAGCCTGCGCGAGATCGCCGGTGCGAATTTCCTTCCCGCCGATGATGATCGGGATGTCGATGCGCTCCTTCGCCATGCTCGCGAGCCGCTCCTTGAGCGCCGCCTTTTCCGGGGAGCCTGGTGCATAGCTCTTCACCGGTTCGTTCACCGGCGGTGGCACGCGACGCGTGCCGGCGAACCCTGCCAGCGGCGCACCCGGCGGCGAGGTCGCTTCGAACGACTGGAGCGATTCGGCAGCAGCGCGCTCGGGCGCGGAGCGATCGGATGCGATGGATGCGGCCATGGGAGAACCGGGATCGAGTGACGGGGCGCAGAGGCGTGTCGAAACATAATGGCGGAGTTGGCCTCCCGAGCAGTCGAGCATGAGCGTGAAGCCTCCAGCTCTGAGCATACCAGAGCTCGAGCTCGAGCTCGAGCTGCAGCCCGAGCCCGAGCTCTGACGTGCTGATTGCTGGTAGCTCACGCTCACGCTCGCGCTTCCGCTGATGGCTCACCTCCTCGTCCCGAGCGAGCGCTGTTGTTGTCGTCCCGAGTGAAGTCGAGGGACCTGCTCTTCTGCCGTTGCCAGGACTAAGCTCCATCTGATGCACGCACGCACTTCGTATCTCATCCTGCTCGCACTGGTCGTCGTGGCCGGTTGTTCCCCGGATCCCGTGCAGTGGACGGAGAACCGCACCGTTGGCGGCAACGGTGTTGCCTTCGGCTTGCTTCCCGCGGACGGCAATGTCGACCGACTCGTCTCGAGCGCCGTGCTTCCAGCGAGTGCCTGTGCTGGTTCCCTGCGCCTCTCTACGGCAAAGGGAACGACCTACGCGGTCTGGTGGTCCCCTCGGCCCGACAGCGGCGCTCGGCTGCTTTCGGCGCACACCAGCGACGGCGGTACGACGTGGAGCGCCGTCGCCCCCGTGGACACCATGGATCGCGGCGTGTCCGGCTGTCGTCGGCCCGCGCCGGCCATCGCCGCGGATTCGGCCAGCGGCTACGTGCACGTCACCTACGGCATGGTCGCCCCCGAGGGACCGGGACTCTTTTTCTCGCATTCCATGGACGGCGGCGCCAGCTTTCACGCGCCGGTGCCGATACTTTATGGGGAGCGGCTCGGCACCACGAGTGTCGCGGCCTCCGGAGACCACGTCGTGGTGGCATTCGAGGATCCGAACAGCGCAACACCTCGTATTGGTCTCGCCTTGTCACGCACCATGGGCCACATTTTCGAAGACCGACTGCTTCCGGTATCCGACGACAATGGGACGGCCACACAGCCGCTCGTTGCCGTGCAAGGCAATCGGATCACCGTTGCGTGGCGGCAGCGCGCCGCCGCGAACGGACAGGCGGGCGTGCGTGTACGCTCCGGCACCATTCACTGACGACTCATTCGCGCCCCATTCATGCGCGTTCTCTTCGCTGACGACGACGTCATCGCCCGTACACTCATGGCCGCGGTCCTCGCTGACCTCGATCACGACGTGTCCATGGCGGTCAACGGCGAAGCGGCCTGGGAGGCGTTCCAGCACGATCCGACGCCACTCGTCATGCTCGACATCAACATGCCGGGCCTCGACGGCCTCGAGGTCTGCAGGCGCATCCGGCAGCACGATGCGGGACGCGACGTGTTCGTCCTCATCATCACCGCGCGCGACGGACGCGATGACCTCACGAGCGTGCTCGAGGCCGGTGCCGATGACTACGTCACCAAGCCCACGTCGCCGGAAAATCTCCGGGCGCGCCTCGAGATCGCCAAGCGACGCATCGCACAGGACATGGCGCGCCGCACCGCCGAAGCGGAGCTCGCGCGATCCCGCTGGCTCGCTGGCATCGGCGAGACGACCATCGCCCTCGAGCACGAGATCAACAATCCCCTCTCCGCACTGCTCGGCCACGCCGAGCTGATGATGATGGACAACGGCCTCAACGAGGAGCAGCAGGAGCAGCTGCGCATCATCCAGGAACAGGCGGCCCGCATCGCACAGGTGGTGCGTCGGCTCGCCAAGCTCAAGAACCCGCAGTCGGTGGAGTATCTCGCCGGCGCACTCATGCTCGACCTGTCGTCGCGCACAGGCAAGAGCGAATAGGCCCTCACCCCGAAGGAGAACGCGTGGCCCACTCGATCGGTGCGCACACCGTGGACAATGGCGGCATCCACATGGCCGCCCGCCGCGCCGCCAACGCGGGCATGCGCGCGCTGCAGATCTTCAGCGCCATCCCCAAGTACTACAACGACAAGGTGACCATTCGCCCGGAGCGCGTGGTGCGCTTTCGCGAGACGCTCGCCGCCACCGACATCACGCTCGCGAACGTCGTCGTGCACGCCGCCTACGTGCTCAACACCGCCACGCCGGACGACGCGAAGTGGATCCGCGCCCGCGACGGACTCGCCAAGGAACTCGAGCGCTCCACCACACTCGGCGTCGGCGCAGTGTGCTTTCATCCCGGCGCGGCAACGGACGACAACCGCGAAGCATCCGCCGAGCGGATCGCCACGGCCATCGTGTACGCGCTGGAGCAGGTGAAGGGCGATACGCGTCTCCTCGTCGAGAACACCGCCGGTGCAGGGACGACGATGGGCCGCACACCGGACGAAGTCGGCGCCATTCTTCACCACGTTCCCGAGCGCCTGCGTCCGCGCACCGGTTACGGACTCGATACCTGTCACCTGTTCGCAAGCGGCTTCGACCTGCGCAAATCACCCGCCGATGTCTCCGCACTGCTCGACGAGTTCGAGGAAGCCACGGGTGAGCCGCCGGGCTTCTTGCACTTCAACGACAGCGAAGGCGCGCTTGCATCGAACAGGGATCGCCACATGCTCATCGGCGATGGATTGATCGGCGCGGACCCGTTCGGCTGGATCCTCGCCGATGCACGCTCGCATGACATCCCGATCATCCTCGAGACGCCGCAGCTCGACTACGACATCGCCGATGATGACGATGCTCCCGACGCGTACGACGTGCGGATGATGGCGCTGTTGACGGGTCTCGCCGGGGAAAAGTGAGTGCGTCGCGGCGTGCACAAGGTGACGCTGCGCACAACACGACGACTCCGTCATGGGAGAAAATCGTGATTCTCATGGGGAGATTTTGAATTTTCATGGGGAGATTTTGCGCATTCCCTATTGCGCACCCCACTGGGCATTGTATCTTGCGCCCCGTCGTACAGCGTTTCGCTCATAGCGAGAACCTGTTCATTATCCCAGGAGACGAGCATGGCCGCGAAGAAGACGGGAGCGAA
>JBDSML010000122.1:0-8136 GCA_039915865.1 Gemmatimonadaceae bacterium | reverse complement strand
GTCGTGCATGGCGCCGAGCATATCGACGCCGACCGTGGCACCGTCTACGCGAGCAACCACCTGAGCTGGTTCGATATCTTCGCCGTTGCGTCGGTGCTACCGCGGTACACGTTCGTCGCCAAGGCAGAGCTGCGGAAAATCTGGATGTTCGGATGGGGCGCCGAGGGCGCCGGCGTCGTGTTCATGGCGCGTGAGAATCGGAAGTCGGCGTTCGAGACATACGCCGAGGTCGCCGCGAAGGTGAAGGCCGGCTTGAGCGTCATCGTCTATCCGGAAGGCACACGCGGCGCCGACTACAAGCTGCGGCCCTTCAAGAAGGGACCGTTCGTCCTCGCGATCCAGGCCGGTGCGCCCGTGGTGCCCGTCGTCGTCTACGGGACGCGGGAGATCATGCCCAAGGGTGCGTGGCGCGTGCGCTCGGGTACCGTGCACATTCACCTGCTCGCGCCTGTGGCGACGACCGGGTACGACTACGACCACCGTCACGACCTCATGAACGAGGTCTGGCAGCGCATGGCGGACACGTTGCGCGAGTTGTACGGCGTCGAGAGTGGCGTCACCAACGCCGTCGAGAACCGTCGCCTGGAGTGGTCGGCTTAGCTTTTCGGTCTCGGGGAGGACCTGCTACATTTAGCACGTCGCTGCGCCCTCCAACTCCGATCCGGAACACATGTCCGCCACCATCGTTGACATCCACGCCCGCGAGATCCTCGACAGCCGCGGCAATCCCACTGTCGAAGCCGACGTCATCCTTTCCAGCGGCGTCATGGGCCGCGCGGCCGTGCCGAGTGGCGCGAGCACCGGTGAGCACGAGGCGATGGAGCTGCGCGACAACGACAAGGAGCGCTACCTCGGCAAGGGTGTCCTCCTCGCCGTGCAGAACATCGAGGAGACCATCGCGCCCGCGCTCGCCGGTGCCGATCCCACCGACCAGATGGGCATCGACGGCGCCCTGATCGACATGGACGGCACGCCGAACAAGTCCAACCTCGGCGCCAATGCCATTCTCGCCGTCTCCATGGCATGTGCCCGTGCTGCCGCGCAGGAACTCGGCTTGCCCCTGTGGCGCTACCTCGGCGGACCGCTCACGCGCACCATGCCCGTGCCGATGATGAACATCCTCAACGGTGGCGCGCACTCCACCAACACCGTCGACTTCCAGGAATACATGATCATTCCGGTCGGCGCGGAGAGCTTCAGCGAAGGCGTGCGCATGGGTGCCGAGGTGTTTCATGCGCTGAAGAAGGTGCTGGTGAAGAAGAAGCTGAGTACCGGCGTCGGCGACGAAGGTGGATTCGCTCCTGACCTCAAGAGCGACGAGGAGGCCATCACCGTCGTGCTCGAGGCCATCGAGGCCGCCGGCTATTCGGCGGGCACCGACATCGCGCTCGCGCTCGACTGCGCCGCGAGCGAGCTGTTCAAGGACGGCAAGTACACGTTCAAGAAGAGCGGGCAGGGCACCAGGGACGCAGCGGGCATGGTCGAGCTCTACACCAAGTGGATCGATCAATATCCCATCGTCTCGATCGAGGACGGACTCGCCGAGGACGACTGGGATGGCTGGAAGCTGTTGACGGATTCGATCGGTGACCGCTGCCAGCTCGTCGGCGACGACCTGTTCGTCACCAACACCGAGCGACTTGCGCGCGGCATCGAGGGCGGCATCGCGAACTCGATCCTGATCAAGGTCAACCAGATCGGCACGCTGACCGAGACCCTCGAGGCCATCGAGATGGCGAAGGCCGCCGGGTATCTGTCCGTAATCTCGCACCGCTCCGGCGAGACCGAGGACACCTTCATCGCCGACCTTGCCGTCGGCACGAGCGCCGGGCAGATCAAGACTGGCTCGGCGAGCCGGACCGATCGTGTCGCCAAGTACAACCAGTTGCTGCGCATCGAGCAGCAGCTCGGTGGTGCGGCAGAGTATCCCGGCGGCGCGATCTACGGCTTGTAGTCGTCCCGAGCGAAGTCGAGGGACCTGTTCTTCATATGGCAAAGAAGCGAAGTAGTTCGAGCGGCGCAAAACGGATCAAGCAGGTCCTCTTCGGCGTCGGTGTGATTGCCGCGCTCGTCTTCGCCGTGCAGGGAGGCGAGTACGGCACTCGGGACCTCGTGCGTCAGCGCACGCGAAAGCGCGTGTTAGTTGCCACGATCGATTCGCTTCAGCATGTCGTCGATTCGCTGAAGCGGTACAAGCGCCGAGTCGAGACCGATCCGGTGCTGCAGGAGCGGATCGCGCGCGAGGAGTTCGGAATGGTGCGCGGCAGCAAGGAGTTGCTCTATCGGTTCGCTGAGCCCGATTCGGCGACACGAGCGCCCTGACGCGCGACGAAGACCAGACGGCAGATTTACCGCAGAGAGCTTAGAGGAGCAGAGGGCCGCAGAGGAAGGCAGTACGCATTTGTGTCGTCCCGACAGGAGCGTAGCGACCGATGGACCTGCTTTTTCAAGTCTCGGCGCTCCTGCAGTCACGGTGTAATTCCAATTTGAATTGCGCATACCGTATCGAGAGCTAGACGACACCTTGCGTCAGATCCTCGCACGCGCGGGCATGTCGACCGAGCGCGCGGCGCTAAGCGCACGCCTCTTCGCCGACGCGAGTGCAGACGGTTTTCCGTCGCATGGACTGAACAGGTTTCCGCTATTCGTCTCGTGTATCGAGCGTGGGTTGGTCAATGTGTCGGCCACACCTGAATGCGTGTCGTCGTTCGGAGCGCTCGAGCGCTGGGATGGACGACGCGGCCCCGGAAACCTGAATGCCCACCACTGCATGGCGCGAGCGATCGAGCTCGCGCGCGCACACGGCATCGGAGCGGTGGCGCTCGCGCAGACGAATCACTGGATGCGCGGTGGCGCGTACGGCTGGCAGGCGGCGAACGCCGGCGTCGTCGGAATCTGTTGGACCAACACGTTGCCGAATCTGCCGCCGTGGGGTTCGACGTCGCCGCGCATCGGGAACAATCCGCTCGTCATCGGCGTGCCGAGGGCAGGTGGACACGTCGTGCTCGACATGGCGATGTCGCAGTTTTCGTACGGTGCGCTCTCCGTGCATCGCCTGCGCGGGACCGAGCTCCCCGTCGACGGCGGCTACGACGAGGAGGGCCTGCTCACGCGCTCGCCGGCGGCCATCGAACGCACGAAGCGGTTGTTGCCCATCGGGTTCTGGAAGGGTTCGGCATTGTCGATCGTTCTGGACATGATGGCGACGCTGCTCTCGGCCGGGCAAGCGACGCACGAGATCGCGCCTGTCGTCGCGGATGAGACGGGGCAGTCACAGGTCTTTCTCGCGATCGATGCCTCCGTACTCGGCACAGATGGGACGTCGTCGCTCGACCGGATCATCGAGGACCTGCACGACACGGGCGATGGTGTGCGGTACCCTGGGGAGCGGACGCTGGCCACGCGGCGGCAGAGTATGGCCGAGGGCGTGGAGGTCGAGCCGTCGATCTGGGAGGCGGTGAGGACACTGCTGGCGCGGCAGTAGGGATAGCTTTGTGAGGCGTGGCAACGTTGACTTTCGTACTCATCCGACTACTATTGAAGAACTGGCGCGGGGTGGAGCAGCCTGGTAGCTCGTCGGGCTCATAACCCGAAGGTCGCGGGTTCAAATCCCGCCCCCGCTATGGAAGAGCAGGTCGGCCGGTCCGAAAGGGCCGGCCGAGTTGTTTGGGGGATCGAAGTTTGTGATATTGAGGTCCGGATTTGGAGCTTATTCCAGATTTGGAATGAGGCAGGGTAGCTCAGCTGGTTAGAGCACGGCACTCATAATGCCGGGGTCGCGGGTTCGAGTCCCGCCCCTGCTATCGTCGGGCCAATCACTTACCGGTGGTTGGCTCGATTCGTTGTTAGGGGCGGCATAGCCTTACGGCCCCGTGAGATCCGAGGCATGTTCTCGGTCCCACCTAATTGACGACACGGCCCGCCAGCCGACCGCGCGATGGAGCGCGACTCGCGGCGCTGCCGGCCGCCAGTGTCTCGCCGAGATACATGCTCCGCATCACTGCAGTCGGTGCGCTGTCCCTCTCGCTCGCCTTGCTCGCATGCCATCCATCGCCCGACGAGCCGACTGACCCCCTCGTCCCCGAGGTCGAACAGATCGACGATCCGGGTCCCGGCGCCGCGGAGGACATCGTCGAACCGGTCTCGCTCGGCGTCGTCACCTACGATGGCAGCGGTGAGTTGGTGCATCCCGACGCACTCGTGTTTCCGCACGACTGGCGCGGGAGACGGTACTGGTACGCGGCGACACCGTATCCGTTCGGCGACGCGGCGTTCGAGAACCCGTCCGGCTACTCGGGCAACGATGCGGGCGAGTGGCGCCCGTTGCCGGGAATCGCCAACCCGCTGGCCCGGCCGGACATTGACGCGTACCTCTCCGATCCGGACCTGTCGTTCGATCCGGTGCGTGACGAGCTCCGGCTGTACTATCGGCAGACGACGAACGACGCGGACGAGATCTATCTGAAGTCGAGTCACGATGGTGCGGCCTGGGGACCAGCCACCCTGGTGGTGAAGGAGGCGAAGTGGGGCGCCATCTCGCCGGCCGTGGTGCGCGAGCGCGACGGCTCGTGGCGCATGTGGGCGGTCAACGCCGCCAACGGCGGTTGCCGAGCGCGGATGTCGGCCGTTGCCCTCACGCGGCGACGGTCGCGCGATGGGATCAAGTGGGGCGGGCCCGAACCAGTGTCGCTCACGATTCCGAATCGTGTGCCGTGGCACTGGGACGTGCAGTACATCGGGGCAAAGCACGAATACTGGGCGCTCATCGCCGCATTCCCGGACGGCAGCAACTGCAGTCGAAGCTCGGTGTTCTTCGCGCGGAGCACGGACGGATCGTCGTGGACCGTGTCGCCCACGCCGTTGCTCGGACCCGGCGTGATCGAGCCGCTGCGCGATCTCGTCTATCGTTCCACGTTTCGCTATTTCGCCCGCTCGGATCAGGTCACGGTATGGTTTTCCGGCGCGCGCGAAGTGGCGGGCAAGCTTCATTACGCACTGGCAACTGCCCGATATCCGTTGGCCGAACTAATGCGGCGGGTGAGCGCGCCCTCGTCGGGCGCCGCCAATCTCGCCACGAGCGCCATCGGCAACGGTCACCGCGTTAGGCTCGATTCGGCGCGCACGGCGTTCATCGAGGTGTTTCCGTAAAACACTTTGCAATCGGCCAAGCGAGGACGCACGTCTGATCACACACGGATGTGCGTGCTGATCATGGCGCAACGGAGCGACACGAGCGAGCTCACGGCTGATCGCGAGCCCGAGTCCTGTCCCCGGCTGGGTGCGCGTGAGTGTGGGGTCCACCTGCACAAAGGGGTGGAACACACGCTCGAGTTGGTCAGCGGCGATGCCGCGCCCCGTGTCCGTCACATGCACGCGCAGCTGTTGCCTACCCGCGCGATCACACGCCACCGTCACACATCCACCCGGTTCCGTGAAGTTGATCGCGTTGCTGACGAGATTGATGACGATCTGGTGGACTTTTTCGCGGTCGGCGCGCGCCATGAGTTGCGGGTCGAAAGGCGCGCTAGCGTTCGTCGGCGCGGCGCTGCTCTTTTAGTTCTTCCACAACGTGAACGATGCGTCTCGCACTTGGTCAGTCAGAGGTGCCGAAGTGCTAGAGACGCTCCGGGCAGCGTTGCGGAAGGTCATGCTGCAGGGACTCTCGGCGCGACAGATTTCCCTCGCCATGGCACTCGGCCTCGTGATTGGCTGTTTTCCTGTGATCGGCACCACGACTCCCCTCTGCGCCCTCGCAGCGTGGCGCTTCGGCGCGAATCAGCTGGTCATTCAGGTCAGCAACTATCTCGCGTACCCTCTCTATTTCATTCTGCTCATTCCGCAAATGAAGTTGGGGGCGTGGCTATTTCGAGTGCCGCACAACATGACCGTCAGCGGAATCAAGACTGCGTACGCGGCAGGATGTGTCCCGCTCATCACTCTCGCCGGAGCCAGCCTGGCTCGCGCTGTCGTGGTGTGGTTGCTGTTAGCGCCTATCGCCGCAGCCCTGTTGTTCTACGCGATCGTGCCGGTGATTGAAGCCGTACTTCGCACACGGCAGCGAAATGTGCCGATCGATCCAAGCGGCAACAATCAGGCATCGCTTCAACCGAGCGCCGTCGACGCATCAGTGAACTCCGAGACGGCGCCGCGCGTCATCGAGTGCGACCCCGGTGCTCCCTGGCGCCGGGTACTGGGCGACGAACGTCGTCCACGCACGCCGTGCCGCCGCGCGATCACCGCGTGCCTCCTCGATCAGCCCGAGCCAATACGGAGCACGCCACGTTCCCTCGGCGCCTTCCCAGCCGAATTCCCGGCGCGCACCGAGCACGGCGTACTGTTCGGCGGCCGTTGCAAGATCACCGCGCCGCCACGCCGCTCGCGCCAGCGCTTCAACGGAGAGCGAAGTCGAATCAAGCCGCATCGCCACGTTGGTCTCACGCTCCGCTTCCGCGGTTTGGCCCGAAGCGACGGCCACTTCGGCGTCGGCGAGAAAGTTCGCTCAAGGGATCGTCGTTGACGACGCGATAGATCTTCAGCGCTTCGCGAAAGTTCGACGCTGCGTCGGCGGGATGCCCTTGCATGAGGTCGAGAAAGGCGAGTCCGCGGTATCCGCGCGCCCGCACCGAGGGATCACGAGCGAGCATGCCGCAGAAGACCGCCCGCGCCGAATCTGCCCTTCCGGTAAGTGCGAGTGCAGCCGCGTATTCGTGCAGATACGTCACCCCGCCTGCGAGCGCCGTGTCCAGCGCGAACGCGCGCACGAACTCGACGTTGGCCCGTCGAAGGTCGGCGGGCGTGCGGAGTTCGGCGAGCGCTGTGGCGAGATCGAGGTGCGCGACGGCATCCAGCGAGTCCACTTGCAGCAATTCCGTAAACGCGTCGCGGGCCAAGGCGTACTGCTTGCCGCGCAGGTACTCATAGGCAAGGCCGCCCAGGATCTCCTGATCACCCGGGTAGTCGGCGACCCAGCCCTGTCGCAGTGCAACTGCCAGACGATGATCGCCGCGCCACGTCGCGATCCTTGCCTCGACGATCAGGCGTTCGCGGGGCGGCAGATGCACGGAGAACCGCGTCGCGGCGGCGAGATGCGGCTCCGCCTCTCCTGAGCGATTCATCCAGGTGAGGTACCCGCCAAGCGATGCATGAGCGAGCGCGAAGGTGCTGTCGTATGCCAGTGCGAGCCGCCAGCTCTCTTCGGCGTCCTTGTTGTGTTCCGAGGCACGCGCCCGTTGCCCATCCGCGTACGCCTTGAGCGCCGGGAGTGAGGAGGTCGTCGCCACAGGGAGGGGCACGCCGCGACGCGATGCGAGATACGATTCGCCGAGTGCACGTCGCAAGCGTCGGACGAGCCCATCCAGCGCGCCGAGGACGTCAGCATCGCGCGCCACCTCCGTGCTCACGGTGGCGACTACCGGGAACTCGTTCAGCGCGCTGCCGTCATTCGATGCGCGACCGGCAGCGACGGCAAGGAGCCGAGCTGTCACGATGAAGCGTCCACCTACTCGGCCGATGGCCGGAACGACCACGTAGCCCGCACCGACACGCTGCTCCACCTCGATCGCCGTCACTTCGTCGACGGGAGCCGCCGCCTGGGATGGTGGGTTGATCGGCCACCCGGCCATCTACCCGGTGATCTATGGGTGAAACGCCTGCGACATCATTCTCATCGGGACGTTGTCGGAGAGTTGATGGGCATCCCTCATACTTCGACCCTCAACTTGCCAGGACATCGGAAGCTCGCATGTTTGCGAAGCGATTTGTGCACCGATGATTCAACCATTCGCCCGGTACTTCCCATGCTGAAGCCACTCGTCCTCGCCAGTCTTGTGTTGCTGCTGCTGCGTGCAGCGCCGCTCCAGGCGCAATCGGGAAACACAAGCCCCACGTATCGTGCACCCAGTGGCGTAACGCTCAAGTTGCTGCTGGATGACACCAACGTGGGGCCCGAAGTCTCGGTTGGTGAAATGTCATTTCCTCCGAACTCCGACTCGGGTGATCACGTGCACGGCGCGATTGAAATATTCTACGTGGTGTCCGGCGAGTTTGAACACGTCGTGAACGGCAAGAGCCAGATCCTCAGCCCCGGCATGACTGGGTTCGTGCGACCGCCAGACAAGATTCGCCACAAAACGGGTC
>JBDSML010000185.1:0-2688 GCA_039915865.1 Gemmatimonadaceae bacterium | reverse complement strand
CAGCGGCTGCTGAAGGAGACCGAGCAGCGCAATGCCGAGCTTGCCTTGATCAACGGAATTCAGCAGGGCGTGAGCGCGAAGCTCGACTTCCAGGCGATCGTCGACCTCGTCGGCGACAAGCTGCGCGAGGTGTTCGCCACCGGCGACCTGATGATCACCTGGCGCAACGAAGCGACACGGATGCGCCACATCCTCTATGCCTACGAACACGGCGAGCGGGGATGGCTGCCACCAGTGCCGGATCTGCTCGAGCGCCCGATCGATCGCCTGGTGCTGCAGCGACGCGCGGTGGTCATCCACGACATCGCCGAAGCGGAGCGCCTCGGTCTGCACCATTTCGAAGGCACGGACATGAGCCTGTCTTCGGTGTTCGTGCCGATGTTCTCCGGCGCTCGTTTCCTCGGCACGATCATTCTCGAGAACTACGATCGTGAGAGCGCCTTCGGCGACGCCGAGGTGCGCCTGCTCTCGACGGTGGCCGCGAGCACCGGCGCGGCGCTGGAGAACGCGCGCCTGTTCGACGAGACCCAGCGCCTGCTGAAAGAGACCGAGCAGCGCGCGCGCGAGACTTCGGCTCTGTCGGACGTCGGCCGCGACCTGTCGTCGTCGCTCGAACTCTCGGTGGTGATGGACCGGATCGCCCAGCATGCGAAGGACTTCCTCAACGCGTCGAGCAGCGCGATCTTCCTGCCCGTCGCCGGTGCGGGCACGCACCGCGCGACGGTGGCGATCGGCGAGGCCGCCGAGGCGATCCGGGCGACGGTGATCGAGTCGGGCGTCGGCATCATCGGCAGCCTGCTGAAGGGCGGGGAGCCGGAGCTGATCAACGACATCGAGTCCGATCCGCGCGGCGTGCAGATGCCGGGCACCGAACGGCGCAGCGACGAGCGGCTGATGGTGGTGCCGCTCCTGGCCGGCACCGACGTGCTCGGCGCGATGGCGGTCTGGCGCAACGGCGGCGATCCGTTCGAGCCGCGCGAGCTCGAGTTCCTGGTCGGCCTGTCGCGCCAGGCGACGGTGGCGCTGCAGAATGCCCGGCTGTTCGACGAGACGCGCATCGCGCTCGAGCAGCAGACGGCGACGGCCGAAATCCTGCGCGTCATCAGCAGCTCGGTCTCCGACACGGCACCGGTCTTCGAAAAGATCATCGAGAGCTGCCAGCGTTTGTTCGTCGGCAACCATGCGGTCATCTCGCTGCTTCGAGACGATGGCCAGATCTTTCACGCCGCCATCGGTGGCGAGACGAGGATGAAGGAATACCTCGACCGGGCCTTCCCGCGCCCGGTGGAGGACTCGTACCAGGGCTACTCGATCCGCAAGCAGCGAGTCGTCCACTACCCGGACATCCAGAACGGCGCCAACGTGCCGCAGGTGATGCGCGACAGCGCCAGAATCGGCGGCAACTACTCGATGCTGATCGCTCCGATGATCTGGAAGGGGCGCGGAATCGGCACCATTCACGTCGTTCGCTTTCCTCCCCTTCCCTATACAGAAAGAGAGGCAGACCTTCTCAAGACGTTCGCCGACCAGGCCGTGATCGCGATCCAGAACGCGCGACTGTTCAACGAGACCAAGGAAGCGCTGGAGCAGCAGACGGCGACGGCCGAGGTGCTACAGGTCATCAGCAACTCGGTGGCCGATACCCGCCCGGTGTTCGACATCATTGCGGAGCGTGCCGCCCGGTTGACCGGGGCCGAGTACGGCTGGGTTTTTCGTTTCGACGGGAAGCTCATCGACGTGGCGAGCTCGTTCGGCATCGATACAGCCGGCCTGCGGGCCGCGCAGAGCCTTTTCCCGATGCCGCCCGGCGATCGCTCGATCACCGCGCGGGCCATCCGCGACGGCATCGTCGTCAATGTTGGCGACGTGATGGGGGAAGTCGGGTCCGAATCGCTGCGCGATCTCACTGCCGCTGTCGGCAATCGAGCCGTCCTTAGCGTGCCGATGCGGCACGAAGGCGCCATCATCGGCGCAATCGCCGTCAATCGCATTGCTCCCGGCCGTTTCGTCGACAAGGAAGTCGATTTGCTGAAGACGTTCGCGCACCAAGCGGTGATCGCGATCCAGAACGCCCGCCTCTTCAGCGAAGCGCAGCACGCACGCGCCGCCGCGGAGTCGGCCAACGTGGCCAAGAGCTCCTTTCTCGCGACGATGAGCCACGAGATCAGGACGCCAATGAACGCGATGATCGGCATGAGTGGCCTGCTCCTCGACACGCCGCTCAGCGACGAGCAGCGCGACTTCGCCGGCACGATCCGCGACTCGGGCGATGCCCTCCTCACGATCATCAACGACATCCTCGACTTCTCGAAGATCGAGGCCGGGCGGATGGACATCGAGTCGCATCCGTTCGACCTGCGCGACTGCGTTGAGTCGGCGCTCGACCTCGTCGCCGCGCGCGCGGCCGAGAAGCACCTCGACATCGCTTACCAGTTCGACGGCGAGGTGCCGCTGGCCGTCAGCGGCGACGTGACGCGGCTGCGCCAGATCCTCCTGAACCTGCTCAGCAACGCGGTGAAGTTCACCGAGCAGGGCGAGGTCGTGCTGACCGTCTCGGCGCATGACGAGGACCTGCGTTTCGCGGTCCGCGACACTGGCATCGGCCTGAGCGACGTTGGCAAGACGCGCCTGTTCCAGAAGTTCAGCCAAGCCGACAGCAGCACCACGCGAAAGTACGGCGGCACCGGC
>JBDSML010000136.1:0-3025 GCA_039915865.1 Gemmatimonadaceae bacterium | reverse complement strand
CGTTCGCACCGGAGGTCGCGGTGCCAGCGCTGGTCAGCATGCGTCGCACGTATGGCGACGCGCTGTTCGGCCAATACGGATTCATCGATGCCTTCAACCCGACGCTCCGCACGACGGGACCGCTGCTACATCACGGCCGTATCGTGAACGGACTCTCCTGGTTTGACACTGACTACCTCGGCATCGATCAAGGACCGATCATCGCGATGCTCGAGAACTGGCGCACGGGGTTCGTATGGAAGCTCATGCGGCAGAACACGGACGTCACGCGTGGGCTGTGCCGAGCGGGGTTTACGGGCGGATGGCTGGCGGGGCGCTGCTGATTCGGTCTCTCATGCATCGTGGCGCGCGCGCCATCCTTGCGATGGCGCTGGGTGTCGCCGCCGGAAGCTGCACGCGTGCAAGTGGCGATAGTACCGAACTGCGTGTGTGGGCGTTCGGGTCGGAGGGTGAGGCACTCGGTCCGATCGCCCGCGAGTTCGAGCGCGCGAATCCAGGCGTGCACGTACGCGTGCAGGCGATCCCGTGGACGGCCGCGCACGAGAAGCTGCTGACGGCGTATGTCGGCGGCGCGCTGCCGGACATCGCGCAGCTGGGCAACACGTGGATCCCGGAATTCGCCGCGCTGAATGCGCTCGAGCCACTGGATGCGTACGTCGCACGAGATACTGTGCTCGTCCCACGCAACGACTACTTCCCCGGCGTGCTCGCGACGAACGTCGTGGACAGCGTGCTCTATGGCGTGCCGTGGTATGTGGACACGCGCGTGATGTTCTATCGCACTGATCTCTTGAGCAAAGCGGGCATTGCGTCGGCACCGACGACGTGGGCAGCGTGGCGCGACGCGATGGTGAAGGTGAAAAAGGTGCAGCCGGCGGGCTCGTATCCAGCGCTGCTGCCGGTGAACGAGTGGGCGCAGCCGGTGATCTTCGGCATGCAGGCGGGAGGACAGCTGCTTGCCGAGCATGGCACGCGCGGGGCGTTTCGTGATCCGACATTTCGTCGTGGCTTCGAGTTCTACGTCAACCTCTTTCGCGACAGCCTCGCACCGGCGCTGGCGAACACGCAGATCAGCAACGTGTTCCAGGAGTTCGCCGCAGGACGGACGGCGATGTACATCACCGGTCCGTGGAATGTGGGCGAGTTCAAGAAGCGGCTGCCGGCGAATCTCCAGAATGCGTGGATGACGGCGCCGCTGCCTGGCCCAGACAGCATCGGAGTATCGACGGCTGGCGGTTCGAGCATCGTGATCATGCGTGGCTCGGCAAAAAAATCGGCAGCGTGGAAGTTCGTGACCTTCATGAGCGATCCGGCCCGACAGGCAAAATTCTACGAGACGACGGGAGATCTTCCGGCTCGGCGATCCGCATGGGAGACACCGAAGCTGGCGAGCGATCCCTACCTCGCTGCGTTCCGAACGCAGCTGGGACGTGTGGCACCGACGCCCGCGGTGCCGGAGATCGAGTTGATCGTGCAGTTGGTCGCGCAGGCGGCGGAGCGAGCCGTCCGTGGGCGGCAAACTGTCGATGAGGCGTTGACGTCGCTCGACGCCGAAGTGGATGCGGTGTTGGAGAAGCGCCGGTGGATGCAAGAGCGGAAAAGCAGGCCCCTCGCTTCGCTCGGGGCGACACCGTGATTCGACGCATCGCGCCGGGATGGTGGTTCGTCGCGCCAGCGTTGACGCTCATCACCGTCTTCTTCCTCGGCCCCGTGATCGCCGCGGTGGGGCTCAGCTTCACCGATTTCGATCTGTATGCGCTGGCCGATCCGAATGCCGCGCGATGGGTGGGATTTCGCAACTACACCCGCGTGCTGCACGAGCCGCTGTTCTGGCAAGCACTGCGCAACACGCTGTACTTCGCACTC
This sequence comes from Gemmatimonadaceae bacterium, assembly GCA_039915865.1. Lineage (GTDB taxonomy): Bacteria > Gemmatimonadota > Gemmatimonadetes > Gemmatimonadales > Gemmatimonadaceae > AG11. The sequence goes on along the minus strand of JBDSML010000136.1, from coordinate 1,159 downwards.
GTCGGCGGACCGCTGACCGTTGCCGCATCGCTCGGTGCTGCGCTTCTCGTGAACGCACGAGCACTTCGATGGAAGGCGACGGCACGTGCCGTGTTCTTCGCGCCGTTCGTGACGACACTCGTCGCCGTGGCGATCGTATGGCGCTACCTGTATCACCCGAAATACGGGCTGCTCAACTGGCTGCTCGGCCACGTCGGCATCCATCAGATCGACTGGCTCGGCGATCCGCATTGGGCGATGCCGGCGATCATCCTGATGGCGACGTGGAAGAACTTCGGCTACAACATGCTGATCTGTATCGCCGGGTTGCAGAACATCCCGCGCGAGCTGCATGAAGCCGCAGCGCTCGACGGAGCGTCACCGTTCCAGCGTTTTCGGCACATCACCATTCCGATGCTCGCACCGACGCTGTTCTTCGTCGTGGTCGTGACGATGATCGGCTACCTGCAACTGTTCACGGAGCCGTACGTCATGACGGCCGGTGGACCGCTGCGCGCAACGACGAGTCTCGTGCTCTACATGTACGAGGAGGGATTCCGCTGGTGGCGGCTCGGCGTCGCGGCGGCGATCGCGTTCCTGTTGTTCATCCTCATCGTCGTGTTCACGATCGTCCAGCGGCGGATCTCGCCAAAGGCGGCGGCATGAGCGCGTCGCGGGCGCAGAGGGATCGATTGTCGTCGATCGCCTTGCATGCGACGCTGGTAGTGTTCGGCACACTCTCGCTGCTGCCACTGCTGTGGATGGTGAGTGCGTCGTTCATGGCGAATGGCGAGGCGTCGGCATTTCCGCCGGCGGTGATACCGCACCATCCGACGCTCGAGCACTACCGCGACCTGTTCGGCCGGCTCGATCTCGGTCGATATGCGTTCAACAGCGCGTTCGTGGCGGTAGTGACGACGGTCGCCGCGTTGGCGATCAACACGTCGGCGGGATATGCCTTTGCGAAGCTGCGCTTTCGCGGACGCGACCAGACGTTCCGCGTGTTGGCCGCCGGACTGGCGATCCCTGTGCAAGTCGCGATGCTGCCGCTCTTCCTGCTCGTGAAGTCGCTCGGCCTCGTGAACAACTACGGCGGCGTGATCGTCCCGGGTCTGGCGTCGATCTTCGGAATATTTCTCGTGCGGCAGTACGCGCTCGCCATCCCCGACGATCTGCTCGA
>JBDSML010000106.1:0-5870 GCA_039915865.1 Gemmatimonadaceae bacterium | reverse complement strand
TTCGGCTTCCGGCCGCAGTACCGTGCGCAGACGATGGCGACATATCCGCTACTCTGGAATGCTCTCAAAGGCACAACACTGGTGCCGTAGCAGTTGAACCGGAGGACAGAACTACCTGACTTGAATTTCAAAGAATCTAAAAGAATATCTGGAATTGATTTCTGCTGCGCGCCGCGGTGGTTCACCGGAACTCGGCGCAGCAACAATGAAACGGCAGCGATGAAATTCTAAAAATTCCAAGAATTCTAGTCAGGTAGTTCAGCGATTCCACGAGTGACTTTCGGGTCAGGACACCGGGTTCTTCATCACCAGATTTTCGATGAAGAACTCCATCATCCTCTGGTTGTTCACCCCGCTGTGCCCAGCGTCCGGCCCGACCTGCACCTCGAAGCTCTTGCCCGCATTCTGAAGCGCCTTGATCAACTGCATCGCGTTGTTCGGGTGCACGTTGTTGTCGGCCGTACCGTAGTAGATCAACAGCCGGCCCTTCAGCTTGTCCGCATAGTTCATCGCCGAGCCGAGCTTGTAGCCCTCCGCGTTCTCCTGCGGAATCCACATGTATCGCTCGGTGTAGATCGTGTCGTAGTGATTCCACGCCGTCACGGCGGACGACGCCGACGCCGCGGCGATCACCTCGGGGTGGCGAAGCAGCATCATCGCTGACGAATACCCGCCGTAGGACGTGCCGAAGATGCCCATGCGCGTGCCGTCCACGTACGGTCGCTTCGCCAGCGCCTTGAGACCCTCCGCCATGTCGTCCATCTCCACCTGGCCGAGCTTCATGTAGATCGCATCGAGCGTGCGCTTGCCCACGCCACCCGCCGCGCGCGAATCGAGGCTCACTGCGATGAAGCCGTACTCCGTCAACGCGGACGGCATCGTGAAGTTCTCCGACGTCGCCGGCGAGGCCGGACCACCGTAGACCGACATCAACACCGGATACTTCCGGCTCGGATTGAACGTCGACGGAAAGCTGATCATGCCGTGCAGCGTGGTCGTGCCGTCGGCGGCGAGGTACGTGAACATCTCGACCTTCTTGAGGCCGAGCGAATCGAACTTCGTGAGGTCACTCTTCGCGAGCTCGGCGACGACCTTGCCGTTCGCATCGAGCAGGCGCGTCACGGGCGCGACGTCATGTGCCTGCGCGACGTCGATGAAGTGCTTGCCGTCGGGCGCGAGGGTGATCGTGTGCGTGAGCGCCGGATCGGTGAGGCGGACGTCGCCCTTGCCATTCAGGCCGACGCGATGGAGTTGCAGCTTGAGATGGTTGTCGCCGTCGCGCGCCATGTACCACAGCACGCCGGCCGGCTCGTCCACCTTGATGACGCCCGCGATCTCGAACTGATGCTGCGTGACCGGGTTGATCAGCTTCCCGGAGAGATCATATAGGTAGTAGTTGCGATAGCCGTTGCGCTCGGACACCCACAGGAAGCGTTTCTTGTCGGCGAGCCACGTCTGCGACGGGTTGTTCTCGACCCAGCTCGGCAGCCATTCCTCGCGAATCACCACGCGGCACTTGGCCGTCTCGGGCGAGCATGCTGCGAACTCCATCGTGTTCTGGCGGCGGTTGGTGCGGTTGACGAGCAGTTCCTTGCCGTCCGGCGACCAACGCACGTTGTAGACGTACTGGCCCACGACGTCATTCGTGAACGGTTTGCCGTCGCGGATGTCGAGCGTCGTCGACTTTCCGGTGGCCACGTCGTAGACGAAGATGTCGACGACCGGATTGTCGACTCCGGCCTTCGGATAGGCTTCGACGTCGAGCGCGCTCTGGACCTTCGTCTGGTCCATCTGCAGGAAGAAGTCGGGCACCGGCTTCTCGTTGAAGCGGTAGTACGCGACCCTGGTGCTCGACGGATTCCACCAGATCGCCGACGCCTGGTTCAGCTCCTCGCCGTACACCCAGCTCGCGGTGCCGTACTTGATCCGCTCCTTCTCGCTGCCGTCGGTCGTGATGGCCGTGCCGTTTTTCCCGTCGGCGTCGGTGAGCCACAGGTTCCGGTCGCGATAGACTGCCTTCCGCTGCCCGTCAGGCGACGCCGCTTCGGTGAACTGGCGTCCCCGCTCGCGGCCGGGCATGCCGCGCCCGTTCGTCGGTGCGTCGGACATCGGCGGTGGCGCGTCCATGACCTTCTTCGTCGCGACGTCGAACCGGAAGCGCTTGCCGTCCTGGGTGTAGTCGAACGCCTTGCCGCTGTCCGCCCACAGGCCGGCGACCTGGCCAAGCTTCACGGCGCCCGCGCGTGCGGTCGTCATGCGAGTGTACTGCTCATAGCCCGGCATGCTCTTCAGGCGATCCTGTCCCTGGGCGGCCGGTGCGATGGCGACGACGGCCAACAGGGCGAGTGCGCGACTACGCCCGGTGAAACGACTCATCATGGCTTCGAGATCCTGTTCGGTGTGACGTGCGGTGGGTGCGGTGACGACGGCGTCGTGGACGAGGCTACAGCACGCGCCCGCCGATGTCCACAACGCGCGTTGCGTCCGTACCCCGTGCCCGTAAGTTCTGTTTCGTCGTCCACCGACACGCCCATGCGAATGCTGCGCGCCCTCCTGATCGCCACGATCCTCTGGGCATCCCCACTTCCACTTGCCGCACAGACTGTTCTCGGCGCGGTGGTGCTGCCCGACAGCACGCCGGCCGTGGGCGCGATCGTGATCGCCAACGACGTCAACGGCGCGACGGTTGGCCGGTCGCTCACCGGCCAGCGCGGCGACTTCGTCCTTCGCTTGTCGGCGGAGGGGCGCGTTCGCCTCCGTGTCCTGCGCATCGGTTTTCGGCCCACCATCGGGCCCTTCGTGACCGTCGTGGCGGGTGCCACGGAACGCGTACATATCGTGTTCGCGTCAGGGCCGGTCGCGCTCGCCGCCGTCGATGTGCGCGAACGCGAAACGTGTCGCGTGGATGCGGACAGCGGCATGGTCGTGGCCCGCGTCTGGGAAGAGGCACGCAAGGCGATGCTCACCTCGCAGCTCAGCGTGGATGGCGCGCCTCTCGTCGCCGAGTGGGTGGAGTATGACCGGACGCTCGATTCGACGTCGCGGATGGTGCGCCAGCAGCGCATCCGCAGGTCGCGCAACCCGACCACGCATGCCTTCCGCAGCGTGCCGGCCGAGATGCTGCGCGACCAGGGGTTCGTGGTGGCGGACACCAATGGGACGGTCTACTACGCTCCGGACGCCGAGGCGTTGCTGTCCGACGCGTTCGTCTCGGGGCACTGTTTCCGCGTCGTACCGTCCGCCGCTGGCGCGGACCTCGTCGGTGTGGGGTTCGTGCCCACGCGTGAACGGCGCGACCTCCGCGAGATCGAGGGCACGTTGTGGGTCGATCGTGTGACTTCAGAGCTCCGGTCATTCGAGTTCCGCTACCTGAACCTGCCCGAGGCGGCGGAGAAGGCGCGTCCGGGTGGTACAGTGGAGTTCAAGCGGCTGGCTGACGGCCACTGGTTCGTGAGCCGCTGGAACCTGCGCATGCCGCAGTTGGCGATGCGCGATCGACGCTCCGCGACGAGCCGCACCATCATGGCGAGGTCGATGGCCTACCTGCGCGCGGTGCAGGTCGCCGGCGGTGAGGTCACGCGGGCGATGCGGGGCGACAGCGTCGTCTATCAGGCGACCGGACCGTCGATCGCCGTGCAGCTCGTGGGGCCCGATGCCAGTGCGCAGGGTGCGACGCTCACGCTCGACGGCACCGACTACGTCGGGAAGGCTGACTCCACTGGCCGGATCCGGGTGTCACCCGTGCTCGCTGGCAGGTACCGGGCGGCGATTCGCACGCCGCTGACGGACCTGCGTGGCGTCCCGCCGATGGAGCGCGAGGTGGCGACGCACGACGATGCACGCGTCGACTCCCTCACGCTGCCCACGGCGGCGGAGGGCGTGGCATCCGCATGTCAGGGGACGTCAATGGCGGCGGACGAAGGACTGCTGCACGGACGCGTCGTCGGCGAGCGAGGCGAAAGGGTAGCGGGCGCCGTGATCACGGCGGCGTGGCCGTCGAACTTCGCGGTGATCCGGACGCAGAACGGCGCTCGTGCGTTCAGCGGGGATCGCACGCTGCAGGCTCGTACGGACGATGGCGGCCGGTGGCGTGTCTGCGGCGTGCCAACGGGCGCTGTGGTCACAGTGACCGTATCGGCGGACTCCGGGTCTGTTCGTGAGCAGATCAGGATGAATGGTCGAGAGGCTGCCGTTCTGGATCTCGTGCTGCGTCCAATGCAGCAAGGGGTCGCTGCGTTGGAGATCGTTGTCACGGACGACCGCGGCGCACCAGTGGCCGATGCGGTACTCGACGTGTCGTCGGCATCGGCGGCGGCACGAACGATCCTCACCGATGCGGGTGGGCGGGCGCTGGTGCCGAACGTGGAGCCGGGACGGGTGACGGTTCGCGCGCGACGCATCGGCTTCACGGCGGGTCAGATCGCGATGATGGTGACGGAGGGGCGCGTCAGGCTTCCCATCGTCATGAGCGCTGTGCGCATGCCAGTGCTCGACACGATGCGCGTCGTGGGCGCGCGGGAAGAGCGGGGACGACTGGCTGACTTCGAGGCGCGCCGCCTCCTCCACCAGGCGACAGTATCGATCACACGCGAGGAGATCCAGAAACGCAATTCCGTCGACACGTGGCAGATGCTGACCGGCCTCGCGTCGATCGATGTCACTGTGCGCGACTCCCGGGTGGTGGCGACGTCCCGACGCTCGATGATCAGCGAATTCAACTCCACCCAACCGTGCTTCGTTCTGTTCATGGTCGATGGCGTCCCGTTGCGGAAGGCGGACGACCAGGGTGGCGTCAATCTGCAGGACCTCCCCAAGCCAGACGAGATTCATGGCATCGAAGTGTTCGCTGGACCATCGACGATCCCGCTGCAGTACAGCGGAACGGGCGCCGGCAAGTGGTGCGGGCTGATCGCGATTTGGACACTATAAGTATTTGCACGACCGCCGGACGAAAGAAGAGTGTAAAAAAATTGTCAAGCGCGTTTGACGAACGCGTGAAGAAGTCGCAAGTTGTCGTCAGAGGTTGCCGCCCGTGTCGAGCAATTCCCCCCGCTCCCGCCTCGCGCGCGTCATTTCCAGCCTTCGTGAGACGCAGGCGTCTTCTCACATTTTTCCCCTCCTGAGGTGCTCCCCGTGCGTTGTCCACCAGTAAAGGCAGTCGCATTACTCCTCGCATTGTCGCCCGCGATACTTGCGGCACAGACGCGCGAGATCACCGGCAAGGTGACCCAAAGCGCCTCCAGTGCGCCGATCACCGAAGCCACCGTTGGACTTCTTGGCTCACAGATCGGTGTTCGGACGAATGAGCGTGGCGAATATCGGTTGAAGATTCCCGCCGGCGGTGCAACCGTCCTCGTTCGCGCCATCGGCTTCAAGCGCGCATCGGCGCAGGTGGGTGCATCACAGGCCACGGCGGACTTCGTTCTCGACAAGGACGTCCTGCAGCTCGAAGGTGTGACCGTCACCGGTCAGGCCACCACGGTGGATCGTCGCAACGCATCGACGGCCATCGCATCGGTCACCGCTGACGAATTGATGACGGCGCCCGCCAAGTCGGTCGAAGGCAACCTCGCCGGCAAGGTCGTCGGCGCGACGATCTTCGAGAACTCCGGCGTGCCGGGCGGCGGCATGCAGATCCAGATCCGCGGCGCCACCTCGATCCTCGGCCAGGGCGATCCGCTCTACGTGATCGACGGCATCATCATCTCGAACGCCTCGATCCCGGGCGGTCTCGCCTCGATCTCGCGCTCGAGCGGCAGCACGTCGTCGAGCCAGGATCAGACGGTCAACCGCCTCGCCGACATCAATCCGAACGACATCGAGAACATCGAGGTCCTCAAGTCGGCGGCGGCAACGGCCATCTACGGCTC
>JBDSML010000066.1:0-37603 GCA_039915865.1 Gemmatimonadaceae bacterium | reverse complement strand
TCGCGATCGCCTCGACGCGCACGCCGGGTAGGCTCGTGTCGGGCGTGAGGTTCACCGCGACGTCCGTGAGCGCGAGTGGATGGCAGAGGGGAATGAGATCGGACGTTCGCTTGGCGGCCATGATGCCCGCCAACCGCGCGACGCCCAGCACGTCGCCCTTGGCCACCGTGTTCGCGACGATTGCGTCGAGCGTCGCAGGGTCCATCGTGATGGATCCCGTCGCCCGCGCCATTCGCTGGGTGTCCGCCTTGCCGCTCACGTCGACCATGCGAGCCGTGCCGTCCGCAGCCACGTGCGACAACTTCCCGGGATTGTCCGTCACGCCATGAGCCGCTCGAGCTGACGCAACAATTGGCTCGTGATGAGCTGGGGATTCACGAGCTTCGCGGCGCGCTCCTTGGCCTTCTCCACTTCGTCCACGGCCAGCGCCGCACCCCGCGCACCCACACCATTCCCCCGCTCGGCCGCCGCGCGCGCGCGCTCATGGAGAAGCGTCGTGAGCGCCTCGAGCGCCGTGCTGAAGGCGCCGCGGGCTTTGCTCGAGCCCTGGGCGAGCGCCGTTCGCATCTGCTCCTGGCGGTCACGGTTCGAGGCGGCGTCGAGAATCCGCCGCGCGCGCTGGATCGCCGCCGCCCACTCTGCGCCTGCGACCAGCGCACCGGGTGCACCGTTCGCCACGCGGCGCTGCTCCTCGAGCTTCTTCGGGCCCCCCGCAGCCGCGATCGCCGCCTGCATCGCCGGCTCGGCAAGGACGGCATCGACGTCCGCGGCGCCCATCGCGGGGACGCGAATGGCCACCACGCGCGACCGGATCGTCGGGATGAGCGCGCCCGGCTCACTCGTCGTCAGGATGATCGTCGCCTTGACGGGCGGCTCCTCGAGCAACTTCAGAAACGCGCCCGCCGCCTCTTCCGACCCTTCCTGCAACACCATCCGCTCGGCCTCGCCGAGGATGTAGACCTTGCGCGCGGCCATCGCGGGAGCCATCGCGGCCGAGTGGATGATCGCCCGGATGGTCGAGATGTAGAGCCCTTCCTCGGGAGCCGGAGGGCCGTACACGCCCGTCTGCGTTCGCTCGCCGATCGCCTCGCGAAAGTCGTCCTCGATCTTGGCCGGCGTCATGTCGCCGCTCTTGGGGCGCGGGCGCGGGAAGTACCAGTGGATGTCGGGATGCGTGCCGTTCAGCGCATACCGGCAGTGCTGACACGCGCCGCATGGACGAGGCTCGGCACCGGTGCAGACCAGGCGCTGTCCGAGCCAGAGCGCGAGTCGCTGCTTGCCTACGCCAAGTGGCCCATGCAGCATGAGCGAACCCGGCAGCGCATCGCGCCGAATGGCATCGTCGAAGCGTGCGCGAAGGACGGAATGGCCGTGAAGGGTGAGCAGGGGCACGAGGAGAAGCTTGCTCGGTGGGACGTCCGATCGGTAGGTGTCGATGTGTGTGATTCGGGCATGGTTCATGACACGATCCTGTGGCACGTACTTTAGCCGGGGGCCATCAGATGAACGCAGGACTTCAGGGTCGGAAAGTCGCCATTCTCGCTACCGACGGTGTCGAGCAGATAGAGCTCGAGGTGCCGCGGAACGCGCTGGATGCTGCGGGTGCCATCACGCATCTCATCGCGCCTTGCGGCGACTCGATCCAGGCGATGAACCACGACGAGAAGGGTGCGCGTCTTCCCGTTGACAGGCTGGTCGCCGACGTTCGGCCGAGCGACTACGATGCGCTGTTGCTGCCGGGTGGCGTGAGCAATCCGGATCGCCTGCGTATGGACGAGAAGTCGGTGCAGTTCGTCCGGGAGTTCATGCTGTGCGACAAGCCGGTCGCGGCCATCTGTCACGGTCCGTGGATGCTCGTCGAAGCGGGCACGGTGGGGGGTAGGACGCTGACGTCGTGGCCGTCGCTCAAGACGGATATCACGAATGCGGGCGGCGCCTGGGTCGACGAGGTGGTGCGTGTCGACGACGGTCTGATCACAAGCCGGAAGCCGGAAGACCTGCCGAAGTTCTGTGCGACGATGGTGCGTGAGTTCGCGACGCGGATCGAGGAGCGTCGTCTTGATGCTGTGGACGCGCAGAGTTTCCCCGCGAGCGATCCGCCGCCTGGCCCGAGCGCGATCGGTGGCGAGGGTGCGACGCGGACTTAGCACCGAACTTTGTGACGCAAAGCACTTGACAATAAGATGCACTCTCGGCATTCTCATCCCATGACGCGCGTCCTTCCGCTCAGACCTACCGAACCGCCCGAGATGCATGCGCGGGCCATGGACAATCTGCGCTATATCCGGCAGACGATGGAAGCCGCTGCGACATTCACGGCCGTTTCCGGCTGGGGCATGGTCGTCACCGGCGGAACGGCCGTCGCTGCCGCGCTCCTCGCCGGCGCCACGCAGAGCCCAGCACGCTGGCTCTTCATCTGGCTGTGCGAAGCATGCCTCTCCGTCGCCATTTCGGTGTATACCATGGCGCTCAAGGCACGCGCGGCCAAACTGCCGCTCTGGTCCGAGCCGGCGCGCAAGATCGTCTTCAGCTTCGCGCCGCCCATGCTCGTCGGCGCGCTGCTGACACTGGTCTTCTTCGAGCGCGGGTTGTTCGCGCTCCTGCCCGGCGTGTGGATGCTCCTCTACGGAGTGGGCGTCGTCGCCGCGGGAACGTTTTCCGTCCGCATCGTTCCCGTCATGGGTATCGCCTTCATGATGGTCGGGACCATCGCGCTGTTCACGCCGCCCGCATGGGCGACGGCGTGCATGGTCGTAGGGTTCGGCGGACTGCATCTCCTGTTCGGCACGATGATCGCCCGGAGGCACGGTGGCTAAGCATAGCGCAGCAAGTCGAAAGCCCAACCTGGACAAGGGCGACCGCCCGGTCGCCACGCAACCGCTGCGGTCGGTCAACGGCGGCGAGACCACCGGCGCCGGTGGCTCTGGCGATGGCGCGCTCGCGCTCGACCGGCTCATTCACGAACGCCTGCGTCTGGGCATCGTGAGCGCGCTGGCCGTCAACGAATCGCTGACGTTCAACGAGTTGAAGCGTCTCATGCAGACCACCGACGGCAACCTGAGCGTGCACGCGCGCAAGCTGGAGGATGCCGAATACGTCACCTGCACCAAGTCGTTCGAAGGACGCATGCCGAAGACGGAATACCGCCTCACGGCCACCGGCCGGCGCGCCCTCGAGCGCTATCTCGACCATATGGAGGCGCTCATCCGCGCCACCCGGGAGCGCTGACGCCGCAATGGCCACGTCACGCCACTCGGGACCCGTCTCGCACGTGAACTTCACCGGACCACACCTTGCCATCATCATGGATGGCAACGGCCGATGGGCCACCGCACATGGCCTGTCGCGCTCGGCCGGCCATGAGGCGGGCCTGCGCACCGCGCGCGACATCGTCGAAGCCGCCGTGCGCGAAGGTGTGGGTACTCTCACACTGTACGCCTTCTCATCGGACAACTGGAAGCGCCCCTCGGCGGAAGTGACTGCGCTGATGCGTCTCTTCCGCCGTGCGCTCATCGGCGAGGCAAAGCGCTGCCTCCAGAACGGCGTCCGCCTAACGATCCTTGGCCGTCGCGATCGCCTGCCGTCGTCGCTGCGACACACCATCGAGCAGGTCGAGTCGCTCACCGCCACGGGCTCGCGCATGCACCTCCGTGTCGCCGTGGATTACTCGGCACGTGATGCGATGCTGCGCGCCGCCGCCGCCATGCGCGGCGAGACCACGACGCGCGATGGCTTCACCGAATTGCTCGCGCGCGTCGATCACGATGCGATGCCCGCGTGTGATGTCGATCTCGTCGTCCGCACGGGAGGCGAACAGCGCCTCAGCGACTTCCTCCTCTGGGAATGCGCTTACGCGGAGCTCCTCTTCGTCCAGAAAATGTGGCCGGAATTCGACGCGGACGATCTCGCCGATGCGTTGGCGGACTTCCGCAACCGTAACCGGCGGTTTGGTCTCGCCCCGGAGCAGGTAGCGTCGTAGGTACTTCGGCCAGCTGGCGTCCGGCGCGCTAATGCAGCGCGGTCTGTGCGCCGATACTGAATCGCGACCCACCTTCGTCGCGAGTCACCGATGCCATCTCCTCCTCGCGTACTCGTCGTCGACACGGACGTCGAGCGCGCGCTGACTCTTCGCCAACTGCTCGGCGTCTCTGGATTCGACGCCACGCACGCCATCGGCATTGCCGGCGGCATCGCCGCTCTCGAGCGCTCGCCCGCTGACGTCATCGTCGTCGTCGGTCGCGAAGTGGGCGACGTCGCGGCGCTACTTGGCGAGGCGGATGACGCCCTCGTCGTGGTGCGCCTGGAGAAGTCGTCGGGGCTTGCGTGGCCGGCGCGGAGTTGGGGCGTCTATGAGCTCGTCGACATCGACGCGAGCTCCGACGCGCTCATCGCCGTCGTGGATCGCGCGTCTCGCGAGGCGAGCATGCGCCGCGAGCTCTCGCTCCTTCGCTCACGGATGGTCGAGGGCGTCGCGGCGTCGCTCATCGGTCGGTCGGGCCCGATGCAGCACGTCCGCGAGTTGATCGGCCGCGCCGCGGCGTCGCAGCGCACGGTGCTCGTCACGGGTGAAGCGGGGGTCGGCAAGGACACCGTGGCGCGGCTCATTCACGATCTCTCCGATCGCGCGGCGCGACCGTATCTCCTCGTGCGATGCTCGGAGGCGAGCGCCGAGTCGCTGGAGCAGGAGCTGTTCGGCATCGCGCGATCGCCGATGTCGCTCGGACGTGTCGGACTCCTCGAGACGGCGCGCGGCGGCACCGTCGTGCTCGACGACTGCACGTCTCTGACGGCGAGTCTCCGCACGCGCGTCGCCCAGGCGATCATCAACCGCGCCGCGCCTCGCCTCGGTGGCGACGACCCGATGTCGCTCGACGTCCGCTTCGTGCTCATGGCGCGCGATTCCGAGGCGGCACTCGGTTCGTCCGTGCGGCCCGAGCTTCTCCTCGCCGGCGTCTCCGTCGATCGCATCGTCGTTCCGCCGTTGCGCGAGCGTCGCAGCGACATCCCGTTGCTCGTGCAGCACTTTCGCGCTCGGCTGGCGGTGGAAAATCAGCAGGACGAGTCTCCCGTGCCCGCGAACTCCATCATGACGCTGATGGCGCAGCAGTGGCCTGGCAACGTGCGGGAGCTCGAGCACCGCGTCGAGCGCGACGTTTACGGCGTGGGCGAGGCGCTACCCGTTGCGACCTCACAAGGCCCGTCGACGTCGTTTGCCGTGCCGCTGGCTGCGCCGTGGACGCTCGAGCAGCTCGAGCGCCGCTACATCGAGCACGTCCTCGCGCAGGTGGAGGGAAACCAGAGTCGCGCCGCTGAACGGCTCGGGATCGACCGCCGCACGCTGTATCGAAAGCTGAAGGATTACCGCGACGAGGAGATGGAGCTGAGTCAGGCGGGTTAGGGCGCCACAAGGACGGTGAGCGTTGACATGTGCACCCAGTGGGCCCATGTTCGCGCAAAATAAGACCTGGATGGTCGCAGTTCGATGCAACCCGATACGCTTGTCTTTTCGGTGGAAGGAGAGCCGTACAGCTGGCGGGATGTCATCCTGTCGGCTGTTCAGCGAGGCGACTGGCGAGCCGCCGAACAGCGCGCACGGCAGGGAGCGGCGTGCGCGCGACTCGTTGAGGCGACGGGCGAAGGACTGCCGCCGGGAACACTCGATGCGGCGGGACGCGAGTTCCGCTACGCGCACGATCTCGTCACGGCACAAAGCATGGAGGAGTGGCTCGCGCGCCACGGCCTCTCGGTGCAGGAATGGACGGCCTGCCTGCGCCGCACCCTGCTCCGGGCGCGCGCATCTCTCAACCTCGACGACCTCGCTGACGAGTATCCGATTTCGCACGAAGACGCGGTGCGACTCGCGCTCGTCGACGCGGTGTGCTCGTCCGAGCTGGCGACATGGGCGCGCGCGCTTGCCGAGCGAGCCGCGGCGCACGCGTACCTGCACGCGTACCTGCACGTCGGCGAGCCGCCTCCGAGTGGCGCCGCGCACGCACGAACGACCGAGGCGATCGATACCTCTCCACTGACCATCCTCTGGGGCGACGACCCCGCGACGCTCCACGTGGCGGTGCGTCGGCTCCAGCAACTCGATGAATCGCTCGACGGATTTCGCACGGCGCTGCTCACGGAGCGCGCGGTGCAGGATTACATCAGTACGCGCCAACTGGACTGGGTGCGCTTCGACTGCCGCATCATGGCGTTTCCCAACGCGGGTATGGCGGCGGAGGCGGCGCTGCTGTTGCGCGAGGATGGCGAGGGGTTCACGAGCGTCTACCAGGTGGCGCACACCGAGCCGCGCGCCGCGCAATTCTTTCTCGACCAGATCGAAGACTCCCTGCGCGACCACTTTCTCGGCTCACGGCCGGGTGATCTGATCGGGCCAGTGCACGTCGACGATGAGTTCCTGCTCTATCAGGTCGAGGAGAAGGTGCTGCCGACCATCCGGGACGCCGACGTTCGTCGTCGCGCGGAGGATGGCGTGTTGAGCGCCGCGCTCGACCAGCAACTGGAGCGTCACGTCGATTGGCGGAGGGCGACGTGAGGTCATGACCATGGCGCATGAGCTTCGCGGCGTGAGCGTCGACAAGGCCTCGGAGAATGGGCAGTCGTCGGCTCGCCTGTCGGCCGACGTGCGCGAGATGCTGGCCGACCTGCCAATCCTGCGCTTCCTGCCGGATGGTGTGCGCGAGCAGGTGATCGAGCGGTTCGAACCGATGTCGTTTACCTTCGGGACGCCGATCGTGCGTGAGGGAGACCCGGCCGACGCACTGTACCTGCTCGTGTCGGGCCGGGCCCGCGTGATCAAGAACGCGGCGCGCGATGGCACGACGAACGGCGAGCTGTCGCTCGGGGTATTGAAGGCCGGCGACACCTTCGGCGAGATCGGCCTCCTGGAGCAGACGACGCGCACGCTCACCGTGCGCGCCAGTGGCGACGTCGACACGCTGCGGCTGGATCGTGACGTGTTCGAGGGGTTGCTGCGCGAGCGGCCGGAACTCCGGCAGTATTTCGAGCTTCAGGTGTCGCATCGCCGGCTCAGCAACTTCTTCAAGGAGTTCACGGCGTTCGCGAAATTGCCGGCGCCTGCGCTGGGTGAGCTGCTCGCCGATCTCGATCGAACGATCGTGCACGCGGGCGACCTGGTGATTCGCGAAGGGGATCCATCCGGCCCGATGTACATCGTCGAGGAGGGCCGGCTACGCGTGTTCGTCGAGGAGAACGGTCGTCGCAAGTACATCGCGTATTATCGCAAGGGCGACTTCTTCGGCGAGCTGTCGATCTTCAAGGGCGCGCCGCGTGCCGCGAGCGTCGAGGCGGTATCCGAGTGCACGCTCTCCGCGCTGCGGCAGGATACGTTCAATCGACTGCTGCACACGTATCCGGAATTTCGTGCGCGCATCGAGGAGCGAATCGCGCAGTACGACTACAAGAATCTCGCGCGCGTTCCGCTCGACTTTGCCGAGGAGTCGCTCCCCGCGGAGCTCCGTGCGAGCGTGCAGGTGAGTGCCGACCAGGTCGATGCGCCAGCGAAGCCGCACGCGGCACCGGCCGAGCAACCGCGCGAACCGTTCGAGTCGGACGAAGGGTTCTTCCGGAAGACGTCGAAGCGCATCCGTCGTTTCCCGCTCGTCTACCAGATCGACGAGATGGACTGCGGCGCGGCATGCGTGGCGATGGTGTGCCGTCACTACGGCCGTGCGGTGAGCCTGTCGCGCATTCGTCAGCTCGTGCACACGAGCCTGGACGGGACGAGCTTGCGCGCGCTGTGCCTCGCCGCCTCCGAGCTCGGACTGGCGGCGCGATCGGTAAAGGCGTCGCCGCGCAACTTCGACCAGATGCCACTGCCGGCGATCATCCATTGGGAAGGCAACCATTGGGTGGTGCTCTACGACGTGAGCGAGACGCACGCGTGGCTCGTCGATCCGGCATTTGGGCACACCAAGGTCACGCGTGCCGAGCTGCTCGAGAAGTGGACCGGCTACGCAGCACTCTTCGACTACACGGAGGCATTCGAGAGCGCGCCCGTTGCGCAGGCGGGACTCGCGTGGCTCTGGCCGTTCTTCCGTCCGCATCTCGCGCTGATGCTCAAGGCGCTGGCGCTGGCCGCCATCGTGAGCGGGCTGCAGATGGTCTTGCCCATCTTCACGCAGGTCATCGTCGACCGGGTGGTGGTCGAGCAGGACAGGGGACTGCTCGGTCTGTTGATCATCGGTATGCTCGGCGTGCTGGTGTTCATGACGGCGGCTACGCTCGTGCAGCGCTACCTCATGAGCTTCGCCGCGGTGCGCATCGACTCGGCGACGCTCGATCATCTCACGCGTCGGCTGCTCGCGCTGCCGATGAGCTACTTCGCGACGCGTCGCACTGGCGACATCCAGCGACGGCTCGAGGGGATGAAGCAAGTGCGCGAGTTTCTCGTGCAACAGGGCGTGGGCGCGCTGTCCGCCGCCGTGCAGCTCATCATCACGCTCACGGTGATGGTCGTCTACAGCCCGCGCCTGACGCTCGTCTTCCTCGCGACGGCGCCGCTGTACGGGGCGCTCATGTACTACTCGTCGAAGTTTCTGCGCCCGCTGCTCGACAAGCTGGAGGACGCCTACGGCAAGTACCACTCGCACCAGATCGATGCGATCAAGGGCATCGAGACGGTGAAGTCCATGGCCGCCGAAGGAACGTTCCGCGAGTTGATGCTCGGACAGTTCAATGCCGTCTCGCGGCGCCGCTTCAATGCTGACTTCACGATGATGTCGTACGACGGCGTCGTGCAGATGGTGACGTTCCTGTCCGTCGCCCTCTTCCTGTTCGTCGGCGCGCGCCTGGTGATGGATGGCCAGCTCACCATCGGCGGACTGGTGGCGTTCAACTCTCTCGTCGCGCTGGCGAACGCTCCGATCGTCAACCTGTTGTCGACGTGGGATGGCCTGCAGGTGGCGCAGCTGCTGTTGAACCGCCTGAACGATGTGTTCGAGCCCGAGCCGGAACAGGGAACCGATCGCTCGAAGCTGATTCCAGTGCGTTCGCTCGAGGGTCGCGTGAACTTCCAGAACATGGGCTTCCGCTACGGAGGTCCCGAGTCCGCGCCGATTCTCGAGAACATCTCGCTCGACGTGCCGGCGGGAAAGATGGTGGCGATCATCGGACGCAGCGGTTCCGGCAAGACGACGCTCATCAAGTGTCTCGCCGGACTGCTCGAGCCGACCGAAGGCACGATTCGCTACGACGGCGTCGACCTCAAGACGCTCAACTATCGCGACCTGCGCCGCCAGGTGGGGTTCGTGCTGCAGGAGAACTACCTCTTCAACGACACCATCGCGCGAAACATCGCGTTCGGCGACAACGAGCCGGACATGGACGCGGTGATCTGGGCATCGCGCATCGCGAATGCGCACGAGTTCGTGGAGCGCCTGCCACTCGGCTATGAAACGAAGGTCGGCGAGTCCGGCCTGGCGATCTCCGGTGGACAGCGGCAGCGCGTCGCCATTGCGCGAGCGGTCTATCACCGTCCGCCCATTCTCGTGTTCGACGAAGCGACGAGCGCGCTCGACACGGAGAGCGAACGCGCCGTGAAGGACAACCTCGCGCAACTGCTCGCCGGGCGCACGTCGTTCGTCATCGCGCATCGACTCACGACTGTGCGCGATGCGGACATGATCGTCGTGCTCGAAAAAGGACGACTCGCCGAGCAGGGCACGCACGAAGAGTTGATGAAACACCAGGGTCTGTACTACTACCTGGTGAGCCAGCAGCTGGGAATGTGAGCGCATGACGACGCCATTCCGCCCCGACCTCGAAGTCGATCCGCCCTTCCTCGACACGTCACCGCCGCACTGGGCGGCGCGCGGATTGTCGACGGTGATGATCGCGCTGTTCGTCGTGATCCTGCTTGCGGCGATCATCGTCACCATTCCCGAGTCGGTGACGGGTGCGTTCGTCCTCGTGCCGGAGCGGGGCGCGGATCCCGTTCGCACGCCGCGCGAAGGCACCGTGGCCGAAGTGCTCGTGCGCGAAGGACAGATGGTGTCGCAGGGCGCCACGCTGTTCGTGATTCGATCGCAGGCCGTCGGCGACCGCATGGCCGACATGCGTGGCGTCGAGATGCAGGGTACCGGACTGCAGGCGCGCCTGACCAATGCGAATGCGGAGTACGAAAGTCAGCGTCGCGCGGACGCGCTGGAGAGCACGCGGCTGTCGACGCGCGCGGCGTCGCTCGACCGCATCGCGACCCTCAGGAAGAAGCAGCTCGTCGTCACGCGTGACATGGCGGAGCGCTCGAAGCGCGGACAGCAGTCAGGGGCGGTCGGTGGGTGGGAGGTCGATCGCCTCAGCCTCGAGGCCGATCAACTCGCGGCCGACGTCGAGATGGTGTCGGCAGAGCGCGACGAAGCGCGCTCCGCGTTGGCCAAGCTGCGACAGGACGCGGCAACACGAGAGGTGCAGCATCGCGAGCTGCTGCGGTCCCTGCAGCAGGAGGGCGAGATTGCGCGCGTGCGGGTGGAGTCGATGAGGCGACAGCCAGCCGGCGCGCAGGGCGACCTCGTCGTGACGGCGCCGTGCACCGGCTCGCTGTTGCGCATGATGGTGAGCAGTGCCGGCGCCGTCGTGCAGGCAGGCGATCCACTCGGCGAGATCGCCTGCGCCGGCGAGCGACTGCAGGTGGAAATGACGCTCGGCCAGCAGGACGTCTCGCGCGTGCGCGTGGGCCAGGCCGCGAAGCTGCTGTACGACGCATTTCCCTATCAGCGATTCGGCGCGCGGTCGGGCCGTGTTCGCTGGGTGGGCCCGGCGACCGCGGGCCGCGTGATTCCGACATCGACATCGCCAGTGGGAGGCGTCTTTCGCGCGCTCATCGATGCGGGCGACAGCACGATCGCCGTGCGCGGTGAGGCGCGGCCGCTGCTCGTCGGCATGCGCGGGGAAGCACGCGTCGTCACCGGACGACGCTCGTTGATCAGCTACGCGTTCGAGCCGATTCGAGCGCTGAAAGAAAACTTCTCCGGCGCGCCGACGGCTGCGCCGTCGCCGGCGGAAGTGCCGAAGGCGTCAGGAAGTGCACCGTCACCTGCGACGCGGCCAGCCTCATGATGCAGTCCTACACGCTGGACCAATTCACCACCGAGGACGACGCGATGCGTCGCTGTCTGGAGCTCGCGCGCGTCGCGGCGCGCACTGACATCCCCGTGCTCATCCTCGGCGAGTCGGGCACCGGCAAGACGATGCTCGCGCGCGCGGTGCACATGTCGTCGTCGCGCGCGAGCGGAGCGTTCGCGTCGTTCAACGCCGCGGCACTGAGCGACACCTTGCTCGACAGCCAGCTGTTCGGACACGAGAAGGGCGCGTTCACCGGCGCGACGAAGCGCGTGCTCGGCAAGTTCGAGCAGGCCCATGGCGGTACGCTCTTCATCGACGAGATCGCGGACATGACGTCGGCCGCGCAGGCGAAGATCCTTCGTGCGGTCGAGTATGGCGAGTTCGAGCGGCTCGGCTCCGAGTCGCTGCAGGTTGCCGACGTGCGTCTCATCTCCGCCACGCATCTCCCGATTCGCCGGTTCATGGAGAGCGATCACTTTCGTCGCGACCTGTTCTATCGCATCAGCGGGCTGTCGATCACGGTGCCGCCGCTGCGCGAGCGTCCGACGGATCTGCGCGCGCTCGTCGGCACAGAGATCGCCAAGGCGGCGCAGGCACAGCACAAGCCGATTGTGGGACTGAGCCGGCAGGCGGCGGCGATGCTGTTCGAGCACCGCTGGCCGGGCAACCTGCGCGAGTTGCAGCGCGTCGTCCACACGGCCGTCGCGATGACGACCGGCGACGTCATCTATCCAGAGTCGCTGTTGCTGGAGGTCGAAGGCGAGCTGCGGATCAATCCAGAGTTGGGACGTCAGTCGACTCAACCAACGGGGAAGGCCAGCGTGGTGAATGCGGTGGCTGACCGGCGCGCCGAACCCGCGCCTCCCGACGGAACAGCCGACCTCTCGCTACGCAAGGTGGAGGAGCGGCACATCCTCGACGTGCTCTCGCAAATGGACGGCTGCAAACGTCGGACGGCGCGCGCGCTTGGCGTCTCTCGCTCGACACTCGACCGAAAGCTCATGTCGTTCAACGGCGGAGTGCGTGCACCCAAACTCGCCCTGACGTCGGCGATTCAATCGACAGGCGAGCGTCGCGCTTACAGCCCCGGATCGTGACCGTGTTTCGATTGGCAGCACACGGTGGTCTCACAACGGGACCATGGTTTTTGGGATCGCGTGGCGTGTGGGTTGTAACTACAGCAACGACAACCGCTTGGAGAAGACTCAGCGGTTGGTGTGCGACTTGCCTTCGAAGTCAAAGCTCATTCTGAAGGTCACGCCGGATCGCGACGCAATCACGACGCAGGAGCCATGAGAGAGAAGCGCGATTTGCCCGAGCCGCGTAAGACGACCGCAGTCAGTGACGACGTGGCGCATGACGACGACGTGATCCGCATCGAAGACCTGACGCCGCGTGGCAACGTGACCGGCGGCCGCAAGATATTGCTCGGTGAGATGCCCACTCCCGTGAGCAACCCGCGCATAATTTCCGAGTCGTAGAACGCGACCATGGTATCGATCGGCAACACTCGGTAGTGGTTCGGTACTCCAGACGTCCGATGGTCCACTCGACGCCTCGCCGAGCTAACGCAACGCCGTACAACGCTTTGACGCCGGTTGACATCGCGCGTCGCGACTCGGTTCGCGACTTGCTTTTGGCGGTCGTGGATTCTCTCCCAGCCCATCCGGGAATCCACTGCTGCTGAGTCGATCCCATCGTAGCGGGTGCGCATGCCGGCAGAAAAGCCGAAATCGCCTCCCCCAGCACGGCAAAGCGTATCGCTACAAGATCTGCCGGCGCAGCCGGTGGATGAGAAGGAAGCCGAAGGCGTGAAGGGTGGAACAGCCGGCGAAGGCAGCAGCAGTGAGACGGGCGGAACGACACAGCGGTAGCTCCCAAACGAAGAGGCATCACCATGGCGGACGACAAGAAGACACCGACACCGGCTCCTCGCGATGGCAAGACGGACAAGGTGACAGACCTGCCCTCGAAGGACGCCAGCGGAAAGGACGACCAGGTCAAGGGCGGCCGGATGCCGCTCAAGCCGAGGTAGCGAACGCGAAGGGCAGTGACGCAGCGCTTGATCGCGCCCGCGTGTTATGACCTCCCAACCGCAGGTGAAGCAGATGAGTACCGAACAGGACACGAACCCGCAGCCCAAGATCGGCGATTTGCCGGAGCCGGCGACTGCTGAGCGTGAAGCAGACACCGTGAAAGGCGGCCAGCGCAACTTGCGCGCGACCGAAACCGGCGACGTCACACCGGGCCCGAACGGCGACGATACAGGCTGACGTTGTACGGCAGTGCGGCAGCGTCAGGCGAGGGTCGCCTGGCGCTTCCGCGCTGAGGCGGGGCTCCCCGACAGCATGCGATGCTCCTGATCCTCTCTGCTCCCGGCGACACACACTCCGAAGCGGTCGAGCAGATCCTCGCACGACGTGGAATTTCCTTCGTGCATTGGAACCGGGCAGGCTTTCCGGAGCACGACACCGTATCGCTCCGCTACGACTGCCGCGGCTTGAAATCGACGTCGCTCACCAAGGGCGGCGAGGCGATCGATCTCTCGCAGGTCTCCACGACGTACGTCCGACGGCATGCGCATCCGGACGTTCGTCGCCCGGCGAATGATCCGAGGGCGCGCGCGTACGTCGAGACGGAGGCGCGTTCGATCCTCAATGCAGCGGCGGAGTAGACCGATTGTCGCTGGATACCAGGGCCAGTGCGCGCGCTGCATTGGGCGGGCGACAAGGCATGGCAGCTCCGACTTGCCGCACGCCTGGGATTCGAGATTCCGTGCACGCTCATCACCAACGACCCCGCCGAGCTGCTCGACTTCTATCGCGAGCACAACGGACGACTCGTGTGCAAGGCACTCAACTTTCCGCACTTTCCGTCATCCGATGGATCGGACGACAACTGGCTCTTCACCACGCAGCTCGTCGGTCCGCGTGACGTCGGCTATGCCGAGTCGATCCGCTACTGTCCCGCAATCTTCCAGGCCTACGTGCCCAAGCGGCTCGAGCTCCGGATTACCGTCGTCGAGTGCGTGAGGAGGAGCGTGCCACCGGTCTCACCGCTGAAATTCGTGGCGGCGCGGACTCTTGCGCGATCATGGAGCGTGAGTTCGTCGCGCGCCGGTTGGCGGCGCTGCCTCACGGTCCGCTCGAGGTGGTGCGCCGCGCCGAACTGCCGCCTGCACATGCCGAGGCGGTCTTTGCCGCCGCAGCGGGGGACGTCGTCGGGCCGCTCGAAGGAGAGGGCGTCTTCGATCTCGTTCGGGCCGTTCGCCTCGCGACCGCGGATCTCTCGGATGTCGCGACGCGGAATGCCGTCAGCGATGCCGTCTTCGACGCGTGGCTCGCTGAGGAGCGGCGTGCGGCGAACATCGAATGGTTCTGGGGACCCGTGGCGGTCTGAGCGCATGGCCCCACTCTGGGACCATGGTATCGAAACGTCTGCAGGTGTCGCACTCCCGGACCAGTCACCGACTCGCCGTGTCCGGTGCGAACGACAGGCATAACACATTCCACGACAAAGAGTTGCGCGACGCTGACGCCGTCAGTGGCGCACTGGCTCACCGTCTGCCTCACACCGCTCGCGCAACCGCTCATTCCTTCATCGAGGACCACCGCAATGACCGACAAGCCAACCAAGCCGACCGTGCAACCCAAGTCTGACGAGGTCAAGGATCTCCCGCCGAAGAAGCTCTCCCGCCAGGACGAAGAGAATACCAAGGGTGGGCGTCGCGGCCCTGGGACGCAGACGGAGGACGACATCTACGTCGGCTGAAGTCTGAAGCGGACTCCCCAAACGAACGCAAGCCCAAGTCGCTGAAAACCCCCGATGCACAACGCCGATGCACCTGGCTCGGCGAGAGACTACCCCACCAAGAGGTGACAGCATGGAATCGCAAAACGACAAGGACATCCAGTTCCCGATTACCGACTTGCCGGATGCGAAGGACGCAGACTCCAGCAAGGTTGCCGCGGAAGCGGCGGAGAACGTCAAGGGCGGCAGGGCCAGACGGGGCGGGGACGACGACCTGGACGATCTCGAAGTCGAGAGATAGAACCTGCTTCGCGTGATGAATACCAACCCACGCGCGAGCGATACCAACGACGCAACACGACGCGGAGCGTCAGGCGAGTGCCGCCTGGCGCTCCGCGGCCCATTCGGACCCCATCGACGTCAGGTCTTCATCAGGCGAACGGTACCCGAGCCCGATTCGATCTTGATCCGGCCTTTGCCCGAGCCAATCGTCCCGCGCAGCGCGCGGCGCTCGACACGCGAGAGCTTTACCTCGAAGTCCGTGTCGATGCCGCCGCTGCCGGTCTCGATATCGACCATCGCATTCGTGCTCGCGGGCAGACGCAGCGTCACGCCCCCTGAGCCGGCCTCGATGGAGACGTCGTCCGGCGGCGACAGGAACTCGACGTCGCTGCCGCCGCTGCCCGTCTCGAGATGCAGCTTCGGTGTCTTCACGCCCGAGAGCCGAATACCACCAGACCCGACGTCCGCCACCAATTCGGTCACGTCGATCGAGCGGCCGCGGAGCGAACCTGAGCCGATGTCCATGTTCAGACTTCCGCCGCGCACGCCATCGAGCGTCGTGCCGCCGGAGCCGTTGTCGATCTTCAAGTCGCCTGTCATGTCCGTGATCTCGACGCCGCCCGATCCCGCGTCGAGCGAGAGCGAGCCGCGCATGCGCGTCACGCGCGTGCGTGCCGCCGAGATGTCCACGTCGAGAATGCCGTCGACGTTGTCGATGGTGGTCTCTCCGATGCCGTTGCGAAGGAACAGGCGCTTGCCCTTCGGCACGATGACGCGAAGATCCGCGTGCGCATCGAGCCCGCCGCCCCGGCTCGACACTTCGATGCGCCGACGGTCGCGATCGTATCCACTATCGCCGAACGTGCCGTCCTCGGCGATGGTGAACGTCGAGCGGCCCGTCCATCCCATGTCCGAGTAGTAGATGTGGTCGTCCGGATACTGGACGCGCAGTGCCATGCGACCGCGGATGTCGCCCGTCAGGAGCTTCAGCTGGCCGGCGTCCCGGCCGACGCGCGTGACTTCGACGATGACGCGATCGCCGGGCCCTCCTTCGACGCGCAACTTCCCGACGAGGTTGTAGATCGCGACCTCTCGGCCATCGAGGGTGACGCGCTCGGGCTGTTGCGCGGCGAGCGAGAGCGGAAGGGCGACGAAGAGCGCGGCGCGAGTGAAACGCATGGTGAGCCTCGGTGAACTGTGCGTGCGAGCGCGGGTGGGCGCATCCACGGTGCGACAGTGGAGATGGTCCAGAGGTTTGAATCCCGATCTGCAGTGCCTCGTACGGTTCGCGCGCAACGGAAGGTTCACGGCACTGGACGAACCGGCCCGAGGGCGACAACGTATGCCGCAGCCTCCTCGCACAGGATCCCTCACCGATGAAACGTTGGCTCAAATGGACGGGCTACGCCGTTGGCGGCATGGCCGGTGTCCTCGTCCTGACCGCAGCCGCTGTGTACGCCTTTTCCGAGGCGCGCTATCGCAGGCAGTACACAATCACGCCGTCGGCGCTGACCATTTTGTCAGATTCCGCGACGGTCGCGCGCGGGGAGCATCTCGCGACGTCGCTCGGTGCCTGCGTCGACTGCCATGGCGACAATCTCGCCGGCAGGCCCGTGATCGAGGA
The DNA here is from genome assembly GCA_039915865.1 of Gemmatimonadaceae bacterium. Classification (GTDB taxonomy): domain Bacteria; phylum Gemmatimonadota; class Gemmatimonadetes; order Gemmatimonadales; family Gemmatimonadaceae; genus AG11. The sequence goes on along the minus strand of JBDSML010000066.1, from coordinate 20,856 downwards.
TCCGGCGCTCGGCAACATCTACGCGACGAATCTCACGCGCGGAAAGGGCGGCATCGGCGGGACACTGACGGACGTCGGGTTCCAGCGCGCGATTCGACACGGCGTCGCGCCGGATGGTCGTCCACTCAAGGTCATGCCGTCCAGCGAATACGTGAACCTGAGTGACGCGGATCTCGCGGCGATCATCGCGTACGTGAAGACGCGTCCACCGGTCGACAACGTGCTGCCGGCGAGCTCGATGGGTCCCGTCGGGCGCGCGCTGTTCGTCGCCGGCAAGCTGCCGGTCCTCCACGCGGAACGCATCGATCATGACCGGCGTCATGTGACGAGCGTGACGCCGACTCCGACGGCTGGTTACGGCGCGTATCTCATCGCGGTCGGTTGCAAGGGATGCCACGGCCCGTCCCTCGCCGGCGGCAAGATCATCGATGGCCCTCCGAATTGGCCGCCTGCGGCGAACCTCACTTCCGCTGGACCGACGAAGGACTACAGCGAGGAGGACATGAAGCGCGTGCTCCGCCAAGGCAAGCGCCCGAATGGGACCTCAGTGAACGGCGTGATGCCGTGGCGGCTCACGAAGAATTTGAGCGACGACGAGATCCACGCGATCTATCTGTATCTTCGGCGCTTGCCTCCCGCGTAGGGAGGACGCGTGGTGGATTGCGTCGACGCCTACGCGTCTGTCCGCTGCGCGACCAGAATCTGCTCGAGGTTGCGAATGTCGGCCTCGAGCTCATGGGTGCGCGGCGGCTTGACCAACGCGGCGAGGGCGTCGCCCATTCCACTCTCGACGACGCGATACTCGATCGCCACGCGTACGCAGGTGCGATCGTCTTCGGGACTGAAGCGCAGCACGCCCGTGGTCGCGAGCGGCGCGCCCGCTGTGTTTTGCCAGCCGATCACGGAATTCGTGACGAACTTCGTCGTCACCGCATCCCACTCGATCTCGCCGCCGCCGGGTGTCGTTGCGCACCAGTGCGAGCGTCCGTCACCGTTGTCGCGCACTTCGCGCAGCGTCGTGATGAGCTGCGGAAAATTCTCGAAGTCGGCGCAATAGCGAAACACCTCTTCGACCGGGCGGTTGACGACGAAGGAAAAACGGAGCGCACCTGACCGTCGCTTGGTGCCCGCCGTTCGCAGTGCGTCGGCGATGGGCCGGTGCGCGGCGACACCGAGCAGCGCCAATCCGGCGAGCGTCGCAATCGGGCGAGCTCGTCCGTCCTCGCGCGGTCGAGCACCGAGCAAGATCCCGCCGCTCAGTGCAGCGAGAAGTGCCGTGAACGACGATCCAATCACGGCCGAAGGGTCGATTGCGGGGATGAGGGCAGGGCGGTGAGGCATGGATTACTACCGAGCAAGGGGGGTGCCGAATTCCGGAGAAGATCAGAGCTCGCGCGCCGCGCGTTGCACGAGATCGAGCGCATCCTGCGCCGTCGCTCCACTCGCGGCGAGATGACCCATCTTCCGGCCGGCCCGCGCACCCGACTTGCCATAGAGAAACAGCCGCGTACCCGGAATAGCGAGGGCGCGCTCGAAGTTGGGCGTACGTCCTCCCTCCCACAGATCGCCGAAGAGATTCACGATCGCCGACGGCCGCGTTGGCGTGACGGCTCCGAGGGGCAGGTCGCAGACGCTGCGCACGAGCTGCTCGAACTGGCTCGTGGGGCACGCGAGCTCCGATGCGTGATACGAGTTGTGTGGCCGCGGTGCGAGCTCATTCACGAGCAGTCGTCCGTCCGTGAGCAGGAACATCTCGACAGCGAGAATGCCCTCCAGCGACAGCGCGTGCGCGATCGCCAATGCGAGACGCTCCGCTTCGCGCACGACGTCTGGCGACAACGTGCCTGGCAACGCGCTCCACGCAAGGATCTGGCGCTCGTGATGATTGACCGCCGGCGGATACACGATCGTCTCACCCGAGCTGCGGCGCGCCACCATCACGCTCAATTCGAGCGCGAGCGACAAGCCCTGTTCCGCCACCGAGCGTCGCTTCCCGAGCGATGAGAATGCGCTCACGATGTCGCTGTCCTCGTCGAGGCGAACCTGACTTCGCCCATCGTAGCCGCCCTCGCATGCTTTCACGAACAGGTTGGTCCCGAGGGAGCGGGTCGCATCGGCGAGCGCGTCGGCGGACTTCACGACGACGTAGGGCCCGATCGGAATGCCCTGCTTCGCGAGCCATTCCTTCTGTCGCGCGCGGTCCTGCACGATGCGGAGCACCGATGCGCCGGGACGTACGGGCGCATGCTCCATCGCTGCCTCGAGCGCCGCGGGTGCGATCTGCTCGATCTCGATTGTGACGACGTCGCATTCACGCGCGAGCTCGGCTGCACCATCGGGATCGTTGAAGGCGGCGACGACGACGCGATCGACGACCGGCTTTGCTGCGCAGTCGGGATTGGGGTCGAGCACCTGGACGCCATAGCCCAGCGATCGAGCGGCGAGCGCGGTCATCCGCCCGAGCTGTCCGCCGCCGAGGATGCCAATTGTCGCGGGGGGCAGGATGGCCATCAGCTGGGCGACGCGGAAATATCGGTATCGGCCATCACGGCCGCGGTGCGCTCGGCGCGCCACTGCCGCAGGCGCTCGCGCAGCTCCGGCCTCGAACCCGCGAGAATCGCGGCGGCCAGCAGGGCGGCGTTGGCCGCACCGGGCTCACCGATGGCCAGCGTGCCCACCGGAATGCCCTTCGGCATCTGCACGATGGACAGCAACGCGTCGACGCCATTGAGCTGCGTCGCCGGAATGGGGACGCCGAGCACAGGGAGGATGGTCGATGCGGCAACCATTCCGGGCAGGTGCGCCGCTCCGCCCGCGGCCGCGATGATGACCTCGAGGCCGCGCGATTCCGCCGTCCGCGCATATTCGAACATCCAGTCCGGCGTCCGATGTGCCGATACTACTTTGACTTCGTGCGCGACATTCAGTTCGGTGAGCAGCTCGGCCGCGACGGACATCACGCGCAGGTCGCTGCGGCTCCCCATGATCACGCCCACGAGGGGTTTCAGCGTGGAAGTTGACTGTTCGGATCCCATGCGCGATGCGGGCGAGAGGCGACTGTGGATGCGCGCGAAAGATAGCGCGTGGCTCGAGTCGAAAGCCACCAGCGTGCACCTGAAAATCGCTTGCGCCACGACATGCCATTATCATACTTGTGTTCGGGCGACGACGCCCATGCCCTCCGCTCTTCGCCCCGATTCATGCACGTCATTCGTCGTCGCCATCATCTGGCCGTAAGCGCGCTTGCGCTCATGAGCTGGAGCGCTTCGCTCGCGGGCTGCTCTCGTCCGTCGTCCGCCGGCTCCGAGATCGGCATCGGGGTCGCGCTCGACCCCAAGCGCGCCGGGATGCAGTCGATCTACAACGGCGTGGAGCTCGCCGTCACGCAGCTCAATGGGCAGCGCGGCAAGAGCCTCCCACTGCGCATGATCAAGGGCCCGGCCGAGGTGAGCGATCCCATTCGCATCGCCGACTCGCTGCGCTCCAATCCGTCCGTCGTCGGCGTCGTCGGCCATCCCGAGAGCGGCACGACGCTCGACGCGATGGGCGAGTACGCGGACACGAAGAACTTCGGCAAGAATGCGGTGGTCGCCATCTCGCCCACGGGAACCAGCGCTGCACTGTCCGGGCTGAGCAAGTGGCTGTTTCGCGTCTGTCCGAGCGACGTACAGACCAGCCGCACCGTCGCGCGATATGTCCTCGACTCGTTGCACGCGGGCCGCGCGAGCGTCATCTACCGGAACGATGCGTACGGGAAGGACTGGGCCAAGTCATTCGGCGAAGCGTATCGAGAGGGCCGAGGCATCGTGGTCTCGCGCGATCCGTACGTCGCCGGAGTCACACCGTGGGACGCATACGCCGCATACGTCAAGCTGCTCAAGCCTGACGTCGTCCTGTTTCCTGGAAGCACTGAAGACGCGGTCGTCGCCCTTCGTGCCATGGCGGCCATCGGCATCTCGCCAACGCTCGTCGGTGGAGACGCGACGTCTGGTCTCGAAGCGAACGCCGCAGAATTCCCCACCGCACGCTACGCCGCCTTCTTCCTCGCGCGTCGCGCGAGCACGCCAGAGGCGAAGGCGTTCATCGTCGCGTACCGGCAGGCCTACAAGGAAGATCCCGACCAACGCGCCGCCCTTGCCTACGATGCCGCCATGTTGATTGGACGCGCCGCACTCGAAGTCGGACCGGACCGCGCGAAGATCCGCGACTACATCGAGTCGATCAACGGTACGACGCGGCCCGCCATGGCGGGCGTGGCCGGACCGATCGCCTTCGACGCGAACCACGACGCCGTCAACAAGCCGGTCGTGATCGTGCAGGTGGGCAAGTGAAGTTCCTGAGCACAATCAGGGGCCGGCTCGGCGCAGGGTTCGGCATTACACTCGGGTTGATCCTCGCGGCGGGTCTGCTCGCGGGATACGGCCTCGTGCACGCCGGATCGAGCAACGAAGCGCTCGTCGCGGACATGCGGTTGCAGCAGGAGACCATGCAACAGGTGGCGTTCCGCATCTTGCGCGAGACAGCCGCCGGCATGCGCTACCTCAACACGAACAGTGCGGCGGATGAAGCGCGCTACACCGCGCTCGCCGACGAAGCCGACCACCTCCGCCGCGATGCGATCAAGCTCGATGCGCTCTCCGCGCTCGAGCGCCAGAAGCTGAAGGATCTCGGCAATCTGCAGGCAACCGTCGAAGCCGGCATCGGCGCGGCGCACGCGTACAACGCCATCGGGCGTCCCGCGGACGCGACGGCGATTCTCGGCAAGACGTCCTCCGCACTCGACGAAGTGGACAAGACGCTCGAGTCGCTGCGGCAGGAAGGCGCGCGCCGGCTCAGCGAGCGGCAAGCAGACGCCAGCACCACGTTGAAGCAGAACATCGCGCTGCTGACCATCGTCATCCTTGCGGCGCTCGTCGTCGGCGTCGTCTCGAGCGTCACGACGTCGCGCGCGGTCACGCGCCCGCTCGCTGCACTCACGCGCGACTTGCTCGCCCTCGGCCGCGGCGACTTGCGTCGCAGCGACCTGCAGAAGGAGACGCTCGGCGCCGCGGAGTACGAAGCGCTCGCGAACGCATTCGATCAGGCACGTGAGCGTCTGCGCGGATTGCTCGGGGAAATGCGTCGGCAGTCGGACGAGACAGCCGCCGCCGCCGCGGAGCTCGCCGCTGCCGCCGGAGGCGCGTCGGACAGCACGCAGCACGTCGCGAGCGCGGTGACGGAGATGGCGCACGGCGCAGGTTTGCAGCTCGATGTGCTCACCGGCGCGGGCACCGCCGTAGCGCAGCTCGCCGAGTCTGGGCGCACCATCGGTGAAGCGGTGAAGGAGAGCCAGCTTCGCGGTCACGAGATTCGCACCTCGGCCACCGGCACGGCGCTCGAGATTGGCCGGGCGGTGGATACGCTGCTCGCCGCGCGCGAGGTGTTCGACCGCAGTGCGAAGGAGATCAATGGGCTGAGAGATTCGTTGGGGGTAGTAGATGACTTCGCGACGACGATCTCCGAGATCGCCTCGCAGACCAACCTGCTCGCCTTGAATGCGGCGATCGAAGCGGCACGCGCGGGCGACGCGGGTCGCGGATTCGCCGTCGTCGCCGACGAAGTGCGGAAGCTGGCGGAGCAGAGCTCACGCGCGGCGCACGAGGTCACGGCAAACGTGAACCGCATTCGCGAGGGCGTGCTCGGCACGTCGCGCGCGGTGGAAAGCGGCACGACGCAAATGCGTGACGTCACCAAGGTCGCCGACGCGGCGCGTCAGGCGCTGTCGACGATCCAGTCGGCAGTGGAGAGGGTCGAGGATGCGTCGTCGCGCGTGTCCGAGGCCGTGGCCGGTAATGCCGCAGCCATCCTGCTCGTCGAGGAAGCCATCGCGAAGGCTGGCGACACAGCGCAGAGTCATGCGGCGTCCGCGCAGGAAGTCGCGGCGGCTACCGAGGAGACGTCAGCCTCGGTCGAAGAGCTCGAAGCGACGAGTCACATGCTGAACGATTCGGCGCGACGCGTGCGCGAGCGCGTGAGTGAGTTCATCGTCGAATAGCCTCAATCGCACAACAAAAGAGCAGGCCGCCATTTGGCGGCCTGCTCTTTTATTCAGCTCCCCAGGTAGGACTTGAACCTACGACCCTTCGATTAACAGTCGAATGCTCTAACCAACTGAGCTACTGGGGAATAGTCTGGTACAGACACACAAATTTAATGGAGGCCGAGACCAAGTCAACCGCGCGAGCGCTACGAAGCCTTTGCGCGCTTCCGCACTGACGGAGCCACCGCTCTCGGCTTGCCACCATGCGCTGCACGGCGAGCACCCGCCGGCTTGTTCCAGTCCGGCAGCACCGTGCGCAGCCATTTCCCCGTGTGCGACGCCGTGACCCCGGCGATCTCTTCGGGCCGGCCCATCGCGACGATCTCGCCGCCCGCGTCGCCGGCCTCGGGGCCGAGGTCGATCACCCAGTCCGCGAGCTTGATGACGTCGAGGTTGTGCTCGATGAGCACGAGCGTGTGCCCCGCATCGACGAGTCGGTCGAACACGTTGGCGAGCTTGCGAATGTCGTCGATGTGCAGGCCCGTCGTGGGCTCGTCCATGATGTAGACCTTCTTGCCACTCTTCTTCGCGCCGAGCGCGAGCTCGCGTGCGATCTTGAGCCGCTGCGCTTCACCGCCGGAAAGCGTCGTCGCCGGCTGACCGAGACGGAGATATCCCAGACCGACCTGCTGTAGCTGCCAGAGCGCCTGCCCGAGCTTCTCTTCGTAGGGAAAGAAACGGATCGCTTCGTCGACCGTCATCTCCAGAACGTCGGTGACGCTCTTGCCGAAGTACTTCACGTCGAGCACTTCGGGCTTGAACCGCTTGCCGGCGCAGTCGTCGCACGGGACGAAGACGTCGGCCATGAACACCATCTCGACTTCCTGATACCCCGCGCCTTCGCACGTCTCGCAGCGCCCGCCGGCGACATTGAAGCTGAACGTGCCCGCCGTGTATCCGCGCTGACGCGCCGTCGGCATCGACGCGAAGATGCGACGAATCTCGTCGAACGCCTTTACGTACGTGACGGGATTCGAGCGCGGCGACTTGCCGATGGGACTCTGGTCCACGAGCACGACATCGTCGAGCGCTTCGTAGCCGGTGAGCGCATCGAACTGCCCGACCTTCTCGCCGAGATGCTGCTTCGCCGAGTGTTCGCCGGTAAGCTTCGTCTCGAGCGCGCGCATGAGGACGTCGTGAATCAGCGTGCTCTTGCCGCTGCCCGATACGCCGGTGACCGCTGTGACGGCACCGAGTGGAATGCGGATGTCGACGCCCTTGAGGTTGTGCTCGCGCGCGCCGGTGAGCGTGAGCCACTGTGGCCCGATACGCCGACGATTGGCGGGCACGGGGATCTCGCGCTCGCCGGAGAGATAGAGACCTGTGAGCGGGCTCTCGCTCACCCGCGACATCGGCCCCGCGAACACGAGCTCTCCGCCCTTTTCGCCACTGTGGGGTCCGAGCTCCACCATGTAGTCGGCGGCGCGGATGGCTTCGAGGTCGTGCTCGACGACGAGCACCGTGTTGCCGCCATCGCGCAGCCGCAGGAGCAGCTTGAGCAGCCGGTCCATGTCGCGCGAATGCAGGCCGATGGACGGCTCGTCGAGCACGTAGAGCGTATCGACGAGACGTGAGCCGAGCGAGTTGGCCAATCCGATGCGCTGTGCTTCGCCGCCGGAGAGTGTGCGTGTCGCGCGGTTGAGCGACAGATAGTTGAGGCCCACGTCGCAGAGGAAACGCACGCGATCCTGCGCTTCCTTGAGGATGTGCGACGCCACCTGCCGATCGAACTCCGACAGTTCCAGTGCGTCGAGCCACGTCGTGAGCACACCGACCGGATAGTCGCTCACCTCAGCGATGTTGCGGCCGCCGACCTTCACCTGGAGCGATGCCGGCTGGAGCTTGGTGCCGTGACAGTCCGGACACTCCTGTGCGGTCTGATAGCGACGCAGGAAGACGCGGATGTATTGCTTGTAGCGCTTCTCCTCGAGGTCGCGCAGGAATGGAAGCATTCCCTTGAAGCCACGCACGTTCGCGTTGAGCAGGCGCTCTCGCTGTTTGGCCGGGAGCTTCTGCCATGGGACGTCCATGGAGATGCCTTCCTTCTTGGCGTACTCGGCGAGCGTGCGGCGCTTGTTCTCGTAGCGCGGCATCGTCCATGGGTCGATGGCGCCTTCGCGGAGCGTTCTCTCGGGGTAGGGGACGATGAGGATCTCGTCGTACTCGAGGATCGCGCCGAAGCCGTTGCATTTTTCGCAGGCCCCACGCGGCGAGTTGAACGAGAACAGCTGCGGCGTCGGCGTCGGGGCGGTGGTGCCGTCGTTGGGGCACTCGAACCGCTCGGTGAATCGCAGCCGGTCGACCGTCTTCTTGTCGAGTGGCGAGAACGCTGGCGACGTCAGGAGAATCACCGTGTCGCCATCACCTTCACGGAATGCAGTGGCGACAGCATCGGCGAGCCGGCCGCGGACGTCGTCGGTAACGACGAGCCTGTCGATGACGACGAGCAGCTCCTTGGCGAAGGTGACGTCCACGTTCTTCGTCTCGAGCTCGTCGAGATGAATGACCTGACCGTCAAGGCTGATGCGCACAAAGCCCTGCGCGCGCAGGTTTTCGACGACCACCTCGTGCGAGACTTCGCTGGAGAGCTTGAGGGGTGCCGCGACGTAGAAGCGTGTGCCCGCAGGCAGCGCTGTGACGGCCTCCGTGACCGACTGCACCGTGTCGGGCTTGAGCTCGCGGCCGCACACGGGACAGATGGTGTGTCCCACGCGTGCCCAGAGGAGGCGCAGGTAGTCGTAGACCTCCGTCGCGGTGCCGACGGTGGACCGGGAGGTCTTGGTGTGGTTCTTCTGCTCGATGGCGACGGCAGGGGAGAGGCCGTCGATGAGGTCGACGTCGGGCTTCTCCATGCGTTCGAGGAACTGTCGCGCATATGACGACAGGGACTCGACGTACCGGCGCTGTCCCTCGGCGTAGATGGTGTCGAAGGCGAGGGACGACTTGCCGGAACCTGAGGGCCCAGTGACGACCGTAAAGGTGCGTCGGGGGATATCGAGGTCGAATCCCTTGAGGTTGTGCTGCCGCGCTCCGCGGATGGCGATTCTATCCTTCATGCGTCTCGCAATCTAGCGGAATGGCGCCCGAATAAACACTGAAGATCGTTCTGCCGACGGTAAGCAAAAGGACCCGCGGCGAATGCCGCGGGTCCTGTGTGCCCTGTAAGCGAGCGCGAGCGCGCCTAGAGAGGATTCGTCCGAGTACGCGTGGTAAGGCGGTACACCCAGAGCAACAGCATGGCGCCCACTACCGCCAACAGGATGCTCCAGAGCGAAAAGCCATTCAGTCCCGAACCGGTGATCGTGTTGCCCACGAAGCCGCCGATGAAGGCGCCGACGATACCGATCAGCATGGTGACGATCATGCCTCCCGGATCCTTCCCGGGCATGAGCGCTTTCGCAATCGCACCAGCGATCAATCCGAGCACGATCCAAGCGAGGATACCCATAGCACTGCCTCCGAATGTGTGAGAGGAGAACGGGTTCCACTAACGCAACGGCCGTACCAGAAAAGCGCCGCGCGCGTCGCTACAATTCGTCTCCATGGCTGCGTCGCTGTCCCCCCACGCCTCCGACGAGGACTCCACAGCAAAACGTTACGATCGCCGGCTCGCTCGGCGGCTGATCGTCTACGTCCGGCCCTACCGGCTGCTCGTCGCCGGAGCGGTCGTTTTGCTGATGATCGAAGGCCTCCTGCAGCTCGTCGGGCCCATCCTGACGCAGCGGGTGATCGACGTTGCGCTGCCGGCGCGCGATGCGGGCATGGCAATGCGCGCCGCGCTGCTCTACGGTGGCACGCTCGTGCTCGCATTCGGATGTTCCTACGGCGAGACGATGCTCACGGCGATGCTCGGTCAGCGCGTCATGCGCGACCTGCGGCAACAGCTGTTCGAGCACGTGCAGCGGCTGTCGATCGCGTTCTACGACCGCACGCCGGTCGGACGGCTGGTCACGCGCGTCACGTCGGACGTCGAGTCGCTCAACGAGTTGTTCACGGCGGGGGTCGTTGCCGGGCTGGGCGACCTGTTCACGCTGCTGGCGATCGCGGTGCTGATGGTCGTCACCGACTGGCGGCTCGCGCTCGCGGCATTCGCGGTGATCCCGCTCGTCTACCTCACGTCGCACCTGTTCCAGTCGCGCGTGCGCGTCGCCTATCGCGACATCCGCACGCGGCTCGCCCGCATCAACGCGTATCTGCAGGAGCGCATCACGGGCATCCGCGTCGTGCAGCTGTTCGGGCGTGAGCGGGGCGAGAGCGAACGGTTCGCGGCGCTCAACAAGGCGCATCTCGACGCCAACCTCAAGTCGATCACGATCTACGCGCTCTACTTTCCAGCGATCGAGTTTCTCACGTCGGTTGCGCTGGCGATCCTGCTCGTGGCGGGGGCGCATCGCGTCGGCGTGGGCTCGCTCACCGTCGGCACGGTGGCGGCATTCCTCCAGCTGCTGCGACGCTTCTATCAGCCCCTCCAGGATCTGGCCGACAAGTTCAACACACTCCAGCAGGCGATGGCGGCATCGGAGCGGATCTTCGCCCTGCTGGATACGGAGCCGCAGGCGGTCGAGTCGCCGCGAACGAATGGACAGGCGCCGGCCACGATCGACCATACGCTCGAGCACAAGGCCGTCACCATCGCCTTCGAGGACGTGTGGTTTCACTACGGCGAACCGTCGAGCGCTCCATCGTGGGTGCTGCGCGGCATCAGCTTCGTCGCGCGTCCGAGCGAGACGATTGCGCTCGTCGGACACACGGGCGCTGGCAAGACGACGATCGTGAATCTCCTGTTGCGCTTCTATGAGCCGCAGCGTGGGCGCATCACGGCGAATGGCGTCGACATCCGCGCGCTGCCGCTCGACGACTGGCGACGGCTCATCGGCTACGTGCAGCAGGACATCTTCCTGTTCGCGGCCGACGTTCGGACCAACCTTCGCCTCGATGCGCCGCTCGACGACGTTGCCGTCATGGCGGCTGCGGCGCGCGTCGGCGCGGACCGCGTGATCGGCCGGCTGCCATCGCAGCTCGACCAGGTCCTCAGCGAGCGTGGCGCATCGGTGAGCGTCGGTGAGCGTCAACTGCTGTCGTTCGCGCGCGCCATCGCGACGGATCCCGCGGTGCTCGTCCTCGACGAGGCGACGAGCGCGGTGGACAGCGAGGCGGAGGCGGAGATTCAGCGCGGGCTCGCGGCGCTGATGCGCGGACGGACGACGATCGCCATCGCACATCGGTTGAGCACGATCGTGCAAGCCGACGAGATCCTCGTGTTGCACCATGGCGAAGTGCGGGAACGAGGCACGCACGCGTCGCTCCGGGCGATGGGCGGACTGTACGATCGGCTGTATCGGCTGCAGGCAGGGGGAGGGACTGTTGCAGAACCGGCCTCCGCCACGCTTGCCAGTCCTCAGAGCGACGGGTAGTTTCCGCCCCTAATGGGTCCCGGGCGCTCCCGGCGCGAGACCCTTCGTGCCGCTCGCGCCGTAGTCCGACCGCGCATCGCCCCCCAATGCCCGTCCTTCAGCTCGACGATCAGCAGTTTCCGCTCAAGGCGGGTGCCACCCGCATCGGCGCAGGCGCTGACGCCGATGTCATCGTGCCCGGCTATTCGGCGATCGCCATTGAAGCCATCATCGATGGTGGCGTCACGCCGACGATCCGCCGCGCCGCCGACGAGGCGCACGTGCGCGTGAACGGCGTGCTGCTGGGTGCCGAACCGACGCCGCTGATGCACGGTGACAAGGTGGAGATCGCGGGACTCGAGCTGCGCTTTGCCGACGACGCGAAGGGTGGGTCCACGCAATTCGTCAGCGCGAGTGACATCGCCGCGCTCGCGGGCGCCAAGCGCCCCGGCTCTGGGCGTGCGACCGCAGCCTCGGGGGGGCGGCTGGTCTCCCTCGTCGACGGAAAGGAGTATGCGATCCCCGACATGGGTATCGTCTTCGGTCGCGACGCGGCCTGCGACGTCGTCGTGGCGCAGAGCGAGGTGTCGCGCCGGCATGCGGAGATTCTCCCCGACGAGAACGGCTACGTGATCCGCGACGCGAGCGCGAACGGGTTATATGTGAATGGGGAGCGGGTGGTGGGCTCGCATCGGCTCGCTCGCTCCGACGTATTGCGCATCGGCACGGAGGAGTTCCGGTTCTACGCGGACGTCGTGGCCGTGCCGAAGTCGCTGACGCCGGCAAAGTCCGCCCCGGTGGTCCCCGCCGAGCCGGTCGCAGCGCCTGCTCCCCCAGCGCCGGTCGCGCCGGTCGCGGCAGCGCCCGTCGCCGCCGGATCAGCGCTTGCCGACCTCGAGCTCCTGCCGGAGGCTGCCATGGCGACCGCCGCTCCGCCGCCGCTGGCCCCGCCGACCCCGCCAGCCCGGCTGGCACCGACGCCCGCGGCGCCTCCGATGGCTGTCGAAGCACCAAAGGCTGCCGAAGTGGCGAAGGCCCCAACGGCCAAGTCGGCACCGGCCGCGACCCCCCTCACGCCGGTTTCTACGCCGCCCGCTAAAGATCCTCGTCCGGTGATGGCGATACTGGAGTCGATGAACGAAGGACCGGGGAAGGGGACCACGTACGAACTCCACACGCTGCTGGGGCACATCGGGCGTGGTGCGCACAATGACGTTCGTTTATCGGACGAAAGTGTCAGCGAAACGCATGCGAAGCTGCAACGACGTGAGGACGGGTGGTACGTTGTTGATATGGACTCCACGAACGGCACGTACATCGGTGGGACGCGCGTGATGGGCGAGCGCCGTATCGAGGGGTCTCCCGACGTGCGGTTCGGCGGGATGAAGTTTCGTTTCACGGCTGTCGGGGTCGGCGCGGAAGACCTCGAGGGCAAGGGAACGCGCGCGATTGCAACGATGGGGCGCGCGTCGGCGTTAGCGGCCAGGACGGCCACGCCACCAACATCTCTTCCTGCTCAACCCGCACCGGCTCCGGAACCTGTGAAGGCCTCTGGCGGCATACCGGCTTGGGTGTGGATCGTCGCAGTTCTCGTGATCGCCGGTGTGGCGTTCTTCCTGCTTAAAGGGCGCGCGTGAAGCTTCTCTATGCAGCCCGGACGGATGTCGGCATGATCCGGTCCGGCAATGAAGACAACTTCGCAGTCGATGCGAACGGGGCACGCGGGATCTTCATCGTCGCCGATGGCATGGGTGGCCATGCGGCGGGCGAGGTGGCCAGTGAAATGGCCGTGCAGATCCTTCAACGCGAGCTGGCGCCGGTCATCGACCTGCTGAGCGAAGAGGTGACGAAGCTCGTCGCCAACACGCTGCGGAAGGCCAACCGGGCGATTCACGATCGCACGCTCACCGAGGTCGACAAGCAGGGCATGGGGACGACAGCCTCGGTGCTGCTCCTCTCCGGCTCACGCTACCTCATCGGCCAGGTCGGCGACTCGCGCATCTATCTCATGCGCGACGGAACCCTGGTGCAGCTGACGAAGGATCACTCGTACGTGCAGGAGCAGGTCGACGCCGGCTTCCTCACGCCCGAACAGGCACGCTACCATCCGTACAGCAACGTCATCACGCGCTGTGTCGGAGCGAGCCCGGACGTGGAGCCCGACACCTATCGCGGCGAGATGCGCAACGGTGACATCTTCCTCGTCGCCAGCGACGGACTCACCGGCATGGTCGACGACCGGCGCCTCGGCCAGCTCCTCGGCTCACGCGCCGAGCCGGAGCGGAAGGTGCAGGCGTTGATCTCCGAGGCGAACGGGCGTGGCGGGTTGGACAACATCACGTCGATCATCGTGCAGGTGCTCGAGGTCGGCCCGGATCCGGAAGGGGACGCGAAGACGGTGGAGATCAAGCGGGTTGTCTGACGAGACGGTCGCGTCGGTCGCTCAACTGTATCTCGGCAACATCCTCTACGCGATCGAGCTCGCGGCGCTGTCGCTCGAGCAGCAGGGCAAGGCGGACGACGCGCAGTACTACCGGGCGATCGGACGCAAGCTGGCCGAAGCGCACGGCCGCGAGCGCAAAGCGGCGTCGGAGTAAGAACGACCTGACGGGTTGTCTATGGGAGCAGGCAGCCGGCATGGAGCCGCTCGCGAACCTCATCTCCCGACAACGCGGCGAGGCGTATCACCGCTGAGCGATCGATCGACACGCGCTGCGCGGTGAAAACGCGCAGCCACCGCGCGCTGCCGTAAAGCTCCTCGGACAGCTTTGGCAGGTTGACCGCACCTTCCCATCCCGCCGCCGTCAGCCGACGCACGCTGCCGTTCCGGCGGAGGACCGGGATGTCGAGACCGAGCATCTGCGTCTTCACCGGATAGTCGAGGAGCAGCTCACCAGGGGCGAGATGCAACTCGCGCGCGAGCTGATCCTCCACCGCCACCACGAGTGCGCGGTCGTCGGCAATCCATTCGCCGATGTCCGGCGGAAGCTCGGCGGCCGGACATTCGAACACACGCTTGTAGAGGCGGCGCTCGCGCATCGCAGCGAGAAGCGCTGTTGGCGCATGCGCCGCAAGCTCATGGAGCAGGCCTTCGTCAGTGAACCCTGCGAGGGCCTGGGCGCTCAGCGATCCGGCGCGAAGGGCGCCGTCGACGAGCCGTTTGTACATCGCCGTGGCGCTACGGACGGCATGGTGCCAATACACGTTGCGGTACATCTGATACTTCGCGAACAACAGGGACTCGAGTGCCGAGAGCCCTTTTTCGGAGATGCCCACCATCGGCGCGCCGCGCTCGGGGTCGTCGACGAGCGTCAGGGAGTTGATCAAGCGGTCGACGTCGATGTCGCCATAGTTCACGCCACACATGAAGGCGTCGCGCTTGAGGTACTCGATCTTGTCGAGGTCGAGCGAGCCGGAGATCAGGCCCTGCAGCGGCATGTCGCTCTTGCCGCGAATGAGCGCCATGATGCGCTCGGGAGCGTCGTCCCCCAGTTCCTGACGGAGGATCTCGGCAATCTCACCCGAGGTGATGAGGGGTCGGGCGACTTCCTCGTGATGGAGCGCGCCGATCTCCTCGAGCGCATGCGAGAATGGATAGTGTCCGATGTCGTGGAGCAGGGCCGCGTAGCGAACGAGGAGGCACGCCCGCCGATCGAGGTCGCGCGTCAGGCCGTTTTCCTCGAAGAGGCTCAGCGTGCGTCGCGCGAGGTGGTAGGCGCCGAGTGCGTGCTCGAAGCGCGAGTGGCTGGCGCCAGGGTAGACGAGATAGGCGAGACCGAGCTGGCGGACATAGCGCAACCGCTGGAACACGCGCGTGTCGATGAGGCGCAGGGCGACGGGGTCGACGCGGATGTTGTTCCACAGGGGGTCGCGGATGATTTCGTCCATGGCGGAAGGATGCCAGATGGACGGAGCGACGGGAAGCGGTTGGGCGTCGCCCTTTGCGGGGAGCAAAGCCGGCGGTGGCGCGGCGTCGTGCTCGGCCCACCGTGAGACGGCTGGCATGGGTCTTTCCATGTGGACGCTCATGCCAACTGAAGACAACGACAGCCAGCGTACCATGCGCGACCGCGTCATGCGACTCGCCTTTGCCGGTGATCCGCAGCGCTACGACGAATTCCTGCGCGTGCTCGGCGAAGCGACGCCGGCCGGTGTCCAGGTGATCCTGCGCGGGAGTTCGGTCACTGGACACAAGCATGGATCGGACGACCCGTTCGACGCTGACGGACCGGGCACGAGTGATCTCGATGTCACGTTCGTCGGCGGCGACATGGTCCTCCTCTTTCGCGAATTTCACATTGCCGGCATTCACTCCGTGCCGCTGAGCGAGCAGCATCCGTTCGCCTCGCCGGCGCTCGGGGCGCTGCGGAAGGAGTTGTGTGCGATGGTGGGACGACCGGTGAACCTGCAGGCCACCACCTCCCTCGTGCAGAATGTCAGGGATGCCGTCATGGATCAGCCGTATCTCGTGCTGCTGGCGAAACCCGAGTCCGACGACGCGAGCTAGCCGTGCGGCTGCTCACGTATAACATCAGGGAAGGCGGTGTCGGCCGTGCGGACGCAATCGGCGAAGTCATTTCGGCGGCACGCCCGGATGTCGTGGCGCTGCAGGAAGCGAGAGAGCCGGACGTGGTCGAACGTATCGCGCAGGTTGCGGGGTTCCCGTTCTGGGGATCTCGACGATCACATTCCACCGGCTTCCTCAGCCGTGTGCCGGTCCTCGAGCATGCATGGCGACATCCGCCGCGGACGCGCCATGGGGTGCTCGAAGTGTCGCTCGCCGATGGCCTTCCGCGGATGTTCGTCCTGCACTTGC
Organism: Gemmatimonadaceae bacterium; assembly: GCA_039915865.1. Lineage (GTDB taxonomy): Bacteria > Gemmatimonadota > Gemmatimonadetes > Gemmatimonadales > Gemmatimonadaceae > AG11. Next base: position 4,568 of record JBDSML010000066.1, on the reverse strand, counting down.
GTGCGTGGTTTTCCAACTGGACCGAGCGCCAGCGCGCGCGGGAGCTTCGTGGGCTGCTCGACGGCATACAGCAGCAACTCACGCAGGAGCGGCAAGCCTTCGCGTTTCACGTCATCGCCGGCGACTTCAACGCGCTCGCGCCCGGAGAGCGGTTCGATTCGTCACCGATGCCAGCGTGGATTCGCGCCATGGTGTGGCTCAACGGTCGCGACATCGCGCGCAGCACGATCGAGATGATGCGCGCGGACGGCTACGTCGACGCGTGGCGCGCGGTCCATGAGAACCTGCAGGACGAACCAGGGCACACGTTCCCCGTCTGGAATCCGCACGTGCGGCTCGACTACGTGTTCGCGCCGGCGGAGTTTGCGTCGCGGTTCACGGCGTGCGAAGTTCGGCGGACGCCGGAGCAGGTGCGAACCGCGTCCGATCACTTCCCACTGCTCGTCGAGATCTCCGACCCCTGACGAGCTACAACTGACAACACGAAAGGGCACACCGAAAATCGGTGTGCCCTTTGTGTCGTGCCAGGTTGTCATCCAGCCATCAGCCCATGGGGCCGGCCGCCTTGATGCTCTCGGCGACGCTGCCGAACTTCTCGAAGTTCTTGCGGAACATTTCCGCCAACTTCTTCGCCTGCGTGTCGTACGCCGCAGCATCAGACCACGTGCCGCGCGGATCGAGCACTTCATTCGGCACGCCGGGAATCGCCTGCGGAACCGCCAGGCCGAACACCGGGTCCGTGCGCGTCGCGATGCCGTCGAGCTTACCGTCGAGCGCTGCGTGCACCATGGCGCGCGTGTAGCCGAGCTTCATCCGCTTGCCGACGCCGAACGGACCGCCGCTCCACCCCGTGTTCACCAGCCAGACATTCGACCCATGCTCCGCGATGAGTCGGCCGAGCATCTCGGCGTACTTCGTCGGATGCCAGACGAGAAACACGGCGCCGAAGCACGACGAGAACGTCGCCTGTGGCTCGGTGACGCCACGCTCCGTACCCGCGACCTTCGCCGTGTAGCCGGAGAGGAAGTAGTACATCGCCTGGTCGCGCGAGAGCTTCGCGACAGGCGGCAGCACGCCGAATGCGTCGGCGGTGAGGAAGATGATGTTCTTGGGATGACCGCCGCGGCCGTTCGGGACGTGGTTCGGGATGTAGGGCAGGGGATACGACGCGCGCGTGTTCTCCGTGATGCTCTGGTCCTCGAACTTCACTTTCCGCGTCACCGGGTCGAGCACGACGTTCTCGAGGATCGTGCCGAACATCTGCGTCGTGCGATAGATGTCTGGCTCACCGTCGGGGGAAAGGTTGATGACCTTTGCGTAGCAGCCACCCTCGTAGTTGAACGTGCCCTCCGGCGCCCATCCAGGCTCGTCGTCGCCGATGAGCGAACGTGAGGGGTCGGCGGAGAGTGTCGTCTTGCCGGTGCCCGAGAGACCGAAGAACAGCGCCGTGTCGCTGGCGGGTCCGATGTTCGCCGAGCAGTGCATGGACATCACGTCCTGCTTGGGCATGTAGTAGTTCATCACCGTGAACATCGACTTCTTCAACTCGCCGGCATAGCGTGTGCCGCCGATGAGGATCATCCGCTTGGCGAGGTTGAGCACGATGAACGTGCTCGAGCGCGTGCCGTGCTTCGCCGGATCCGCCTGGAACTCCGGCGCGTGCAGCACGGTGAAGTTCGGCGCGAAGTCCTTCAGGGCCGCGATGTCGGGCCTTATGAACATGTTGCGGACAAATGCCATGTGCCACGCGTTCGGCGACACATAGCGCACTGCAAGACGATACTTCGGATCGGCGCCGCAGTAGAGGTCCTGCACGAACAACTCATCTCGGCTGTCGAGATAGGTCCGCACATCGGAGAGGAGTGTCTCGAAGTGCTCGGTGGTGATCGGCTGGTTCACCTTCCCCCAGTCGACGTCCGCCTCGGACTCGGGATCCCTGACGAGGAACTTGTCGTTCGGCGAGCGGCCGGTGTGCGGCGCCGTCACGGCGACGAACGGGCCCATGTCCGCGAGCTTGCCTTCGCCGCGCCGGATGGCGTGTTCGATCAGGACGGGTGCGACGTAATTCCAGTGGACCGCACCGGTGGGAGTGAGCCCTTGGCCACCAAGGCCGGCCTCCGTGCTCGTCTCTTCCTGCGGTGTCGTCTGTGTGGCCATTCGATGTCTGTCCTCGGGTGAGAGCGCGCCGCGTCGATGCGGGCGCGCTCAGAGTTTCGAGTAGATAGTCGGCGTGGGGCTCGCGGCTGCGAAGGCGGGCTCCACCGAATTCGTTCGTTCTTGCGCGTCGACGACGGCCACCGCGGCCATGTTGACGATGTCCTGTACGTCGGCGCCTCGCTCCAGCACGTGCACGGGGCGCCGCATGCCGACGAGGATGGGACCGATGGCGGTGGCGCCACCGAGATGATGCAACAGCTTGTAGGCGATATTGCCCGCGCTCAGGTTCGGGAAGATGAGCACGTTCGCCTGGTCTTTCAGCGTGTTGAACGGATAGTCGCGCTTGAGGATCTGCGGATCGAACGCCGTGTCCGCCTGCATCTCACCATCCACGACGAGCGAGGGATCGCGCTCCTTCAGGATCTGGGCCGCCCGCGCCATCTTGTCGGCGTCGGGATGCTTGACCGATCCGAAGTTGGAGAACGACAGCATCGCGATGCGAGGCACGATGCCGAGCGTCCGCGTGATGCGGCTGGTGGCGAACGCGATCTGCGCGACCTGTTCCGCCGTGGGATCGATGTTCACCGTGGTATCCGCGCAGAACACGACGTGGCGCTCCGTGACGAGCATGTACATGCCGCTCACGAGCTTTGCGCTGGGATGCGCACCGATGACCTGGAGCGCGGGACGGATCGTCTCCGGGTAGTGCATGGTGACGCCGGAGAGCAGCGCGTCCGCGTCACCACGAGCGACCATGCACGACCCGAAGTAGTTGCCGTTGAACAGCTGTCGGCGTGCTTCGTCGAGCGAGAGTCCCTTGCGCTGACGCAGCTGCCACATGTAGTGCGCGTAGGCATCGCGGCGCGGCGACGTGGCGGGATCGTCGATGACGATGCCCTCGAGCGAGATGCGATTCTCGCACGCGATGCGCGTGATCGTTTCCGGGTTGCCGAGGAGGATTGGAAGTGCGATGCCGTCCTCGACGAGCGTGGCCGCGGCGCGAATGATCTTCGGCTCCTCGCCTTCCGGGAAGACGATACGCTTCGGGTCGCGCATGGCGCGGTTGATGAGCCCGCGCATGATGCCGCGCGCGCGCCCGAGACGCTCCTCGAGACGCTCGCGATAGCCCTCGAGGTCGATGAACTCGCGCGCGACCCCGGTCGCCACCGCTGCCCATGCGACCGCCGGCGCGACCCACAGCAGGACACGCGGATCGAAGGGAAAGGGAATGAGGTAGTCAGGCCCGAAGTGCACGTTGCGCAGGCCATACAGCGCCGCGACGGAATCAGGGACATCCTGCTTGGCGAGCAGCGCCAGCGCGCGTGTCGCCGCCATCTTCATCTCTTCGTTGATCTCCGTGGCGCGGACGTCGAGCGCCCCGCGGAAGATGAACGGGAAGCCGAGGACGTTGTTGACCTGGTTCGGATAGTCGCTGCGGCCCGTGGCGATGATGGCATCGCTGCGCACGGCGCACACTTCTTCCGGCGTGATCTCCGGCACCGGATTGGCGAGCGCGAAGATAATCGGCCGTGCCGCCATCGCCGCCACCATTTCGCGCGTCACTGCGCCGGCGACGCTCAGCCCGACGAAGACGTCCGCGCCGACGAGCGCATCGCCGACCGTGCGGGCAGTCGTCTCCTGGACGAAGCGCGCCTTGTACGGATCCATGTCGCCATGGTCGCGCCCTTCGTGGATGACGCCGTGGCGATCGCACATGAAGATGTTCTCGCGCTTCACGCCGAGCCGCACGTAGTGCTCGGCCGTGCTGATCGCTGCGGCACCGGCGCCGGAAAACACGACCTTGATCTGATTGATCAACTTGCCGGTGATCTCGAGCGCATTGAGCAACGCGGCACCGGAGATGATGGCGGTGCCGTGCTGGTCGTCATGAAAGACGGGGATGCCCATCGTCTTGCGGAGTGTCTCTTCGATATAGAAGCACTCCGGCGCCTTGATGTCCTCGAGGTTGATGCCGCCGACGGTGGGCTCGAGAAGCTGGCAGAACCTGATGACGTCGTCCGGATCCTCCGATCCCACTTCGAGGTCGAAGACGTCGATGTCGGAGAACTGCTTGAAGAGGTTCGCCTTGCCCTCCATCACCGGCTTGCCGGCGAGAGCGCCGATGTTGCCGAGTCCAAGGACAGCGGTCCCGTTCGTCACGACGGCAACGAGATTGCCGCGCGCCGTGTACTTGTAGACGTCGTCCGGATTCTCCTTGATGGCGAGGCAGGGCTCGGCGACACCAGGGGAGTACGCGAGCGAAAGGTCCCGCTGGTTGTTGAGCGGCTTCGTGGGAACGACCGCGATCTTGCCGGGCCGCCCCTGCGAGTGATAGTCGAGAGCTTCTTCGCGCTTGGTCATAGGCAGACGATAAAGGTAGTCGCCCGGAACGCCGTGGTGGGAGGGCCGGA
>JBDSML010000064.1:0-5001 GCA_039915865.1 Gemmatimonadaceae bacterium | reverse complement strand
TATGGGCCTGAGAGGAGTTGAACCTCTGACCTCACGCTTATCAGGCGTGCGCTCTAACCAACTGAGCTACAGGCCCCATTCCGGTAGAGCATCGGAATTTATCTACGCAACATGCTCTGGTCAATCGCAGTAGCACTCGACATCCCGACCGATCCCAACCTACCACGGCCGAGCGTGAAGCATCCGCGAGATCACCGACGCTTCCACCGCCGACGAGAAGAGCGGACCCTGCCCGTGCGTGCACCCGATCTCCTGCAACGTCGTCAGGTGGCCCGCCGCAGCGATACCCTCGGCGACCACGTCGAGCCCGAACTCACGAGAGAGCCCCACGACCGATCGCACCAGTCGCAGCGCCCGCTCATCACGGTCCATCCGGTTCACGAGCTCGTGGTCGATCTTCACGCCATCCAAGGGTAGCCGCTGCAGGAACCCAAGCGGCGAGTTGCCCTTGCCGAAGTCGTCCATGTGGATGACCGCACCGACGACGCGCAGCGACTGCATCACACCGTACGCACGCGCGACGTCTCGCTCCACCACGCGCTCGTTGACCTCGAGCACGAGGGCGCGCGGCGGAAGCGAATTGCTCTGAATGGCCTCCGCAACGTCATTGAGGAACCCGGTCGCATTGAACTGCCGCGCCGAGAGGTTCACGGCGATGCTGAGCGGTCCGCCCAGTGGCACTGAACGGTTCCACTCGACCACCTGACGACACGCCTCGCGCAGCACCCAGCGGCCGAGCTCCGAGATGATGTCCATCTCCTCCGCGACGCCGAGGAATTCCGATGGCGGGAGCAACCCACGCGTCGGATGGCGCCAGCGCACGAGTGCCTCCACTCCTTCGATCTGGCCCGTGGCCAGGCGCACGATCGGCATGTAGTGCAGCACGAGCTCGTCCTGGACGATCGCGTCGCGCAATTCGTCCTGCAGCCGGCGCTTCGCGCGCGCCTCGGCGGCGATCGTCCAGTCGAAGATCACCGGCTGCGGCATGATGTCTGTATGCGTCGCACGCTTGGCGCGCGCCATGGCGAGGTCCGCGCCGCGGAGCATGTGCTCGGCGAGCTCCGCGGAGGTCGTGCTCAGCGATATGCCGATACTCACGGTGAGGAGGATCTCCTCCTTTCCAACTGCCGTGGGCCGTGAGAGTACCTCGCGAAACCGCTGCGCCATGTGCTCTGCCATGTCGGCCCCTTCGATGCGGTCGATGAGGACGGCGAATTCGTCGCCGCCAAGTCGTGCGACACACGCGCTGGCGCCGGCGGCCTGGCGCAGCCGCTTCCCGATGGACGCGAGTAGCTGGTCGCCCACCTGGTGTCCGAACCTGTCGTTGACCGTGCGGAAGTTGTTGATGTCCAGAAAGAACACGGCGATGAGCTCGTCGTCCGGCACGTGTAGCGCGTTCGGAGAGTCACCGTTGCTGGACCGCTGCATCAGCGTCGGGCGGTCGAGCGCGAAGCGCAGCCGGTCGAGGAGGACGGCGCGGTTCGCGAGGCCGGTGAGGACGTCGTGATTGCTGTAGAAGCCCATGCGCCGCTCGTTCGCTTCGTGCTCTGCCAGCGAGTGGCGCAGCTCCCAATCCGAGGCAGCCGTGGACGCGAACTGCTCCAGCATGGACTGATCATCGTCGCTCCACTGCGTGGGCTCGGGATCGGCGGCGCAGAACACGCCTATCAGCTCCCCGGTGCTGGCGCGAATGGGGACGCCGAGCAGGGATCGGATGCCGAGCTCGCGGGCAGCGAATTCCTCTGGTGGGCCGTTCGAGTCGCCCGTATCGCGGAGGATGACAGGCCCGTCGCTGATGCGCTCACCAATCCCGGAGCGCCAGAATGCGCCGGCGTCGTGCGAGACCCAGGCTGGAAGTCCGCGCCCTGCGCCGAAGGAGCGCCTGTCGTTGCCGGTGAAGATGATGAAGGCAAAGGGCGCGCGAACGGCGGCCGCGGCGAGCGAGACGAGGCGCTCCATGGCAGCGGCGAGTGGTCCGTGAACGGGAAGGGACGTGTCCTGTTCGGTGGCACCTTCCGGCCGCGCCGGCTCTGGCGAGAGGGTCGACTGAGCGGGGGACGTCGAGGGGGAGGTCATCGTGGTGAACGACTGCCGTCCGGGTGCAATTGTAACTGGTTCCTATCGCGGGGCTCGGCGTGGGTGAGCGCGGGTAAGCGCGGGTGACCAATTGCGCCGCCTCTCCTCGCTCGCGGGTATGCAAGGCCCCGCTGCGGCAGTGTGCCACAGCGGGGCTTCCGCGCGAGTGATATCGAGGAGAGTTGGACCCTCTGAACTACGCTCGTTAGCGGCGGCGGCTGCGCCACCACGCGCCAGCACCGATCGCGCCGATCCCGGTGGCGAGTAGCACGAGGGACGCCGGCTCCGGCGACACCGTTACCGGGACGCCTGCGTACGCGGGAACTGCAGCGACGCATAGAAGAACGAGGGCCTGCGCAAAACGATTCATGAAGCCTCCGACGCCGAAATGAACGAACGCGTCCCGCGTCCGGAGAGGAGAGGGACGTTGCGCTCGACAGCAAGCTCCAAGCCGAAATGCGCGCAAGAGCAACCGATTATAAATCAATCACTTGACGCAGCTGAATTCATATCGGCGTCGGGCACTGTGGCGTGAGTGCTGCGACTATCGTGGGTGACTCGCAACGCAAAGAGGACCATGAATCGCATCGACGACGGGCACGATCACGGTCGAGACAACACCGGGTTGCGATCGAAAAAGCTGACGGGCATCAAACGAAAGCCAGCGTCGTGAACCGGCATCACGGGCCAGTCCTCCGGCCGAGGGTTGTGGGTGATGCCGAGGGTGTACCAGAGTACGACGTCGCCGCCGACGAGCGATCGGTTGGCGGACGTCCAGCGCACGAGTCCGCTCCCGCCTGGTGATTGATTCGGGTAGTCAGCTGCGGCATACCGCTCGGAGTCGGCATATGGAGTCGCCCACAGATGCCAATCGAGAAAGCCCGCGCGTTGCCGCAGCGAGCTCCCTTCCATCGCGAAGGGATCCGCGTTGGCGCCCGGTACGAGCTCATAGCCGGTGGGGCCGCCGAGTGCACCGCGCACGGCGGGATTGATCACGCGCCACCGTCGGCCCGAGTGCGGCTCGAGCGCGCGCCGCGCCTGTTGCTCCGACGTGAGCCGCCGTGTAACCATCGCGAAGCCCCCACCGTGCGCGTTCGCCCCTCCCGCCGCGAGGCCGTGCGTTTCGACCTCTTCGACCTCGTTCGGTGCAGCGCCGTCCACGTCGAGATCGAGCCGATAGTTGAAGAAGTGCTGATGGTGAACGGCCGCCACTCCGGGCGCCACGAGCGACGCAAGTGAGTCGGGATGTCCCGGCGCAACTCCCTTGGGCGTCATGACGCCGGTGAGCAGGACGCGATGCTCGAGCGTGCCGTCTTCATGAAAGATCCATTCGAAGCCATAGTCGTAGTTGCCCAACCGGCTTACCGAGAACACGACGAGCTCGCGCGCGCGGCGCGCGAGATCGCCGTGCTTCCACGCCAACCCGCCATCGCGCTCGAAGAGGGCGACTGCCCGCGCGCGGCGACGTGGTGTGCCTGACGCGTCGGCGATCGTCGCATCGAGCAGTGCGGCGTTCGTGGGACAGTCGACTCCCGGCGCGAGCGTGGCGACGCCTCCGCCCATTCCCAGCTCACCCACATCGAAGGAGTTCCGGAAGTACCAGCCCGACCCCGGATCGCCATATGGTACGACAATCTCCGAGAGCGACCCGCGATACAGAACGCTGCGCACGCGAGTGCCATCGTCGAAGCCCACTGCATAGAGCACGAGTCCTTCTCGAGGACGCAGCGCGACGTGAAATCGCCATCGCCGCCATCGTACTGCGTGATCATCGACGTGCGGGGCTGAACCGGCCCATGTCGCGCTCGACCACGACGTCGGTGCTTGCTCTGGCGTGACGGGAGGTGCAAGAGGACGCCATGCGTCGCGCTCGCTCGCGGCATCCGGCACGGGGACGTCGCCTTGGTCATCGAGACGAACCACGCGGTGCGCGCTGAGATCCACAACTGCGGTCAGACCCTCCACCGGGCGCGCCATCTCGTTGTCGTGCGCAGCGCGGACGTACGTGATGGCGCGAACGAGCCGCTGCTGCGCGGTGTCCTCACCGCCGAAATGTCCAGCGCTCCAGGCGAACACGACGGCGGATCGGGCGTCGACGCCCCTTCTGGCCAGAGCAGCGCGCCAGCTCTGGTTCTCGTGTACGATCGAATCGGTGAGCGCTGCGTCCACACCGTCGAGCGCGGCCTGCGCGAGCGGCACGAGCCGCCAGCTTCGCAGGCGCTGGGTGCTCACGTCCACGACCGCCTCGCCCGTGGCATTGCGATTCGCGTCGTAGATGACCGCGAACGCGGTGCGCGAGATGGCGCGTCCGCCCAATACGTCCACTTTGGGCGGCTCGCTCACATCGAGCAGCGTCACGCGGCTGCCGTGCGATAGGAGACCGTTGGCGCGCAGTACCGTCTGTGCGATGCGCATCTCATCAGCATCCAACGGATCCAGCGGATGCTTCGGCGCAGAAGACTGCCGGCACGACATGCCGAACAGGAGCGCGAACGGGAGCCGAACTACGGCGTGACGGAGCTGGCGGGGGCGCAACGAGCCACGGGTGCGGGTGGGGAACGCCGACGCTATCGCGCTTGATCCGGCGCTCGGCGACAGACGATGATAGCCGAAGACTCCGTTGGCGTCGAGAGCGTGCGGACGCGTCGTGCCCGTTTCCGAGTGCGACGACGTGAGTGTTTGGACGCATGCGAGTGGACAACGCGGTGGGGCGAACGATTGCGCGTCTGGGACGACACGAAGCCCCGCATTTCCGAGGAAATGCGGGGCTTCTGTATGAATAACAATCGAGTGTGATAGTTGTGGATGGCGCGACTACGAGATGCTTTCCCCTCCGAGGAGGTTACTCGCGATCCGTTAAGGAGGTGATCCAGCCGCAGGTTCCCCTACGGCTACCTTGTTACGACTTCGCCCCAGTCACTGCGC
>JBDSML010000015.1:0-7452 GCA_039915865.1 Gemmatimonadaceae bacterium | reverse complement strand
TCTGACCACGGAAGCGGACCTCGAGCGTCTCGCGATTGTACCGCTTGCCCTTGCACACTTCGCAGGGCACGTAGACATCGGGCAGGAAGTGCATCTCGATCTTCACGAGACCGTCGCCCTGACAGGCTTCGCAGCGACCGCCTTTCACGTTGAACGAGAATCGTCCCGGTCCGTAGCCGCGAATCTTCGCCTCGGGCAGCTCGGCGAACAGCTCGCGAATGGGCGTGAAGAGTCCCGTGTACGTCGCCGGGTTGGAGCGCGGCGTACGGCCGATCGGACTCTGGTCGATGTCGATGACCTTGTCGATGTGCTCGAGTCCCGTGATGCGATCGTGCAGGCCAGGAATGACGCGCGCGCGATAGAAATGCCGCGCGAGCGACTGGTGCAGGATGTCTTCGATCAACGAGCTCTTGCCCGAGCCTGACACACCGGTGACCGCGACGAAGAGGCCGAGTGGAATCTCCGCGTCCACGTTGCGGAGGTTGTGCTCGCGGGCGTTCTGGATCCTGATCGTCTTCTTCGGATCGACCGGGCGACGCTCGGCGGGCAGGGCGATCTCCATCTCGCCGCTCAGGTACTTGCCCGTGATCGAGCGCGGATTGCGGATGATCTCGTCCACCGTGCCGGCGGCGATGACTTCGCCGCCATGCTTGCCCGCGCCGGGTCCCATGTCGATGACGTGATCGGCGGCGCGCATCGTCTCTTCGTCGTGCTCGACGACGATCACCGTGTTGCCGAGATCGCGCAGTTGCTCGAGCGTCGAGAGCAGACGTGCGTTGTCGCGCTGGTGCAGGCCGATCGACGGCTCGTCGAGGATGTACAGCACGCCGACGAGGCGTGAACCGATCTGCGTCGCGAGACGAATGCGCTGTGCCTCGCCGCCGGAAAGCGACTCGGCGGAGCGACCCAACGTCAGGTAGTCGAGCCCGACGTCCACGAGAAAACGGAGACGCTCGCGCACTTCCTTCATGATCGGCGCGGCGATCTCGGGATCAAGGCCGATGACGTGGCTCTCGTCCTTGATCGGCACGTTCTCGAAGAACGAGCGCGACTGGACGATCGACATGTCGGTGAGCTCACCGATGTTGCGTCCGTCGATCGTGACGGCGAGCGACTCCGGCTTGAGACGATGACCGTTGCACGCGGCGCACGGCACGGCGAGCATGTACGCCTCGAGCTCCATGCGCACCATGTCGGAGTCGCTCTCTTCATAGCGGCGTTCGACATTGGCGATGATCCCTTCCCACGTCGTATCGCCCTTCTTCTTCTTGCTGGTGGATCCATCGCCATACAGCAGCGAGTCGCGCACCGCCTTGGAGAGATCGCCCCACGGCGCATTGAGGTCGAACTTGAACTGCCGGGCGAGCGTGGGCAGCACGACCTTCCGCAGGTAGCCGGTCGGCTCGCCCCAGGGCAGCACGACCCCCTCGAGGATAGAGATGCGGGCGTCGCCAAGCACGAGCTCTTCGCTCACGCGACGACGAGTTCCGAGTCCACCGCACTTCGAGCAGGCGCCGAAGGGCGAGTTGAACGAGAAGTGGCGCGGCTCGAGCTCCGGCATCGAGATGCCGCACACGGGACAGCCGTACTTCTCCGAGAATGTCTCGACGACGTTGGTGTCCGCGTTGACGACTTCGACGAGTCCTTCGGCGAGCTTGAGCGCTGTCTCGATGGAGTCCGTCAGGCGTCCGCGATCATCAGTGCGGACGGCAAGTCGGTCGACGACCACGGAGACGTCGTGATTCTGCCGGCGATTGAGCTTCGGCGGATCGGCGACTTCGATGAGCGCGCCGTCGACGTACGCGCGGATGAAGCCCTGCTTGCGCACGGACTCGAACAGCTCGCGGAATTCGCCCTTGCGTCCCTGGATGAGCGGAGCGCGCACTTCGATCTTCGTGCCGTCGGGCCAGCCGAGAACAGCCTCGGAGATCTGCGCCGGGCTCTGCCGCTGAACGAAACGTCCACAGCTCGGGCAATGCGGCGTTCCGGCGCGGGCGTACAGCAGGCGGAGATAGTCGTAAATCTCCGTGACCGTCCCGACAGTAGAACGCGGATTGTGCCCGGCGCTCTTCTGTTCGATGGAAATTGCGGGGGAGAGTCCCTCGATGGCGTCGACGTCGGGCTTCTCCATGAGCCCGAGAAACTGGCGCGCATACGCGGACAGCGACTCGACATAGCGTCGCTGGCCCTCTGCATAGATGGTGTCGAAGGCCAGCGAGGATTTCCCCGAGCCGGACAACCCCGTGATGACCGTGAGGCGGTCGCGGGGGATGGTAACGTCCACGTTGCGCAGGTTGTGCTCGCGTGCGCCGCGGACGATGAGTGCGTCTTCTGCCATAGCCAGGGAAAGCTCGCTTCAGGACCGTGGGCAGACAAGGCGCGGGCCCCGGACCGAGGACACGCTGGCCACCCGCATTAGATTACCCCGCGACGTTCCATTGCAGGTCCACGCCGACGTCAGCACGTCCCTCCACGCGCCCTTTCCGAGACCATGCCGCATACTGACGCCATCGTGGTGATGACGACGCTTTCTTCTGCGGATGAGGCCGTGAAGCTCGTCCGCGAGCTGCTCGAGCGCCGTCTGATCGCCTGCGGCACGGTTCTCCCGTCTGGACGGTCCCTCTACCGTTGGCAGGGCAAGATCGCCGACGAGCAGGAGGTCGTCGTGTTGCTGAAGACGCGCTCGGCCCGGCTGGATACACTTCAGCTGGCGTTCGACGAGTTGCATCCCTACAAGGTGCCGGAGTTGCTCGCCTTGGCAGTCACTGGGGGAAACGCGAAGTACCTGGAGTGGATCAACGGCGAGACGACCCTCGCACTCGCCTGATCCGCATATGCCGGAGATGAATCGCAGCATGACGCATCCGAATTCCGAGAATCCAATCGAAGGCGGCGGCCCCACCGACGCGGCGGCCCAGTCGAGTCTCGAGCTGACCGAGCAGGAGCGCCCTCTCGCGCAGGCCGACGAGCGTGTCGCCGAACGCGAGCCGGACCTCCTCGAGCAGGTGAAGGAGCAGGCGGCGCGCGGAGAGATGAGCGCGGCGCAGGTGACCGTGCGTGCGCTCATCGCGCGCGAGCCGGGTAACGCACGCGCGCGCGCAGTGCTTGCGGGTATGCTCGAAAAGAAGGGAGACGTGGAAGGCGCGCTCGCGGAGCTGGGCCGCGCGCTCGAGAGTGCGCCCGACGACGTGTCCACGCTGGTCGCGCGCGCGACGTTGCTCGCGTCGCGTGCGCGCTACGACCAGGCGGAGGTCGACCTGCGTCGCGCTGCGCGCATCAATCCGCGCAGTCCCGACGTGCAGGTCCAGCTTGGCATTCTCTTCTCCAAGCGCGCGCGGTGGCGCGAGGCCGTCGAGCCGTTGCTCGCTGCCATCGCCTCCGATGCGTCGCATGGTGACGCACACTACTACCTCGGCGAAGCGTACAACCACATCGACGAGTTGCCGGCGGCGCTGTCGTCGTACGAGATGGCGGCGACGCTGCAGCCGAACAGCATGCGTGCGCTGAAGGGCATGGGGATCGTCCTCGATCGGATGGGGCGTCCCGTCGAGGCGGCCGCGGCATATCGCCGCGCACGCGATACGCAGAAACGGTGACCGGTTGACCCGTCGGCTCGGCAAACGCTCCCTGCTCGCTGCGGGCGTTCTCGCTCTCTGGCTCGTTGGATTGGGTCTGTTGACACAGCGGGAGCTGTTCCGTCCGCACACGGAGCAGCTCGCCGAGGCCGGGCTTCGCGTGACGCCGGGCGCGACGTACTTCGCCGTGCTGCAGCGCGGGGAGCAGATCGGATTCGCGTCGACGACGGTGGATACGGCACAGGGCGGCATCACCGTGCTGGACTATCTGGTCGCCGACCTGCCGATCGCGGGCAAGCTGCATCGCGCGAGCGCGCGGACGACCGTGCGTCTCACGCGAGCGCTTCGTGTCAGCAGCTTCACGCTGGATGTCGATGCCGACGTCACGCCGGTCAAGGCGACGGGTCGGGTGATCGGGGACACGCTTCTTCTGCTGACCGTGCGTGGAATTGCCGGACAAGCGACCGATACTCAGCGGGTGAAGCTCAACGGCCCCATTCTCCTGCCCACGCTCGTCCCACTCGCCATCGCCCTCGGCGAGCGGCCGAAGGTGGGCAAGACGTACACGCTACCGCTGTTCGATCCGGCGTCGATGACGCCGAAGGATGTGCGCATCGCCGTGAAGGCGGAGAGCCTGTTCGTGCTCAATGACAGCAGCGTGTTCGATGCAGCGTCGGCGCGATGGGTCGGTGCGCTGCCGGACACGATTCGCGCATGGAAGCTCGCATCGGACTCGGGGTCGAGCGGCACGGCGGCCAGCGGTTTCGCCGGTTGGGTCGACGAGCAGGGGCGCGTCGTGCTGGCGACACAACTGCTCGGCCTCACGCTCGAGCGGCGTCCGTATGAAGTCGCGTTCGAGAACTGGAAAGCCGACGCCGGCAAGCGCGGCAATTCCGTATCGGCCGATCGCGACATCTACGAGACCACCGCGATCAGCGCGAACAAGAAGCTCGGTGAGAATCTCTCGGAGCTCAAGCTGCGTCTCACCGGCGTGGACCTCGACGGCTTCGACGTGAAGGGCTATCGACAGAAGCTGCGCGGCGACACGCTCACCATCACGCGAGAAGCGCCATCGGCGCTCGTTGCGATGTATGCATTGCCGAACGGGGCGAAGGCCACCGTGATGAGTGTGTTCCTCGACGCCGAGCCATTGCTCGAGGTGGAGAGTCCGGAGATCGTCGCACTGGCGCTTCGCCTCCGCGGCAAGGAGACCAATCCGCGCGTCGTTGCCGAGCGTATCAACAAGTGGCTGTACGATTCGCTGGAGAAGAAGATCACCGTGGGTGTGCCGAGTGCACTTCAGACCCTGCGGAAGCGCAGTGGCGACTGCAACGAGCACGCGCAGCTCTACGTCGCCCTGGCGCGCGCTGCGGGGATTCCTGCGCGCGTCGCCGCGGGACTCGCCTTTCTCGACGGCAAGTTCTACTACCACGCCTGGCCGGAGATCTGGCTGGAGCGATTCGTCGCCGTGGACCCGACGTTTGGCCAGTTCCCCGCCGACGCATCACACCTGCGGTTCACGATCGGCGGATTGGGCAAGCAAGCCGAGCTCCTGCGTCTCATGGGCGCGCTCAAGATCGACGTTCTCGCTTCCAAGTAGTCCCACGCGCTAGTTCCCCACTCGCTCGATATGATCAGCCTGCGGCAGCTCACCAAGCGTTACGGCAGCTTTACCGCCGTGGACGCGATCGACCTCGAAGTGCCGCGCGGGGAATTATTCGGCTTCCTCGGCCCGAACGGGGCGGGCAAGACGACGACGCTGCGCATGATCGCCGGCATCCTGAAGCCGTCCGGCGGCTCCATTTCGATCGCCGGTTACGATCTGAAGGCCGATCCGATCGGCGCGAAGATGCGGCTCGGTTTCATCCCCGACCGGCCCTTCATCTACGAGAAGCTCACCGGCACCGAGTTCCTGCGTTTCGTCGCGGGGTTGTACGAGCAGGAAGGCGCCGAAGTCGAGCATCGTGCGCGCGAGCTGATGGCGCTGTTCGACCTCGAGGAGTGGCGCGACGAGCTCGTCGAGAGCTACAGCCATGGCATGCGGCAGAAGCTGATCATCTCGAGCGCGTTCGTGCATCGTCCCGAAGTGATCGTCGTCGACGAGCCGATGGTGGGACTCGACCCGAAGGCGGCGAAGATCCTCAAGGATCTCTTCCGCGAGTACACGCGTCGCGGGCACACCATCATGATGAGCACGCACACGCTCGAGGTGGCGGAGACGCTCTGCGACCGCGTGGCGATCATCGCGAAGGGAAAGATTCGCGCATGCGGCACGATGACCGAGCTCCGCGCCGAGGCGGCGCGCACGGGTGATTCGCAGGGGCTGGAGCAGATCTTCCTGCGGCTCACCGGCGAAAATGCGGCGCGCGAGCTCGTCGAGGTATTGGATGCCTGACGCGGACCTGCTGCCGGGCGTGCGTCCGGCGGACGTGCACCGCCAAGAAAAGCGGCCTGACCCGCCGCTTGGATTGTTGTTGCTGCCCAAATGGCTCACGGCGCGTGCGCGCACGATGGCGAACGAGCGTGGCCGAGGCGCGCGGTTCAGCATCCTCGGCGTCATCGGCCTGCTGTTCTGGGTGTTCATCTACACCGTGCTGTACAAGCTGCTCGTCTACTTCCGTGGTGTGCCCGACTTCGGGCCGTTTCTCGCGGGCAAGCTGCTCGGCATCATCCTGATCGGGTTCTTCTCGATTCTCTTGTTGTCGAACATCATCACGGCGCTGTCGAGCTTCTTCCTGGCCAAGGATCTCGATCTGCTCGTGGCGGCACCGGTGGATTGGCTCAAGCTCTACGGCGCGAAGCTGCTCGAGACGGCAGTGGCGTCGAGCTGGATGGTGGTGCTGATGGCGGTGCCGTTGTTCACCGCGTTCGGTGTCGCGTATCACGGTGGGCCGATCTTCCCACTGCTCGTGATCGTCGTCTTCGTTCCGTTCCTGCTGATCCCGACGGTGATCGGCAGCGCGATCACGCTGCTGCTCGTGAACATCTTTCCGGCGCGACGCACGCGCGACATCCTCAGCGTCATCGCGGTGCTGGCGGCGGGTGGCATCGTGCTGCTGTTTCGCATCGTGCGTCCCGAGCGACTGGCGCGCCCTGAAGGCTTTCGTTCGCTCGTGGAGTTCGTGACGATCCTGCGCACGCCGACGTCGCCGTTCATGCCGAGCGAGTGGGTGTCGAACGCGATCCTCGGGTGGTTGAACAACCGGATGGACTTCCTGCCGGTGTACCTGCTGTGGAGCACGGCGGCGGCGGCGATCGTCCTTGGCGCAATCCTGCATCGCTCGCTGTACATGGACGGGTTCAGCAAGGCACAGGAAAGCGCGGGGAGCAGGTCGCGGGCGGGCATCTCGAAGCGGATCGGCTACACGCTGCTCGCGCCGCTCAGCGTGCTGCGCCGCGAGTTGATGCTCAAGGAGCTTCGCCTGTTCTTCCGCGATACCACGCAGTGGTCGCAGCTCATCCTGCTCGCGGTGCTCGTGGTGGTGTATGTCTTCAACATCAAGTACCTGCCGCTGCGCGGCGAGGGGATCACGTTCTTCCTGGTGAACGTCATTCCCTTCCTGAATCTCGTGCTCGCGGGGTTCGTGCTGGCGTCGATCGCGGCGCGGTTCATCTTCCCGTCCGTCTCGCTCGAAGGCAGGACGCTCTGGTTGCTGAAGTCGAGCCCGATGCCCGTGAAGGATCTGTTGTGGGCGAAGTTCTGGGTCGGCACGCTGCCTCTGCTCATTCTTGCGCTGGGAATCGTCGGGGTGACGAATGCGATGCTCCAGGTGAGCGACTTCATGTTCGCCGTGTCGGTGATGACGATCGCGCTGATGACGATGGCGCTGTGCGGCATGGCGCTCGGCTTCGGGACGCTGTTTCCCCAGTTCGAGAC
>JBDSML010000012.1:0-2545 GCA_039915865.1 Gemmatimonadaceae bacterium | reverse complement strand
CGAAGGCGGACTCCGGCGCCTGCGCGACCACGGCGATCTGCGCGGCGAGCAGCCAGCCGATCACGACGCCGTCACCAGTCCTTGCCTCCCGGCGGCGGGTCCGGCCGGTTCGACTTCTGCTTCCGGCCCTGCACCTCGCGCTCCTCACGCTCGGCACTGCCCAGCAGCTGTTCGGCCTGTCGCTGCGCGAGCGTCGGTTGCGGCTTCGGCTGTTGCTGCGCGGGCGACGGCGCGGCGTTGGATTGTCCGCCTCCGCCGCCACCCCCGCCCTTCTTCTGCTTGTCCAGCGCCAGCTCGTAATTCCATTTTGCGTCGAGATCGTTTGGCCGCTGAATCAATACGCGCTTGTAGAGGGCAAGCGTTGCCTTGAGCTCCGTCGCCGCGGAGTCGCCCTGCAGTGCCCGGCCGCGCGTGAGATGCGCGAGGCCCGCGTTGAACCGCCCCCGATACTGGACTTCGGCATCCGCCTTCTCGGCCACTCGTTCGAGAATCTCGGCCGCACTCGCCGTGGAATCTGCCGCAAGGAGCGCGGTGCCGTAATTGTAGAGCGCGCCGGGTGTCTTGTCGCCCTTCGCGACCACCTGCCCGAGCAACAGCGCGGCCCGCTTGTAATCCTTTGCGGCGTACGCTGCCGCACCGTCGACCGACTCGCGGGCCGGTGCGCAGCCCGCGAGCATCACGCTCGCGAGCAGTGCGGCGGCCACGGCCGTCTCTGCCGATGCCGCGCGACGGCGACGACGCCCGCGACGTCCGGCGAGAATCGTGTCGAGCCAGAGGAGCAAGATGGCCGGCAAGAGAAACCATTGAAAGCGCGGCGTGAGGGATTCACCTGTCTGCGTGGTGCGCGTACCGGCGCGGAGCTTCCCCAGCGCCGACTTGATGCGTGCCGCCTTGTCCGTGGCCTCGGCGGGAATGAACGTGCCGTTCGCCGCCTTGGCCGCTGCCTGTAACAACTCGGGACGATAGTGCGTCGTCACCACCTGCCCGTTCTCGTCGCGCTTCTGCGTGAGGCCACCGTTGGCATCCTTGATGGGAATCGTCGCACCCTGCGGTGTTCCGAAGCCCACCGTCACGAGGCTCACGTTGTTCTCTGCCGCCTTCTGCGCCGCTGCGATGAGCTCATCGGTCGGTTCGAAGCCCTCACCGTCACTCATGACGACGAGCGCGCGATCCGCACCGCTCTTGGTGAGCGAGAGGAGACTCGTGCCCTGCGTGATCGTCGATGCGAGCGAACTGCCGGCCTGGCCAACCACGCTCGGATCGAGATTGTCGAGGAAGAGATCGAGTGCGCCGCCGTCGACCGTAATCGGCGTGAGGACGTACGACCGGCCAGCGAATGCGAGCAGGCCGACGCGATCTCCCGGGCTGATTGCCCGCAACCGCCGTATCTCCTGCTTCACGCGCTCGAGGCGGCTCGGCTTTTCATCCTCTGCCATCATCGACAGCGATGCATCGACGGCAAGCACGAGGTCCACGCCACTCGACTTCACGACCGTCGACTCCTGTCCCCAGCGCGGACCGGCGATGGCGAGACCCGCGAATGCGGCGGCGAGGCCGAGTCGCGCGGCGCGCCAGCCGCTGCCCGTGAGCGCGGAGGGCGGGATGAGGCGCCGCACCACGTCGAGCGCCCCGAAGCGCAGCAGTCGCCGCTCTCGACTCGCACGCGCGCGACGCAACAGGAGCGCAAACACGATCGGGAGGACGATTGCCAACGGCAGCAACCATGGCAACTCGATCCACTCCATGTACGGAATCGCGATCATGGCAGTGGCCCCTTCCACGCGACGAGCAACAATTCACTCGCCAGCGCGACGAGCATCAGCCCCAGCGGCCAGCGAAAGAGCTCGGCGTACCGGACGTATGTTCGGCTGCGCACCGGCGTGCGCTCCAGCGCGTTGATCTGTTCGGTGATGCGCTGCAGCGCGGCCGGATCTCGCGCGCGAAAGTAGCGACCCCCCGTCGCGTTCGAGACGTCGGTGAGCAGCGCATCGTCGATCTCGACGCGCTGCATCTCGTAGCGAAGACCGAACAGTCCTCGGCCCACAGGGACTGGCGCCATGCCTTCGGTGCCGACGCCGATGCCGTAGATCTTGATGCCGAATGCGGCCGCTGCCTTGGCTGCCGTGCGCGGATCGATCGACCCGCGGTTGTTCACGCCGTCGGTGAGGAGGATCAGCACGCGCGAGCGGCCAGGCGCATCCTTGAGGCGATTCGCCGCCGTGGCGATGGCGGTACCGATGGCCGTCCCATCCTCGAGCTGGCCGGGTTGCAGGTTGTCGAGCGCGGCCTGCACGACCGGATAGTCGGTGGTGAGCGGGACCTGCGTGAGCGCTTCGCCGGAGAAGGCGACGATGCCGATGCGATCCGAGCTGCGCGCGGCGACGAACTGCTTGATCTTCGCGCGCGCGACCTCGAGCCGGTTCTGCGGCTGGAAGTCGAGCGCGAGCATCGAGCTGGAGATGTCGAACGCGACGACGATGTTGATGCCCTCACTCGTCGACGTCTCCGCATGCGCGCCGGATCGCGGACGCGCGAGCGCGACGAT
>JBDSML010000011.1:0-35140 GCA_039915865.1 Gemmatimonadaceae bacterium | reverse complement strand
ACCGGGCCGTCGGCCCCGAGTGACATATGCATGTCTTCATCGAAACCCAGAAAGAGTGGCTCCGCGACATCCCAGCGTTTCGCGCCGGTGATACCGTCCGCGTGAACGTCCGAGTGAAGGAAGGGGAAAAGGAGCGCATCCAGGCATTCGAGGGAGTCTGCATCGCCCGTCGTGGTGTCGGTGTCAGCGCGACGTTCACCGTCCGGAAGATCTCCAACGGCGTCGGCGTCGAGCGCATCTTCCCGCTGCACAGCCCCATGCTCGCCGACATCATTGTCGTGCGTCGTGGCCGCGTGCGTCGTGCCAAGCTGTACTACCTGCGCCACCTCACCGGCAAGGCCACGCGCATCAAGGAGATGAAAGCCAAGTCTCCGCAAGCGACCGCCGCGAAGTAAGCCAGATCACCGCGAGGCGAAGTGCCGCGCGACGGAGGGCGTTGGAGCGGGATCGAGCGCAATCTGCGCAGCGCGCGCGGACCATTGCTCGCCGGTGTGGATGAAGTGGGACGGGGCCCTCTTGCGGGCCCCGTCGTCGCATGCGCTGTCGTCATGCCGAGCGACGCCCGGGCCATCCGCGGTGTGGATGACTCCAAGCAGCTCGGTGCCGCCGAGCGTGTAAAGTTGGCTGGCCGCATTCAGGAGCGTGCGCTCTGTGTGGCGATCGGAGCCGCGAGTGTCCACGAAATCGATCGGCTGAACATCTACCACGCGTCCGTTCTGGCGATCCGCCGAGCCATCACGCGGCTCAAGGTGATGCCCAATCACGTGGTGATTGACGGCCTCTCCATTCGCACGCTGGGCATCGAGCACACCGCCGTCGTCGGCGGCGACGCGCGCTGCCATTCCATCGCCTGTGCGTCGATCATCGCGAAGGTCACGCGCGACCGGCTCATGCATGCGCTGGCCAAGCGGCATCCGCACTACCATTGGGAGACGAACAAGGGCTACGGCACGCCGGAGCACCAAGCTGGCCTGACGTCGCACGGAGCCACCAAGCATCACCGCTACTCCTTCGGGCCGGTGGGACAGCTGTCCCTCGCGCTGAGCGTGGCGCCCCCCGAAGAGGCCGAGGCACTCGCCGACGCCCTGATGGACGTCTTCGACCCGGAGCCGATCTCGTGACCACGCCTTCCACGCCGGCTCCGTCCGCGCTTCCCGCGACGAGCGTCTTCGCCCCGGGCCTCTTCGATGGCCAGGTGGCTCTCATCACGGGCGGTGGCAGCGGCATTGGCCGGGGGATCGCCGACCTCATGGCCGCACTGGGTGCCCACGTGGTGATTGCCAGCCGGAAGATCGAGCGTGTGGAGGCGGCGGCCGAGGAGATCCGCGCCGCTGGCGGCAAGGCGACGGGGATTGCCGTGGACGTGCGGGAGAGCGCGCGCGTGAAGGAGATGGTCGCGCAGGTGAAGGAACAGCACGGTCGCATCGACCTCCTCGTCAACAACGCTGCCGGAAATTTCTACGCGCCGAGTGAGACGCTGTCCGAGAATGCGTGGAAGAGCGTGATCGAGATCGACCTCTATGGAACATTCTTCTGCTCACAGGCCGTTTACCCGGTCATGCGAGGGCAGGGCGGTGGCAGCATCGTGAATATCTCGATGACGCTGCACTATCGGGGATGGCCGCTGATGGCGCATGCGACGGCCGCCAAGGCGGGGATCGATGCGCTGACGAAGACGCTGTCGCTCGAGTGGGCGAAGGACCGGGTGCGTATCAATGCAATCGCGCCGGGGCCCATTCCTACGGAAGGCGTGCGGAAGGCGTTCACACCCCCACCCTCGGCCGACGGTGTGCCGGACGTCTTCGCGGTGGAGAAGGCGATGGAGAGCTATGCGCGGAAGATGATTCCGCTGCAGCGGTGGGGCTCGCCCGCGGACATCGGCAACATGGTCGCGTACCTGGCGTCGCCGGCGGCGTCCTGGATCACGGGTGCGATCATGGTGGTCGACGGCGGTGAGTGGCTCGCGAAGCCTCCGGCCCCGCGCTGATCGCCTGACAAGATTCGTACACGGTGGCAACCTTTTCTTTACATCGTGTGACGTGGGGCGCCATTATTGGGTCGATATACCCAAGCCGCCAAGTCCCCTTTGCTGGCGACGCCTTGGTGACAACAAGAATTGGATGCAGGTGAGTTTGTTCGCTATTGGAACAAGTGGACATGGCAGGATTGCCATGGAAGTAAGTAGCGACGATCCGCACTCGTGTTGAGGCCTGCGCGAGTTTGAACTCCCAAAATCCGGATACCGAGGCGTCTGTTGCGCCGCGGGTTTCACGAGCGGCGCCCCCGGGCGCCGTTCCGCGAGATGTTGTTGGACTTTCCTCCCACGGGGTATGTGATCATGTCATCGTTTCGACCGAGTAATGTCGTGGCGCGTCTACGACTCGTGCTCGTCACAGCTGTTGCGGTGTGCGCTCCGGCGCTCGCGCTCGCGCAGTCTGGGACGATCACGGGGCGCGTAGTCGCGAGCAACAACGGACAGCCGCTGCCCGAGAGCCGGGTGTTCGTCGTCGGCACGCAGGCTGTCGCGACCACCAACGCCGACGGGCGCTACACGCTGCGCACGGCGCCAGGGACGTTCGAAGTCCGCGTCATTCGTGTCGGGTATCAGGAGCAGAAGAAGCCCGTCACGGTCGCCGCGTCTGGTACGGCCACCATCGACTTCTCCATGGTGCAGGCGGTGGTGAAGCTGACGGAGATCGTCACGACGGCGACGGGCGAACAGCGCCGCGTCGAGCTCGGACATTCCGTGCAGACCCTCGGTGACATTGCGAACAACGTCGAGACGCGCCCGGTCACCAACCTCACCGACCTCATGGTCGCCAAGGCGCCGGGCGTCATCGTGCTGCCCGGCAACATGACGGGCTCCGCGCCGAGCATCCGCATCCGCGGCATCAAGTCGGTGTCGCTCTCGTCCGAGCCGATCTACGTGATCGACGGCATTCGCATGAATGCCCAGGCGATCAACGTCGGCAACGGCACGGGTGGTACGCAGATCAGCCTTCTCAACACGCTCAACCCTGAAGAGATCTCGGACATCGAGATCGTAAAGGGACCGTCGGCGGCCACGCTGTACGGCACCGACGCGGCGAACGGCGTCGTGGTGATCACCACGAAGAAGGGCCAGGCCGGTGCGACGCGCTGGTCGTGGCACACGGACGGCGGCCTCGTGAAGGATCGCAACGCATATCCGACGCAGTACGCACTGTGGGGACATGCGCCGGCGACGCCGACGGTCCCCCGTCGTTGCATCCTCGTCACTGTCGCCGACGGGACGTGCATCGCCGATAGCACCACGTCGTACAACCTCCTCGCGGATCCGGAAGTCTCGGTCAAGGCGACGGGCAACCGTCAGCAGTTCGGCGGCCAGGTGAGCGGCGGGTCGGACCTCGTCCGCTACTTCATCAGCGGCGATGCGGAGCACGAGCGTGGCCCAACGGAGCTGCCGCAGTTCTATCGCAACTATTTCGATTCGCTGAAGACGACGATCCGCGAAGAGTGGCTGCACCCCGAGGACTTCAAGCGCAACTCGCTGCGTGCGAACCTCAACACGGTGCTGACGCCCAAGCTCGACCTCTCGATCAACTCGGCGTACACCAAGACCTCGCAGCGGCTTCCGCAGGTCGACAACAACACGTTCAGCTATCTCTACCAGGCGTTCAACAACCCTGGCTTCAAGCCGTCTGCGGCGTGCCGCGCGAATTCGGTGAACTGCCTCGGCTACACGAACGTCGGGCAGCTGGGTGAGACGCTCGGCGGCTACGTGCAGTTCACGCCGGCGCAGCTGTTCCAGTTTTTCAGCAACACGGACATCGATCGCTTCATCAACAGCGCGAGCGCGCAGTGGCGCCCGGTGTCGTGGATCCAGACGGACGGCACGGCAGGTATCGACTACGCGCAGCGCGAAGGACTCCGCATCTGCCGCCTGGCCGAGTGCCCGGCATCAGGTACGACACGCCTCGGCGCCGTGATCGACAACCGTGCGAGCGATCGCAACCTGTCGATGAAGCTGAACAGCACGGCGACGTGGCAGCCGCGTACGACGGTGAACCTGAAGACGACCATCGGCGCCGATTACGTCAACCAGCAGACCGAGTTCACCAACGCGACGGGCCAGACGCTTCCGCCGGGTGCGCAGGGTGTCGGCCAGGCCGCCATCCAGACGGCATCCAGCTCGCTCCCGCGCGCCGACAAGACGCTCGGTTACTATGCGCAGGAGCAGATCGCGCTGCGCGACCGTCTCTTCCTGACGCTGGCCGCGCGCTCCGACCAGAACAGCGCGTTCGGAACGAACTTCCAGCGCGTGTTGTATCCGAAGGCGAGCGCCTCGTACATCATCTCGGATGAGGCGTGGTTCCCGAAGGTGAGCGCCGTCAACTCGCTGCGCCTGCGCGGCGCGTACGGCGCCTCGGGCGTGCAGCCGGGCTCCACGACGGCGTTGCAGACCTTCGCGACCACGAACGTGAGCCTGCCCACCGCCATCACGAACGTGGTTGGCGTGGACGCACCGGGCCTCGTGGCATCGGCGCTCGGCAATCCGCTGCTCAAGCCAGAGCGCAGCACGGAGCGCGAGTTCGGCTTCGAAACGAAGCTGTTCGGCAGCCGCCTCAACTTCGACTACACGTACTACAACAACGTGACAAAGGACGCGCTGGTCGATCTGCCGATCGCCGCGTCGTCGGGCGCCGCGGGCAGCCCGAACCTGCGTATCACGACGAACATCGGCTCGGTCCGCAATTCGGGACATGAAGCGACAGTGACCGCGACGATCCTCGATCGCCGCAACTTCTCCTGGGACGTGACGATCGCCGGATCGCACAACACCAACGTCGTGGAGTCGCTCGGCTTCGACGCCGCGGGCAACCCCAACCCGGCCATCGGGACGGGCGCCAACCGCGATTCGGTGGGCTTCCCGATCCGTGGGTTCTTCGCGCGCAAGTACACGTACTCCGATGCGAACGGCAACGGCATCATCGAGGCGAGCGAAGTCAGCACGCCCGGCGCCTTCGAGTACGTCGGCTACTCCGTGCCGCGCGACGTCGTCACCTTCCAGAACGGCTTCGATCTCTTCGACCGGAAGCTGCACCTCGGCTTCCTGCTCGACTACAAGGGTGGTTTCAGCCTGTACAACAACACCACGAGCTTCTACTGCCAGCAGTCGAACCAGTGCTACGACGAGACGCACAAGGAAGCGAGCCTCGATGCGCAGGCGCGCCTCATTGCCCTGCGCTACAAGACCCCGAGCTCGCCGTTCGGCTACTACGAGAACGGACAGTTCTGGCGCCTGCGCGAAGTCGGCGCGACGCTGACGGTGCCGAAGTCGGTGAGCAATGCCCTCCGCTCACGCGATGCCTCGCTGACGTTCACCGCGCGCAACCTGCACGTGTGGACGGCGTACACCGGCACGGATCCGGAAGCCAACTACGCCACCGGCAACGTTCAGACGGACTTCTCCACCACGGCGCCGCCGAGCTACTTCACGCTCCGCCTGAACCTCCACTACTAAGATTCGAGGACGATACGCATATGCAGATCCGATTCGCACATCGTGCTCGACGCACGGCAGGCATGGGCGTCATGGCGCTCGGCTTGCTCGTGGGCAGCGCGTGCGACAACCCGCAGACGACCCTGCTCGAGCAGCAGCAGCCGCAGATCATCCTGCCGGAGTTCACCACGAGCACGGCCGCCGCACTCGCGCTCTATACCGGCGCGCTTGGCCGTGTCCGCGTGGCACTGAACGGTGGCAACAACAACCAGGAGACCATCTGGAACTTCGCCGGGCTGATGACGGACGAGTTCAAGTCGGGCGATACCTTCTCGCAGCGCAACGACGCCGACCAGCGCGTCACGCAGAGCTCCGACGGCGTCGCTGGTTCGACGTACAACGATGCACAGCAGTCACGTGGTCGCGCCCGCGACGCAATCAACTCGCTCAAGCAGTTCGCGCCGGACTCGGTCACGAAGATCGCCGAGATGTACTTCGTGATGGGCTTCTTCGAGCTCACGCTGGGGCAGGATTTCTGTAACGGTGTACCGCTGGGCGAGACGGTCGCTGGTGCGGCGCAATACACGGATCCGCTCACGAATGCCCAGGTCTTCGCGTCGGCGATCTCGCGGTTCGACTCGGCGTTGGCATTGATCGCCTCGAAGACCGACGCGAATGCGGCGTTCGTCCGGAATGCGACGCTCATCGCGAAGGCGCGCGCGCAGGTCGACCTCGATCAGGTGGCTGCCGCCGCTACGACAGTGGCTGCTGTGCCGACGGCCTACCAGTACCTCATCACCTACTCGATCCCCACCCAGAGCAACGAGTGGTGGCAGATGGGCACGAGCACGAAGCGCTACACCGTTGGCGACAGTGTCGACGTCACGGGCGTGATCAAGAACCACATCCCATTTGCGTCGCTCGCCGATCCCCGCGTGAAGGTCAACCGCACCACGACGAAGTCGTTCGACAACACGACGCCGTTCTACGAGTTCACCAACTATGCGCGTGAGGATGCGATTCCGCTGGTTGCTGGCTACGATGCGCGCCTGATCGAAGCGGAAGCCAGGCTCCGCGCGAACGACATCCCCGGCATGCTGGCGATCCTCAACCAGCTGCGAACCGCCCCGCCGAAGATCGGCAACTACCAGCCGGCGGCCATGGTGGCGCTGGGTGCGCCGGCCACGCAGGCGGAAGCCACAGACCTGTACTTCCGCGAAAAGGCGCTGTGGCAGTTCGGGCGCGGTGAGCGCCTGAGCGACCTCCGCCGCCTCGTGCGCCAGTACAATCGCACGCAGGACAACGTCTTCCCGTCGGGTCCGTTCCACAAGAACGGCAGCTACGGGACGAACGTGGCCTTCCCGGTTCCCGATTTCGAGTTGTCGAACCCGAAGTTCCACGGCTGCCTGGACACGAAGGCGTAAGGCAGCGCGAACTCCGTCGAATGTCAGAGAGCCGGCGCCAACGCGCCGGCTCTTTGCATGTATTCCATCGTCATCGCGGCGTCATTCATGTCGCATTTTGTCTCATCGACGCCTGCAGCACATGGAGATGGACGCGCGCCGTCGACAATCTGCGTAGGGATTTCTCCCACACGCCATTGGAAATGTGACGAGCGATTGTCTCAGCGGGTGAGTCATGCACGTACATAGATGGGGAAAGTGCGCGAAGGAACTGCCGTCGGTTTGTGACGGTCACTACACTTCTTTTTTCGCGTGCACGCAGAAGTGAGCGGCACCGAGAGCGTCGCCGAGTTGTTGGTCCTCCCGCACCGGCAAATCGCTCCGCACGATCATCCACTCCACCTCCGTCACGCCGCCCAGCTCGGGCGCCGTGATCAACCTCTTTTCACCGAGGGACCTTTGCACATGCGATTCGTACCAGTGAGGTCGGCCGCGAGCGCACTCGCGCGCGCAGCCCTCCTCCTGATCGCAACCGCCTCCGCCGCCTTGGCGCAGGGCACGATCACGGGCCGCGTCACCGCGGTCGGCACGGGTGAACCGATCCAGGAAGCTCGCGTCGTCATCGTCGGCACGAGCGCCATCACGACCACCAACCCCGACGGCCGTTACACGCTGCGCAACGCGCCGAACGGCGCCGCCGAGGTGCGCGTCACGCGCGTCGGTTTCGCGGAGCTCAAGAAGTCGACGACCGTCGCGAACGGACAGACGGTCACGCTCGACTTCCCGATGAACGCCGTCGTCGTCAAGCTCACGGAAATCGTGACGACCGCCACGGGCGACACGCGCCGCATCGAGCTCGGCAACAGCATCGCGCAGGTCAATGCCGCCGAGCTGACGAAGACGTCGCCGATCTCCTCGATCAGCGATCTCCTCACGGCGCGCGCGCCTGGCGTGCAGGTCCTTCCAAACACGGTGACGGGCGGCGGTTCGCGCGTGCGCATTCGCGGCACCACGTCACTCTCGCTCTCCAACGATCCGATCTACATCATCGACGGCATTCGCATGTCGGCCGCGAACGGCTCCTCGGCGATCGGCGTGGGTGGCACGACGCTCAGCCGCCTCGGCGACATCAACCCGCAGGACATCGAGAACATCGAGATCGTCAAGGGCCCGTCGGCGGCAACGCTGTACGGCACCGACGCGGCGAATGGCGTCATCGTCATCACGACGAAGCGCGGTCGCGCCGGCAGCACGCGCTACAGCGTGTTCGCCGAGAACGGCGTCATCACCGATCACAACACGTATCCCACGGCGTACACGCTGTTCGGCACCACGGGCACGGGCACGAAGCGCCAGTGCTTCCTGAACGAGCTCGCGACCGGCATCTGCACGCAGGACTCGCTGCTCAGCTACAACCTGTGGGCTGATCCCGACGTGACGCCGCTCGGCACGGGCCAGCGCCAGCAGTACGGCCTGTCCGCCTCCGGCGGCGCCGAAGCGATCACGTACTTCGTCTCTGGCGACTACGAGAAGGAGCTCGGCGTCTACACCATTCCGGGATTCGATCGCCGCCGCCTGGATTCGCTCGGCGTCGACACGCGCCAGGAATGGCTGCGCCCGAACGCGCTCGAGAAGCAGAACATCCGCGTCAACCTGACGTCGGCGCTCAGTCCGAAGCTCGACCTGCAATCGTCGATGGGCTTCATTCACCTGAACCAGCGCCTGCCGCAGATCGACAACAACACGACGGGCCTCGGCTCGAGCGCGTACGGCGGACCTGGCTACAAGAACAACGGCAACGGCTCACTCGGCTTCCCGAAGAATGGTTATCGCGCCTTCACCCCTGGCGACATCTTCCAGGAGACGGTGAACCAGCAGATCAACCGCTTCATCGGCAGCATGAATGCGAACTACCGTCCGTATTCGTGGATGGCGAACCGCGCGAACGTCGGCATCGACTACACGGGCCGCACAGACACGGATCTCTGCCGCCGCGGCAACTGCTCGGACTTCAGCACGAGCCGTCTCGGTTTTGCGACGAACGCCCGCGCGAACCTCCGCAACTTCACGGCTGACCTAGCCAGCTCGGGAACGTTCAATCCGACGCCCTCGATCAACTCGAAGACGACCGTTGGCGCGCAGTACGTCAACTACCAGCTCGACCAGAACAACGCGACCGCCTCGACGCTGCCGCCCGGCACCTCCACGGTCACGGCCGGCGCAACGCCGAGCGTGAGCGAGTCCACGACGCTGACGAAGACGGTCGGCGTGTTCATCGAGGAAGCCGTCGCCATTCGCGACCGTCTCTTCCTCACGGCCGCATTGCGCACTGACCAGAACAGCGCGTTCGGTACGAGCTTCCAGAACGTGTCGTACCCGAAGCTCAGCGCGTCGTACGTCATCTCGGACGAGAGCTTCTTCCCGAAAATTCCGACGCTCAACCAGCTCCGCCTGCGCGCGACGTACGGCGCCGCCGGCACGCAGCCTGGTCCGAACGACGCCACGCGCTTCTTTGCGGCGACGACGGTGAACGTGGACAGGGCCGACCTGCCCGGTGTGGTCGTCAGCGGCATAGGCAATCCGAATCTCAAGCCCGAGCGGGCGAGCGAGTTCGAAGGCGGGTTCGACGCCAAGCTCCTCGACAGCCGCGTGAATTTCGAGGTGACGTACTACAGCAAGCTCACGAAGGACGCGCTCATCTCGCGCATCCTGCCGCCGTCGGCTGGTGTGGCGACGTCGCGCTTCGAGAACCTCGGCGCGGTGAAGAACGCCGGTCTCGAGGGTCTCATCAACGCGCAGCTCGTCAACCGTCGCGCGTTCGCTTGGGACGCGACGTTCTCGGCATCGCAGAACGACAACAAGCTCGTCGACCTCGGTGCCGTTCCGCCGATCATCGGCACGCTGATCTCGCAGAAGGCGGGCTATCCGCTGAACGCCTACTTCCAGCGCCCGATCAAGAGCTACGCGGACCTGAACGGCGATGGCATCATCTCGTACGTGGCCGGTTGCGCCGCAGCCAAGAACTGCGAAGTCGTCACCGGCGATACCGCGGAGTATCGCGGCACGTCGATCCCGAAGTACGAGATGACGCTGAACAACGGCTTCGACCTGTTCAATCGTGCGTTCCGCATCCAGACGCTGTTCGACTACAAGGGTGGTTTTCTCGGCGATAACGACACGCAGCGCATTCGCTGCCAGAACCGCCTGAACTGCCGTGAAGAAGCCGACAAGTCGGCTCCGCTCGACCAGCAGGCGCGCGTCGTTGCGCTGCGTGACGATCCGGCCCGTACGCAGGACGGCTTCCTCGAGGACGGCTCGTTCGTGCGCTTCCGCGAGCTGTCGGTGACCTACTCGGCGCCGACGAGACTTGCGACGAGCGTGTTCCGCGCGCAGGCAGCAAGCCTGAGCTTCGCCGCCCGCAACCTCCACGTCTGGACGAACTACACCGGCGTGGATCCCGAGTCGAGCTATGGCTCGGGCAACGTGCAGAACGATTTCCAGACCGCAGCGCCGCCGACGTACTTCACGCTGCGCCTCAACCTCACGTTCTAATCCGACCTGGAAAATGATGAATAGATTTT
This sequence comes from Gemmatimonadaceae bacterium, assembly GCA_039915865.1. Lineage (GTDB taxonomy): Bacteria > Gemmatimonadota > Gemmatimonadetes > Gemmatimonadales > Gemmatimonadaceae > AG11. The sequence continues at coordinate 24,674 of JBDSML010000011.1, read as the reverse complement.
CGCACCTGAGTCGGCGCCGCGCGGGCTTCGCGCTGGTTGCAGTCGCCGGCCTCTCGATGGCGGCGTGCAGCAGCTTCACGGACTCGCTGCTGCAGGCCACCGATCCCGACATCATCAACCCCGCCGACGTGCAGTCGGCGGACGGCGCCGAAGCCATTCGTATCGGTGCACTCGCGCGTCTCACGACCATGACCGCATCGGCTCCGGCGAACACCGAGGGCGTGTGGTTCATGGGCGGATTGCTCGCCGACGAATGGAAGTCGGGCGACACGTTCGTCCAGCGCGACGAGACGGACAAGCGCACCATCGCCGTGGACAACAGCATCGTCACGGCGGGCTATCGCTACATCCACCGCTCGCGCATCTCGGCCAACCAGGCCATCGATCTCCTGCGCAAGTACAAGCCGGCGCCGGCATCGAACATCGGCCAGATGTACTTCGTCCGTGGCTACGCGGAGTTGTTGTCGGCGGAGAACTTCTGCAACGGACAGCCGTTCTCCGACGGCTCCACGGGTGATGTGCTCGAAGGCGCGCCGCTCAGCGTGGCGGATGCGTTTGCCCGCGCGATCGTCAGCGCGGACTCCGGACTCGCTGCCGTCGGCGGCGCGACGGATGCAGCAAGCCTCAAGATCGCCTACTCGCTCAAGGTCACGAAGGCGCGTGCGCTGATGGGCCTTGGCGGTGCGACGAACTATGCGGCCGCGCGCACGACGCTCGCCGGCATTCCGACGAGCTTCACGTTCGACGTCACGTTCCTTCAGGTGTCCGGCGACAACGGCATCTGGGCGCTGAACAATAGTGCGAAGCGCTACGTGGTCGGCGACAGCATCGACCAGAACGGCCTGCTCAAGAACTCGCTGCCCTTCGTTTCGGCGAAGGACCCGCGCGTTCCGACGAGCGGCACGGGCAAGGCGTTCGACTCCACGACGCCGTTCGCGCAGCAGCTGCTGTGGGCGTCGGCTGGTAACCCGGTGGGTCGAGAGGATCCGGTCGCCGTAGTGAACGGCATCGATGCGCGTCTGGTCGAGGCCGAAGTGCAGCTGTCGCAGGGTGACGTTCCGGGCTGGCTCGCGACGCTCAATACGCTGCGCGCCGGGCCGACGCAGCTGTCGCAGAGCGTACGCGTGACGGGGCTCGCTCCGCTCACGGATCCGGGCAGCACGGCGGCGCGCGTGGACCTGCAGTTCCGCGAGAAGGCATTCTGGACGTTCGGCCGTGGCGAGCGCCTCGGCGATCTCCGTCGCCTGATCCGCCAGTACTCGCGGACGCAGGATACGGTCTTCCCGACGGGCATCTTCCCGAAGGGCGGCACGTACGGCACGGACGTGAATCTTCCGGTTCCGCAGGCAGAGCAGAACAACACGAAGTTCACCGTGTGCACCGATCGGGCTGCCTGACGGCAGCGGGGCGCTCGCTGCGCTCGCTTACGGGGCACAAAGAGCCGACGCGAAAGCGTCGGCCCTTTGTTTATGGGGCGCTCGCTTCGCTTAGCTTACGGGGCGCTTCGCTTACGGCTTTCATATCCCTAAGCAGAGGGCCAACGCGAAAGCGTCGGCTCGCGCGCCCCGTAAGGGCGCGGAGCACCCGCCCCACAAGTGAACCAACGGCGAGCGCCCCAAGGCGACACGCCTCCAGACTCGGGGAACCCGCTCGACAGTTGCCGAATTGACGATCGCGGGGTAACTCGCTGACTACATGACCGGAGTGGGGATCGAACCCACGACCTGAAGATTAAAAGTCTCCTGCTCTACCAACTGAGCTATCCGGTCCAACGCTATTGCTGACGAGCGTGCAAGATAAACGGTCAGCGAATCCTTTGCGACAGAGCCTCGCGATGACGCCGCACGCATGAGCACCTCGACAGTCGAGCCGATGGACCTCGCCTCGCGTCTCGCCGAGCGGCTCCGCGCCGCGCGGACGGACATCGTGAGCCGCTGGCTCGATCGCATCATCGCGCGGGTCACCATCGAGCCGGGCCGAGTCTTCCCCTCCGATCAGCTGCTGAATCACGTCCCCCTCCTCGTCGACGGCATCGCCAACTATCTCGAGCGCGGCGAGAGCGTCACCGAAGCGGACGTCCCGGTGGTCGCCAAGGCCATGGAGCTCGGCGCTCTGCGTCACGAGCAGGGATTCGACGCCTACGAGATCCTCAAGGAGCACGAGCTGCTCGCGGGCGTGCTGTACGCGTTCCTGCGCGAATGCCTCGACGACATCGGACCGACCTCCCCGGAGGCCGTGGCGTTCGCCTGGGAGCGGGTGGCCGAGGTCACGGAGCAGATCCGCCAGGCGACGATGACGCACTTCCTCCGCATCTCGGCCGAACAGGTCCGGCTGCGCGAAGAACGCCTCCGCCGGTTCAACCGCATGGTGTCGCACGAGCTCAAGAACCGCATCGGCGCCATCCGCGGTGCATCCACACTGCTGGCCGAGCCGTGGCTCGAGGCGTCGCAGACCGCGCAGTTCGTTCGGATCATCTCACAGAACGCGGAAGGGTTGCAGCGCGTGCTCGAGAACCTGACCGCACTCTCTCGCATCGAATCGGATGCGCGCCAGCAGCGCAACGTGTTGTTGCCGCAGGCGGCCGCCGAGGTCGCGCGGCAGCTGCGCGACGCGTCGAAGCTCGGTGGCGTGGACATTCGCCTCGATTCGAAGATGCCCGCCGTGGAAGTCGACGCGGCGGCCGTGGAGCTGTGCCTCGGCAACTATATCTCGAATGCGATCAAGTACGCTGATCCAGCGAAGCCGGAGCGGTGGGTCGAGGTGACAGCGGAGCTGATCGTCCCGACGCCGACGAGCGCGGGGGAGTTGCTCGTGCGTGTTCGCGACAACGGACTCGGCGTCCCCGATGCGGGGCGGAAACGACTGTTCGAGCAGTTCTTCCGCGCTCACGGCGACACAGTCACGGGCGTGGAGGGCACTGGCCTCGGGCTGAGCATCGTGCACGACACCGTCGCGTCGCTGGGCGGCCGCGTCTGGGCCGAGTTTCCCACCGAAGGCGGTAGCGTCTTCGGATTCGCGCTTCCGTCGCGCCGGCAGGAGGACGCCGCGGCAGCGGGGACGCATCGCGCGGAGGTTGTCGTGGTCGATACAGCGTCGCGCGGCACGACCGCGTAGGCATTTAGGGTACCGATCACTATTTCAGGCATCGAACCGACATAGGGTCTTGACGTCGTCATTCCGTATTCTGCCGTTCGCCCTCGCCCTGGCGGCGTTGTTTCCAGGCTTGACATCATCGCTGAACGCGCAGGCGGCACCGGCGCGGCAAGTCGTCGACTCGGTGCCCGTCGTGCGCATCGATTCGATGCTCGATCTCCCGACGGTCGTGGCGCGCACCCTTGCAGCGAGCCCGAGCGTGCGACAGGCCGAGGCGGGGCTGAGCAATGCGCGCAGCGGAGAACGGGTCGCGGGTGGCGCGTATCTGCCCTCGCTCTCCGTTACATCGTCAGCGCTGCGATCGGACATCGTGAGCGCGACGCCCACGCCAGCCGCATCGAGTGGCAACGCCTATTCGGCGGGATTGGCGTCATCCATCGATCTGTACACGGGCGGCCGGCGCACCGCTGATCGCGCACGAACGCGTGCCGATCTCCAGGCCGCCGAGGCGATCGATATCGGGCAGCGATACCAGATGACACTCATCGCCGAGCGTGCGTTTTACGAAGTGTTGCGCGGTGGTGATCTGGTCACGGTGGCCGAAGCGCGCGTGGCACGAGCGCAGCGCGGATTGCGGTACGCGCAGGATCGCGTGCGCGCAGGCACGGCGACCAAGTCCGACGAATTACGGGCGCGACTCGAGTTCACGACGGGCCAGCAGCAGTCGATCGCCGCGCGCGACACGCTGCAGACCGCGGCGTACGCGCTCGGACGACTCGTCGGCGCGGACGGGCCGATTGGCGCGCGGCGTCCCGCGTCGCTCGACCCTCGCGCGCTCGCACTGAGCGACAGCGAGATCGTTCGTCTTGCGGTCGGATCGGCGCCGGCGGTGCACGCATCGGAAGCCGCCGCGCGCGCAGCCGACGCGGCGGCGCGCTCGGCGAAGTCGGCATTCCTGCCCGACATCCGACTCGGCGGCGGCTACAACTGGGCGACGCAATCGCCGATACTCGGCGCGACGCGTCCCGGATGGCAGCTCGCGCTCGCGACGAGCTTTCCCTTGTTCAACGGCTTTCAGCGCGAAGACGCGGTGGCGCGCAGCGTCGCTGCGGCGGACGTCTCGCGCGTGACGGCGCTGGATGCAACGCGTCTGGTGCGCACCGAGGCGTCACGCCTGATCAGCGCATTGCGATTCGCCGAGCGGAATATCGCGCTGGCGTCAGAGGCAGTGTCGGCAGCGCAGGAGGATCTGCGCGTGCAGACCGAACGCTATCGCGCGGGTATCGCGACGGCGCTCGACCGCCAGAGCTCGGAGTTCGCGGTGACGCAGGCCGAGCTGGGACTCGTGGCGGCGCGGTACAACTATCAGGTGACGCGCGCGACGCTCGAAGCGCTCGTCGGACGGACGCTGTGATGCGTTTGAAGGAGAGATAGCCTCGTGTGGCTCGTACACATCGCGCTCCGGCGGCCGTACACGTTCGTCTGCGTCGCAATCCTCATGTTGGTGTTCGGGGTCGTCGCCATCCTGCGCATGCCGATCGACATCTTTCCGTCGATCAACGTGCCGGTGGTCTCGATGCTGTGGAGCTACGGAGGACTGTCGCCGCGCGAAATGGAGCAGCGCATCGTCAGTCTCTCCGAACGCGTGTATTCCAGCTACGTCAACGACATCGAGCACATCGAGTCGCAGTCGCTGAATGGGCTGAGCATCATCAAGGTGTACTTCCAGCCCGACGCGAACGTCGAGGCGGGCATGGCGCAGCTCACGGCGGCGTCCCAGGGCGTGACACGCAACATGCCACCGGGCATCTCGCCACCGTTCATGGTGCGCTTCAACGCCACCGACGTGCCCATCCTCCAGATCGGCGTGTCGAGTCCCATTCGCACCGAAGCAGAGCTCAACGACCTCGGCACCAACTTCATCCGCGTGCCGCTCGGCACCGTCCGTGGTGCGAGCGTGCTCCCGGCGTACGGTGGCGTGCCTCGCCTGATCAACGTCGACATCGATCCGCAGGCGCTGTACGCGCAGGGGTTGTCGGCCGGGGACGTGAGCCGCGCGATCAACGCGCAGAACGTCATCCTGCCGGCTGGTACGGCGAAGATGGGCGGCCGCGAATACTACGTGCGCCTCAACTCGAGCCCCGACTCGGTCCGGCAGCTCGCCGACCTCCCACTCAAGCAGGTCAACGGCGCGACGGTCACCATCGGCGACGTGGCCACCGTGCGCGAAGGCGGCGGTGTCCAGACGAACATCGTTCGCGAGAACGGCCGTCGCGGCACGTACATCTCGGTGCTCAAGAACGGAAAGGCGTCCACGCTCGATGTCGTCGATCGCGTGAAGAAAATGCTGCCGCAGATCACCGCCGGCCTGCCTGATGACGTGAAGCTCAAGCTCCTCGGCGACCAGTCGACGTACGTGCGTGCCACGATCGACGGCGTGCTGCGCGAGGGGCTCATCGCGGCCGTCCTGACCGCACTGATGATCCTCATCTTCCTCGGCAGCTGGCGCTCGACGATCATCGTCGCGCTGTCCATTCCGCTCAGTGTGCTGACGTCGATCATTGCGCTGTGGGCCATCGGCGAGACGCTCAACGTCATGACACTCGGCGGACTGGCGCTGGCCGTTGGCATCCTCGTCGACGATGCGACGGTTGCCATCGAGAACATCCATCGCAACCTCGAGACGGGAAAGCCGTTGCGCGAGGCGATCATCGATGGCGCGGAACAGATCGCGGTTCCGGCATTCGTGTCGACGCTGGCGATCTGCATCGTGTTCCTGCCGATCTTCGCGCTGTCAGGACCGGCGGCGGCGCTGTTTCGGCCGCTCGCGCTGTCGGTGATCTTCGCGATGACGGCGAGCTACTTCCTCTCGCGGACGCTCGTGCCGACGATGGCGGACTACATGCTGCCGGCGGAAGCGGCGCAGCATGCCGGCGGCGGGCATGTGCACGCGCCAGGACGGTTCGGCCGTATCGTGGCGCGCTTCGACGAATGGTTCGAGCAATTCCGGGGCGGCTATCATGCACTGCTGGCCGGCGCCATGCTGCATCGGCGCGCGGTGCTCACCGTCACCGGGGGATTCGTCGCGCTGTCGCTGCTGCTCGTGCCGTTGATCGGCGAGGATTTCTTTCCGACCGTCGACGGCGGCCAGTTCCAGCTGCACGTGCGTGCGCCTGCCGGCACCCGGCTCGAGGAGACCGAGCTGTTGTTCGCGAAGGTCGAGCAGTCGATCAAGCGCACGATTCCCGAACGCGAGCTCTCGCTCATCCTCGACAACATCGGCCTGACGACCTACGGCGTCGCGCTCGCCGTCGGATCCAACGCGACGGTGGGACCGGCGGATGGTGATCTCCTCGTGCAGCTGACGCGCGACCACTCCGGCTCGACGTGGGACTACGTGCGCCAGCTGCGAAAGACGCTGCCGCAGGAGTATCCGGGAATCACGTTCTTCTTCCAGCCGGCGGACATGGTGAACCAGGTGCTGAACCTTGGTCTCCCGGCGCCGATCGACGTGCAGGTGTCCGGGCAGAACCGCGCCGGCAATTTTGCCGTGGCGCAGCGGCTCGCCGCACAGATCGAGCGCATTCCTGGCGCATCCGACGTCCGGGTGCAGCAGGTGATCGACGCGCCGGAGATGCGATTCACCGTCGATCGCACGAAGGCGCAGCAGATGGGACTCTCGCAGCGTGACGTCGCGAGCGACTTGCTCGTGTCGCTCAGCTCGAGCGGACAGACAGCGCCGAACTTCTGGCTCAATCCCGCCAACGGCGTGCAGTACGCCGTGAGCGTGATGACGCCGCAGTACAAGATGGGATCGCTCGATGCGCTCGAGTCGACACCGGTTGCCGTGTCAGGAGCGACGACGCCGCAGCTCTTCGGCAACCTCGCGTCAGCGAGCCGCGCGACGACGCCCGCGGTGGTGAATCATTACAACGTGCAGCCGGTGTTCGACGTCTACGCGAGTGCGGATCGTCGCGACCTGGGCGGCGTGGCGAGAGAGATCGACCGGATCATCGAGAAGGAGCGCGGCGCGTTGCCGAAGGGTTCACAGATCACGATGCGCGGCCAGGTGCAAAGCATGCGCACCTCGTTCACGGGGCTTGGCCTCGGCATCGTGTTCGCCATCCTGCTCGTCTACATCATTCTCGTCGTCAACTTCCAGAGCTGGCTCGACCCGCTCATCATCATCATGGCGCTTCCCGGGGCATTGGCGGGCATCGTCTGGATGCTCTTCATCACGCACACGACGTTCACCGTCCCGTCGCTCATGGGCGCGATCATGGCCATGGGTGTCGCGACGGCGAACAGCGTTTTGCTCATCACCTTCGCCGACGACCAGCGCCGAGCGGGGCGAACGGCGCTCGAGGCGGCGGTGGATGCCGGGTTCGCGCGTTTGCGTCCCGTGTGCATGACCGCACTGGCAATGATCATCGGCATGCTGCCGATGGCCCTTGGACTCGGCGAGGGCGGTGAGCAGAATGCGCCGCTCGGCCGGTCCGTCATCGGTGGACTGCTCGTCGCGACCTTCTTTACGCTGGTCGTTGTCCCACTCATCTACAGTCTTCTGCGCGCGGGCCATTCAGTGGCGTCGGAGGACGAACCGGTTCGCGCTCAGACGCCGGTGCTCGGTCCTGTCGTCTCCAACAGTGTCGCATCATGAGTTCCACCGAACACCCGACACCGGATCCACATGCGCCGCCGGAGTTCACGGCGCACGAATACCACGCTGACGTTGGCGCAGCGCCGCCGGTACAGCCCATGACGACGCGACGCCTCATCGTCATCGGCATCGCGACGGCCGTGGTGCTCCTCGTGTTGTTCATTGTCACCACGATTCCACGCCGCTCGGTAGCGAACGAGCTCCGCGCCGAGGCCACCGCGCGCGACAGCGCGCCGTCGGTGCAGGTGACGACCGTCCGTCGCGCGGCGTCGGGGGCTACGCTCGTGCTGCCGGGAACCATCCAGGCCCTGCACGAGTCGGCGATCTATGCACGGGTGCAGGGCTACGTGAAGCGCTGGCACTCCGACATCGGAAGTCTCGTGCGCTCCGGGCAGTTGCTCGCCGAGATCGATGCGCCAGAGCTGGACCACGAGGTGCAGCAGGCCCAGTCACAGCTGTCGCAGACGCGCGCAGCGCTCGGGCTCGCGAAGGCCGATCTCGAGCGGTGGCGCGCGCTCGCGCGGGACAGTGCAGTCACCGGTCAGGAGCTCGACCAGAAGCGCGCCGGTTTCGAGGCGGCGACAGCGAATACCGGTGCGTCGGAGGCCAACCTTCGCCGTCTCGTGCAGACGCGCCAATACACGCGCGTCACGGCACCGTTCACGGGCGTCGTCACCGCGCGCAACGTCGACATCGGCTCGCTCATCACGCCGGCCGGCGCCACGAGCGCTCCACTCGGGGCCACTGTGCCCAGCGGTGGTGGAGTTGGAAGCATGTTCCGAATCGCGCAGACGGACACGGTGCGCATCTATCTCACCGTGCCGGAGTCATACGCGACGTCGATTCGGCCGGGTCTCGAGACCAAGGTGAGCGTTCGCGGCATTCCCGGCCGCGAGTTTACCGGCATCGTCGCGCGCACCTCACACGCGCTCGACGCGTCCTCGCGGACGCTGTTGACGGAAATCGACATCCCGAACCGCGACTTCGCGTTGTTGCCGGGTATGTCGGCCACGGCCACGCTCAACTTCCCGCGCGTCACGCCGCCGCTGGTCCTGCCGGCGAGTGCCCTCGTGATCCGCTCGAATGGCGTGCAGGTGATGGTCGTCGAGCCGGCCGTTGGCGGCAAAAGCGCGACCATCCACTTCCGTTCGGTGGTGATTGGCCGCGATTACGGCGGGACGGTTGAAGTGGCAGATGGGCTGATCGACGGCGTCACCGTGGTCCTCAACCCGAATGCCGACCTGCTGGATGGCGCTAAGGTAAAGGTCCTCTCGACGCCAACGACGGAACGGAACACTGCGCCGTCCCGTTGAACCTTCCCAGCGGTAGCTTTCCCGCACGCGTATCCCTTCTGTCGAGACGCGCACCCGCGGTGCGTCCCGTCTACCATTCGAAACGACGATGTTCTTGACGACGCTCGGAAAGATGTCCATAACGCGGCGGGACCGGGGTAGGCGACCCGAGTTCCGCCCGCTTCGCATCAGTCTGTATCCGGCGATCCTCCTGATCGTCGCCGGTTGCTCGCACGCACTCCCGAGCATCGGCGGCGCGCCGTCCACGCCGCCGGTCCGCGAGGAGCCCTGGCGCGTGCCAGCCGGCGTCGTGCCCGCCGAGCCGATTCCCGATCCGACGATGGTCGCGGTCGCCGACACCATTCGTGCCGCCGGACCGCTCGTGCTCCCGCAGGTGGTCGACCTGGCGCTGCGGAGCAATCCGCTCACGCAGCTGTCGTGGGCACAGGCGCGCGCCGGTGCCGCGCAGTATGGCGCCGCGCACGCCGCCTTGGTTCCGACGGTTGACGCCACGTCCAACATCGTCAATACGCGGACGACGTCGCAGACCGGCGCGAGCCTGCGGTCGACGATCACGCCAACGGCGAGCCTGTCCTACCTCCTGTTCGACTTCGGCGGACGGAGTGGCAACATCGCCGCCGCGCGCGCCGCGGCCGTCGCGCTCGATCTCACCCACAACGCCACGCTGCAGGACGTCGCACTCCAGGCCGAGGCGTCGTACTTCAACTATCAGGCGACGCGCGGCCTCCTCGTGGCGGCGCAGCTCGCGCTCGCCGAGGCGGACACCAATCTCGTTTCCGCGCAGCAGCGCAATCGGGCGGGTGTCGCGACGATCTCCGACGTCCTGCAGGCCGAAGTGCTGCGCGCACAGGCACAACTGGATCTCGAGACAGCCGAGGGTAACGTGCAGACAGCACGCGGCACGCTCGCTGTCGCGATGGGTCTCCCCGCCAATGCGCGCTTCGAGCTTGCATCCGTGAGCGACTCGATGCCCGTCGCGATCACGAGCGCCGGCGTCGACACGCTGATCGATCGCGCGCTCGCGTTGCGACCCGACCTCGCTGCGGTGCGCGTGCAGATCCAGCAGGCGCAGGCCCAGGTCCGCGTCGCCAAGTCCGCCGAGCGCCCGCAGGTGATCCTCGGGGCGAACCTCGGCAAGACGTTTTCGAACGTTACGAACTTCGTGGGCTTGAACTACGGCATCTCGCTGGGCGTCCAGATTCCGATCTTCAATCTCGCGCGCAACTACAACGTCACCGCGGCCGAAGCACAGGTCGAGGCGGCGAACGCGCGCGCGTCGCTCCTTCGCATCCAGGTGGGCCAGCAGGTGTATTCGGCCTACTATGCGCTGCAGACGGCGACGCAGCGGACGCTGACTTCGAACGTGTTGCTCACGAGTGCGACACGCAATGAAGTTGCGGCGCGCGCGCGGTATCGCGCCGGCGTCGCAACGATCCTCGAGCTTACCACCGCCCAGACGGCGCTCGCCAACGCGCGCGCGCAACAGGCACAGGCGCGTTGGGTCTGGGCAACTGCGCTCGCACAACTCTCACACGACGTCGGCGTGCTTGGCCCGCGGGGCCAGACCCTTCCGCTCGGCGATTCCACCGGGGTTCGCCGATGATCCCTCCTCGCTCGTCTCGCCCATCCATGCGCACGTCCTCGTTGCGACCCCTGTCCCTCGGCACACTCTCGCTGCTGGCTTTCGGTTCCGCATGCTCCAAGAAGGCGCCGGAGCGGGCCAGGTCGGCGGTACCCGTGACCGTCACGCGCGCCAAGGTGGCGGACGTGCCTTACACGATCGAGGCGAATGGCGTCGTCGTCCCCCTCCAGTCGGCGGCCGTGGCTGCGCAGGTCGCAGGCATCGTGCGACGCGTCGCATTCCGTGAAGGCCAGGACGTCACGCGGGGACAGGTGCTGTTCGAGATCGATTCGCGCCCGTATCAGGCGTCGTATCGCCAGGCGCTCGCGACGCTCCAGCGCGACAAGGCGAACGCCGACAACGCTCACGCGGAGTCGCAACGGTATGCGGGGCTCGCGGCGCAGGAGTACGTGACGAAGGAACAGGCCGACCAGCAGCGTGCGAATGCGGCAGCGACGTCGGCGTCCGTCGCCGCGGATGAAGCGCTCGTGCAGGCGGCGAAGTTCAACCTCGACAACACCACGATTCGCGCACCGATCTCCGGACGAACCGGTGCGTTGCTGGTAAAGGAGGGCAACCTCGTGAACGCGAACGGTGGCGCGCCGCTCGTCGTGATCAATCAGGTGAGCCCGATTCTCGTGCGCTTCGCCATTCCGGCGACGCAGTTGCCGCTGTTGCAGCGATATGGCACGGCCGGCGGCCTCGCCGTCGTGGCGACGCCCAACTCCGGCGCCGGCCAGTCCGTCGACCCTGGCCCGCAGGCCGTGAAACTCAATGTCGGCGGCGACCCAGGCGCCGCGCAGAATGGTCCGCCAGGCGAGAGCACGCCGAGCGGCGGCGGACGCGGTGCGTCGCCTTCGGCGCAACTGGCGACGCTCGTGAGTGCGGAGCATGGCACGCTGTCGTTCATCGACAACGCGGTGGATACGACGACGGGCACCGTGCTGCTGAAGGCGACGTTCCCCAATCCGAATCAGCGGTTGTGGGCGGGTGAGTTCGTGTCGACGCAACTGCGGTTGTTCGTCGAGCAGAGTGCGCTCGTCGTGCCGACGCAGGCCGTGGTCACCGGTCAGACCGGATCGTATGTCTATGTGATCACCGACAGCAGCACCGCGGTGCAGAAGCCGGTGACGGTCGAGCGCACGGCAGGCTCACAGTCGATCATCGCATCGGGCATCAAGGCCGGTGATCAGGTGGTGACGGAAGGGCAGTCGCGCCTGACACCGAATGCAAAGGTGTCGATCATGACGCCGCAGGGCACGCCGGTTGGCGGTCGCGGGGCGAATGGCCGGAGCGGTGCAGGTGGGGCGGCTGGTGCCCCCGGTGCCCGTGGTGATTCATCCGCGACGAAGGCTGGTGCAGGACGTCGTGGAGCTGGCGCAGCCGCGCCGACTCCGTAGTCGACCGATGGACGAGACGGAGAGACGACCATGAATTTCACTGCGGTGTTCATTCGCCGGCCGGTGATGACGACGCTGCTCATGGCCGCCATCCTCGTCTTCGGCATCGCGTCGTACCGGAAGCTCACGGTCAGCGACCTGCCGTCCGTGGACTACCCGACGATCAACGTCATCGCCAACCTCCCGGGCGCGAGCCCGGAGACGATGGCGGCCACGGTCGCCACACCGCTGGAGAAGGCGTTCTCGGCCATCGCCGGCATCGACAACATCACGTCGAGCAGCGGCATCGGAAATACGAACGTCACGCTGCAGTTCTCGCCCGACCGTGATATCGACGCCGCCGCGCAGGACGTCAACGCGGCAATCTCCGGCGCGCTCGCGTTCCTGCCGTCGACGATCATTCCGCCGTCGTACCGCAAGCAGAATCCTGCGGCGTCGCCGATCCTCTTCTTCGCGCTGACGTCGAGCGCCATGTCGCTCACCGCGCTCGACGAGGTGGCGGAGACGACGATCGCGCAGCGCCTCTCGCAGGTCGAAGGCGTGTCGCAGGTGAGCGTCTTCGGCTCGGCCAAGTATGCCGTACGGGTCGAGCTCGATCCGTCGCAGCTCACCACGCGCGGCCTGAGTGTGAGCGACATCGCTACCGCGGTGCGCAACAACAACGTCATTCTTCCGACGGGCGTCCTCTACGGAAAGGACCGCACGCTGACCATCCAGGCGACAGGCCAGCTGTCGAACGCGGACCAGTTCCGCTCGATGGTCGTCGCGAATCGCAACGGCGCCCCGGTGCACCTCAGTGACCTCGGCACCGTCAAGGACGACGTCCAGAACAACAGGAACGCCAGCTGGTACAACGGCGACCGTGCGATCGTGCTCGCCGTCATGCGCCAGCCGGGCACCAACACGGTGGCCGTGGCCGATCGCGTCAAGGCCGCGCTCGAGGAGATCAAGCCGACACTGCCGCCGTCGGTGAACATCATCACGCGATTCGATCGCTCCCTCGGCATCCGCGATTCCGTCGGCGACGTGAAGCACTCGCTGATCATCGCGCTGGTGCTCGTCGTGCTCGTCATCTTTCTGTTCCTGCGCAACCTCACCGCCACGGCCATCCCGAGCCTCACGCTGCCGATGGCCATCGTCGGCACGTTCTCGGTGATGTATGCGCTGAACTTCAGTATCGACAACCTGTCGCTGATGGCGCTCACGCTTGCCGTGGGCTTCGTCGTCGATGACGCGATCGTCATGCTCGAGAACATCGTCCGCCACATCGAGATGGGGCAGACGCCGGAGCAGGCCGCCCTCGATGGCGCACAAGAGGTGGGGTTCACCATCCTCTCGATGACGCTGTCCCTCGCCGCCGTGTTCATTCCGCTCATCTTCATGGGCGGCATCATCGGGCGACTGTTCCGCGAGTTCGCCATCACGATCGGCGCCGCGATCCTCGTGTCCGGCTTCGTGTCGCTGACGCTGACGCCGATGCTCTGCGCGCGATTCCTCAAGTCGCACTCCGGCGAGACACATGGCCGGATGTACAACGCCTTCGAGGATGCGTTCGACAAGCTCCTGCACGGCTATGAGCGCGCGCTCGGCTGGGCCATGCGCCGTCGCCCGCTCACCCTCGTCTTCTCCGCACTGATCCTCTTCTTCACCGGGCTGCTGTTCACCGTGGTGCCCAAGGGGTTGTTCCCGAGCGACGACACGGGCCTGCTCAGCGGCACGACCGAGGCGGCGCAAGGCACGTCGTTCCCCGAGATGGTGCGGCTCCAGCTGCTCGTCAACGCGGCGCTCGTGAAGGACACCAACGTCGCCGGCTACATGTCATCGGTGAACGGCGGCAGTCGTGGCGACTTGAACATCATCCTGAAGCCCGCCGGCACGCGTCCGCCGGCCGACGTCATGGTGCAGCAGCTCACCCGTCGCCTCAACAACATTCCCGGCGTGCAGGTCTTCGTGCAGAACCCGCCGAGCATCCGCATCGGCGGGCGCGGGTCGAAGACGTTGTACCAGTACACGATTCAAGGGCTCGACGTCCAGAAGCTGTACGCGGCGGCGCAGAAGCTCGCCAACGCGATGCGCGCGCTGCCGCTCGTCACCGACGTCACGAGCGACCTCCAGAACCGCAATCCGATCGTCACGGTCAAGATCGATCGCAACCGCGCGGCGATGCTCGGGGTGACGCCGCTGGCGATCATGCGGACCCTCGCCAGTGCGTTCAGCGAGCAACAGGCCTCGACGATCTACACGCCGACGAACGAGTACTGGGTGCTCATCCAGATCCGTCCGCAGGACCAGGCGGACATGTCGGCGCTGTCGAAGCTCTACATCACCAGTCGCTCGGGCAAGCTCGTGCCGCTCTCCGACATCGCGACGTTCACGCGCGGGGTCGGGCCACAGAGCATCGCGCACTCGGGGCAGCTCGCGTCGGTGACGATTTCGTTCAACCTTCCACCCAACGGCGACCTCGGCTCCGCGGTCGCCGCCGTCGAGAAGCTCGCGCAGCAGAACCTGCCGGCCACGATGACGGCCAACTTCTCCGGCACCGCGGCGGCGTTCCAGGATTCGCAGGCGGGGCTCGGCATTTTGCTGCTCATCACCGTCTTCATCATCTACATCATTCTCGGGATTCTCTACGAGAGCTTCATCCACCCGATCACGATTCTCACCGGCTTGCCGTTCGCGGCGTTCGGCGCGCTGCTCGCGCTGTACGTCACGGGGCAACAGCTCGACGTCTACGGCTATGTCGGTGTCATCATGCTCATCGGCATCGTGAAGAAGAACGCGATCATGATGATCGATTTCGCCGTCGAGGCGGAACGTACGGGGCATACGACGCCCGCTGAGGCGATCGTGAAGGCAGCGAGTGTGCGCTTCCGGCCCATCATGATGACGACCGTCGCCGCGATCGTCGGCACGCTGCCCATCGCCATCGGCATCGGGGCGAGCGCGGCGTCGCGCCGTCCACTCGGCATCGCGGTCGTCGGCGGTCTCGCCTTCTCGCAGGTCGTGACGTTGTTCGTCACGCCTGTCTTCTACACCTATCTGGACGATCTGCAGTCCTGGCTCGGCAGGGTCGCGAGCAAGCTGCCATGGTCGTCCGACCACGAAACGCCGCCGGTGGATCGACCCACGCTCGCCGCCGGCGACTGACGAGAATGGCATGAACCTCACGACCCTGTTCATCAAGCGTCCGATCATGACCACGCTGGTCATGGTCGCGATTCTGTTCTTCGGCATCGTCGCCTACCGACAGCTGCCGGTGAGCGATCTGCCGAACGTCGACTTCCCGACCATTACCGTCACGGCCGTGCTGCCCGGCGCGAGCCCCGCGACGATGGCCGCCACGGTGGCGACTCCGCTGGAGAAGCAGTTCTCGACCATCGCCGGCATCGACAACATGACCTCGACGTCGAGCCTCGGGCAGACGCAGATCGTCATTCAGTTCTCGCTCGACCGCGACATCGACGCCGCCGCGCAGGACGTGCAGGCGTCCATCACGCAGACGCTGCGCGGATTGCCGCAGGGCATCCTCCCGCCGTCCTACCAGAAGACGAATCCCGCCGGCGCGCCGATCCTCACGCTCGCGCTGACGTCGGATCAGGTGCCGCTCTCGCGGCTCGACGAGTATGCGCAGACGACCATCGCGCAGCGTCTCTCGACCGTCAGTGGCGTGGCGCAGGTGTTGGTCTACGGCGCGCAGAAATACGCCGTCCGCGTGCAGCTCGACCCCTCGGCGCTCGCCACGCGCAACCTCGCGCTCGAGGATATCGCCACCGCGATCTCGAGCCAGAACGTCAACCTGCCCACGGGTGTGTTGCAGGGTCCGCGCATGGCGCTCACCGTCCAGGCGAGCGGCCAGCTGCAATCGGCCGAGGAGTTCCGCGACCTCATCGTCGCGTATCGCAACGGCGCGCCGGTGAAGTTGAGCGACATCGGCCGCGTCACCGACGACGTGCAGAACAACAAGACCGCCAGCTGGTACGGTGCATCCCGGTCGATCGTGCTGGCGATTCAACGGCAGCCGGGCACGAACACCGTCGCCGTCGCAGAGCGCGTCAAGGCCGCACTCGCCAAGGTGCAGGGCGACATCCCGCCGTCGGTGAACGTGGCCGTGCTCTACGATCGCTCGATCAGCATCCAGGAGTCGGTGCACGACGTCACGTTCACGCTCGAGCTCACCCTCGTGCTCGTCGTGCTCGTCATCTTCCTCTTCCTGCGCAATATCTCCGCAACGATCATCCCGAGCCTCGCGTTGCCGATGTCGATCATCGGCACGTTCTCGGTGATGTACCTGCTGAAGTACAGCCTCGACAACCTCTCGCTGATGGCGCTCACGCTCGCCGTCGGCTTCGTGGTCGACGACGCCATCGTGATGCTCGAGAACATCGTGCGCCATCTCGAGATGGGAAAGCCGCGCATGCAGGCCGCGCTGGACGGGGCGGCGGAAGTCGGCTTCACGATCCTGTCGATGACATTCTCGCTCGCCGCGGTGTTCATCCCCATCCTGTTCATGGGTGGCATCATCGGCAAGCTGTTCCACGAGTTCGCCGTTACCATCGGCGTCGCGATTCTCGTGTCTGGCGTCGTCTCGCTCACGTTGACGCCGATGCTCTGCAGCCGCTTCCTGCGCTCATCGCATGGCAAGAAGCAGGGCCGCTTCTACGAGGCCACGGAGCGCTTCTACGAACGCTGGCTGCACGGCTACGAGCGCAGCCTCGCGTGGGTGATGGCGCGCCGTCGCGCGACGCTCGTCTTCTCGCTCGTGATCCTCGTGCTCACCGGCGTGCTCTTCGTCATCGCGCCGAAAGGACTCTTCCCGACCGACGACACCGGGCAGCTGCTCGCGACCACCGAGGCCGCGGAGGGCGTGTCGTTCAACGCGCTCATCGATCACCAGCAGCGCATTGCCGCACAGATCGCGAAGGATCCCGACGTCCGCTCCGTCACCTCGGCCATCGGCACGACAGCCGCGGCCAATCAGGGCCAGCTCACCATCGACCTCGTCGCGCTCGCCGAGCGAAAGCGCAGCGCGCAGGAGATCGCCCGCGACCTGCAGAAGTCCGCGCTCGACGTCGGCGGCATCTCGCTGTTCATCCAGAATCCGCCCGCCATCTCCATCGGCGGTCTCGCGTCGAAGAGCCTCTATCAGTATACCCTCCTCGCCGGCGACATCGACCTCCTCAACACCACCGCGCGCACCCTCGAGACACGCCTGCGCCAACTGCCGGCGCTCGCCAATGTCACGAGCGACCTCCTCATCGAGAATCCGCAGGTCACCGTCGACATCGATCGCGAACAGGCGGGCCAGCTGGGCGTGTCCGCATCGGAGATCGAGAACACGCTGTACGATGCATACGGCCAGAAGCAGGTCTCGACGATCTACACGTCGACGAACAACTACTGGGTCGTGATGGAGCTCCTGCCCGAGTACCAGCAGGACGTCGAGTCACTCGGCAAGCTCTGGGTTCGGTCCACCCAGGGGAAAGTTGTTCCGCTCAGCGCCGTGGCGAAGTTCAACATCGGGGTCGGGCCGGTGACGGTGAACCACTCGGGCCAGCTGCCCTCCGTCACCATCTCCTTTGACCTCGCACCCGGCGTATCACTCGGCACCGCGCTCGTCGACGTCGAGAAGGAAGCGAAGGCCATCCTGCCCGCCACCGTGGTCGGAAGCTTCGCCGGCACGGCCGAAGCATTCCTCTCCACGCAGCAGGGCCTCATCGTCCTCCTGGTCCTCGCCGTCTTCGTCATCTACATCATTCTCGGCGTGCTCTACGAGAGCTTCATCCATCCCATCACGATTCTCTCGGGCCTGCCGTTCGCCGCATTCGGTGCGCTCGTGACGCTGATGATCTTCCGCCTCGATCTCGACGTGTACGGGTTCGTCGGAATGATCATGCTCATCGGCATCGTGGAGAAGAACGCCATCATGATGATCGACTTCGCGCTCGACGTACAGCGCGCGGAGAATCGCGAGCCCGCCATAGCGATCGTCGAGGCGGCGAGTGTGCGTTTCCGCCCGATCATGATGACGACGATGGCCGCGCTCATGGGCGCGCTGCCCATCGCGATCGGCTGGGGCGCTGGCGCCGCGAGCCGGCGGCCACTTGGCGTTGCCGTCGTTGGTGGTCTCGCCTTCTCGCAGCTCGTCACGCTCTACGTTACACCGGTGTTCTACACGTACCTCGACGAAGCGCAGTCGTGGGTGGGACGAAAGGGCTGGCGCCGGAATCAGGCGGTTGCTCCCGAGATGGCTCCGACAGCTGGCGACTGATTTCGTTCGAGACCGTCGACAACAGCATCGAGCCTGAGCGTGCAGCCTCCAGCTTTGAGCAATTGGAGCTCGAGCCCCAGCTCGAGCCCTGACATGCTGATGGCTGGAAGCTCACGCTAACGCGCGCGCTTCCGCTGGTGGCTCACCTTCGTGCTCCGGCTCGTTGCTCACGACGCGCGGTCAGCGTTCCTCCGCGAGAGATCTGATTTCTTCTCCGCTCGCCGATACCGGGCAAACGCCGTCCACGTCCCGAACAGCCATACGAGCCCAATCAGAAATCCGCCGATCAAGTCCGTCGGCCAATGCACCGACAGATACACTCGCGAGTACGCCGTCAGCAGAATCACCACCACCGAGACGAAGTACGGCCACTTCCATCCATAGATCCGATCCAGGACGAGCGACGCCGTGAAGTAGAGCGCCGTCGTCAGGATCAGGTGTCCGCTCGGATACGACGCCCACGTCCACATGCCGCGCAACGGAAACAGCGCCGGACGCGGACGGTCCAGCAGGTACTTCATCGTCGGGTTGAGCGACAGCGAGCCGACCGACACCAGCACCAGCTGCACGGCGATCAGCCGCTGGCCATACTTGAGCCAGAGCAGCAGCCCAACAGCGATCACCAGCGGCAGCATCGTCAGGTTCGTGCCCAGGTAGGGCATCGCCAGCATCAACCTGTCGAACAGCGTCGGCAATGGACGGTCGTGTATCCACGTCAGCATCCCGCGCTCCCACTCCGCGCCGAGCTTCCAGCTGTTCGTCCGCGCGAGGACGTAGCCGAAGCCGACGCCTGTCAGCCAGGCCGCGAGGTACGCAGCGCCAAGCTCGAACGCCAGCCGGTTGCGCGGACGCATCCGTCGCGGCGACGTGTCGAGGTCATTGGCCAGCGGTCGATTCTCCGGTGCCGATCCAGCGCCGCACTTCGGCGACGACTGTCCTTGGCTCGACAGGCTTTGCGAGGTACGCCGTAAAGCCCATCTGCAGCGCGCGCTCGCGGTCGTCCGCCAGCGCGTGCGCAGTGAGCGCGATGATCGGGATGGCCATCGTCGCCGGATCGCGGCGCAGGATGCGCGTCGCCTCCCAGCCGTCCATGCCCGGAATCGAGATGTCCATCAGGATCAGGTCGGGCAAGGCGCTACGCGCCAGCGCCACGGCCTGCACGCCATCCTCCGCCTCCACGACGTCGTAACCGACGTGGCGGAGCACGGTGGAGTAAATGATCCGATTGTCCTCGTTGTCTTCCACGAGGAGTACGGTTTGACCGAGTCTTGCTGTGGGTTCCACGCGACGGCGGAGAGGTAGGGGGGACGGCGCCTTCGCCGTCTATATGCAAAGCTACCGCTTATCGTTGAACCAGCCAATGACTAAGATCAGCGTTGCCGTCCCATCAGCCCCGCGCGCTCGAGTGCCGCGATTTTCTCCACCCTCCGTTTGTGGCGCTCGGCGCCCGAAAACGAAGCGCCCAGGAAGTCCTTCACCAGGTCCGCCGCGAGCTCCTCGCCGATCACCCGCGCGCCAAGGCACAGGATGTTCATGTTGTCGTCCTCCACCCCTTGCCGCGCCGAAAACGAGTCATGGCACATGCAGGCGCGGATGCCGATGACCTTGTTCGCCGCGATGGCCGCCCCCACACCGCTCCCGCAGACGAGCACCGCCCGCTCGGCACGACCACTCGTGATCGCACGCGCCACCGCCTCGGCGTGGTCCGGGTAGTCGTCGCCAGGCACCATCTCCGTCGGGCCGACGTCGACCAATTCGTGACCGAGCGCGGCGAACTGGGTGAACACCCGGCCCCGCAACGGCCACCCCGCGTGATCTGCTGCAAAGGCAACCCTCATTTGTCCCCCGACGTGTATGCCCAGACGAGCCGCGAAATGTCCGCGATCAGCGACTTCGCCACCTTCTCCTCCGGAATTGCGCGGGTCAGAACCACGAGGACGTACGGTGCACGACCCGCCGGATAGACGATGGCCGCATCGTGGAGCGTCGCCGTGATCGAGCCGGTCTTGTGGGCCACGGGCGTGCCCTTCGGCACTCCGGCGGGGATCTCGTCGTTGAACTCCTGCCGCAGCAGCACCTCCTTCATGATGCGCACGCTCTCCGGCTTGAGCGCTTCTCCCCGTTCGATGCGCTCGAGCAACACTGCCAGGTCCGCCGACGTCGTGGTGTTGTTCCGGCCCGCCGAGTAGGCCTTGCCGTCCTCCACGCCGCGAAGCACGCGGATGTGCGTCGCGCCCAGCGCATGCGCGGTCGCATTGGCCTGCTCGGCGCCGACGAGCGCAATGAGGGCGTTGGTCGCCAGGTTGCTCGAGCGCACGATCATCCGCTCCATCAGCTCGCGCACGGGCACCCGCTGGCCCACCCGCGCGTAGACCGAGGAATCGCTGTCATCGCCGGCGTTCAACTCGTACGGCGATCCGTCGACGATCGAGTGAAACCGATTGACGAGAAGCACGCCCTGATCGAGGGAGAGCCGGCCGGCTTCTGCCGACCGCAGCACCTCGAGCATGACCGGAATCTTCATCGTGCTCGCCGCATGGAAGTCCACGTCGGCCTTGACGTCGAGCGTCTCGCCGCTGCCAAGGTCGCGGAAGCTGACCGCGACTTCTGCACCGGGGACGGACTGGATCCGCTGCTCGACCTGTCGCCGCAGTGCGTCAGTGCGCCCCCCTTGGGCCGCGAGCGCGACAGGATTACAAAGGCAGCACGGCAACGTGATGGCAATCACGGTCAGGAGGTGTCTCATGAAACCGAATATAGGCGGACCGCGAGGGCGCGAAAGCGCACCGTGCGTTGCGTTTCAAGTCTTCACTCGTTATGACCTCGGAGCGAAGTCGCTCCCCCCCTTCCGACATCACTCGTGATGGCAGCGATGACGCCTGACCAAAGTGCGAACAATGACCGCGCTTCAACGTCCGTCGCCAAGCAGGAACGCCTCCGGTTCTCCACGTTTTCACTCGATCGCACGCCGTCCGGGAACGTGACCTGCCGGGTCACCCTCGAATTCGGCCCGGGCGAACAGGTGACCGGCGTGGTCAGTGGCCAGGCGAGTCCCGCCGGCGACACACGCCTCGGCGCCGAGGCGGCAATCCGCGCGCTCGAAACATTCACCGACCGCTCGATCACCTTCGAGCTGATTGGCGTGAAGGTCGTTCGTGCCTTCGACGCCAACGTCGTCATCACGTCGATCATGCAGCATGGCGATGCCGGACCCGATCGCCTGCTGGGCTGCTATCTCGCGGAGGGCGACCTGGTGCGAGGCGCCGCGCTCTCCGTGCTCAACGCCACGAATCGCGTACTGGGCACGTATTTCCTCACCCGCTAGCATCCGGTAGGTAGCCCCCCGCCCGCCGCATCCTTACCCTTACGGGCGCAGTTCACCGGAGACGCCGTTGAAGCACACCCTACCGATCCTCGGCACGATCGTGCTTTGCCTGTCCGCGATAGCGCCGGCAATGGCACGCGCCCAGTCGGGCGACCGCCTGTCTCGGCCCGTCGTGATGCCCGCGGGGCAACCCTCGGCGCCAGCGGCCGTTCGGCCCGAGAGTGCGGCTGTTTCGTCGGTGGACGTCTCGCGACGGTCGGTCGAACTCTTTGGCGATTCGCTGGCGGCGTTTCCGGTGGCGAAAGCGGATTCGGTGGCCGAGCCCACGTGGGACATGGACGTCCGCTCCTATGAGTCGCAGGAGCGCGTCGCGCATTACGTCGGCCTGTTCACCGGGCGGTCCAAGGAGCGCATTCGCGATCGCCTCGAGCGCGGCACCCGCTACGAGCCGATGATCCGCGCCAAGATGAAGGCGGGCGGTGTTCCCGAGGACATGTACTATTTGGCACTCGTCGAAAGTGGCTTCGACAACAATGCCTACTCGCGTGCTGCGGCCGTCGGCATGTGGCAGTTCATGACGTCCACCGCAAAGGGTATGGGCATGCGCGTGGACTGGTGGGTCGACGAGCGCCGCGATCCGATCAAGTCGACGACAGCAGCCGTGCGCTTCATCAAGGAGCTGCGCGAACAGTTCGGGTCCCTCTATCTCGCTGCCGCCGCATACAATGGCGGCCCCGGTCGCATCGCTCGCGGCATGACCCGGTACGCGGACGACCTCGACAACACGCAGGGCGAGGACGCCTTTTTCATCCTGGCGGAGAAGGACTACCTCAAGAACGAGACGCGGGAGTACGTGCCGCAGCTGATCGCCGCGGCGCTGATCGCGAAGGAGCCGGCGCGCTACGGCATGGAGCTGCATCCGCGCGAGCCCTACGCCTATGACTCCGTGTCGGTGCCGGCGAGCACGCCACTCGCCGCCATCGCCAAGGCTGCCGGCAGCACGATCTCCGTCGTCGCCGAGTTGAATCCGCAGCTGCTGCGCGGCATGACCCCGCCGCGCGACGCCTATCAGATTCGTCTTCCAACCGGAAGCGCCATCGGGTTCGACTCTGCATTCGCCGAGCTCCCCAAATCAGACCGCGTCGCGACGACGATCGTCGAATCGAAGAAGGGCGATACCGCCGAGCGTCTGGCGTCTGCGCACGGGATCCCGGCGTCAGCGGTGGAGGGTTTCAACCCGAACCTGCGCCGCCTCAAGAGCGGTCGTCTCGCACCGGGCCAGGCCATCCTCATTCCGACGGCCGCGGTGGCGTCGGCTGCACTGAGCGTCCCCGACCCGTCCATCGAGAAGTATCCCGGCAGCACGACGAAGATGAAGGTTCACGCCGTGAGAAAGGGCGAGACGCTCGGTGCCATCGCGAAGAAGTACGGCACCAGCCCGGACCGGATCATGAAGCTCAATGGCCTCAGGAAGCCGATGATTTTCCCGGGTCAAAGCCTGATCGTCTCCGGTTCATCGGTGAAGTCCAAGGCGAAGGTCGCGAAGCTGGTGAAGTCCGGGAAATCCGCGAAGTCTACCAGGTCCACGAAGTCGGCCAAGGTCGCGAAGTCGTCCAAGTCCGCGAAAGCCAAGTCAAAGGCCGCGACTGCGAAGAAGGCCGACACTCATCAGGTAGCTCGAACCAGGTAGCTCTTCCGCACTCTCCGTTTGTGTCCGTTCAATCCGTTTGTGTCGAGTTCAAGATCTCCGCTTGTTGATTCTTGTGGAACGGCCTCGGGCAGCATCGGAGATTCTGAAGAGCGACACAAACGGATCGAACGGATTGAACTGAAACAACACTGCTTGAATGACGAGGGGCTGGACTCCGTTACCCGGAAGCCAGCCCCTCGAGACGTTCAGACCTTCAGAAAACGGAGCTATTCGACGATACCCTTCCCGCGAAGTCCCTTCGTCAGAATTCGATCGTAGCCATTCGACGGATTGTCCCCCTGCGCTCGCGACTTGGCCACTGCCACCGGGCCGCGATTGTACACCAGCAGGGCCGTCTTCATGTTGCCGTCGTACTCGTCCACCAGGCCGCGAAGGTAGCGGAAGCCGATCCGCAGATTGGTGTTCGGGTTGTACAGCTTCTGAACCGTGATGTCCTTCTGGTAGAACTTGGCCGTCGACGGCATGAGCTGCGTCAGGCCGATCGCCCCCACCGGACTCGTTGCGCGAACCTTGAAGTCGCTCTCGAGCTTGACCAACCGGAATGCCAACTCCGGGTCGATCCCTTCTGCCTGCGCGACATCGACGATGGTGCTCGCCAGCTTGGCGTCGATGCTGTAGAGGGTGGAGTAGCTGATGATGTTGTTCGCCCGGGCCAACTGCGTCCGAGCCAGTTCGAGTTCACCGCGCGCCGAGTCGAGCTGGGTTGCGAGCGTGCGGTCCGTGCTGAGATCGATACGAAACGGAGCTTTCGTAACTAGTGCTGCTTCTGCATCAGTTGCCGCAGGAGTGCGGTTCCCGACGAGGAAGCCCACCGCGGAGAAGAAAGAGAGCGCGAGAACCGTCCGCTTGATCCGATTTCGGCGCCTCTGTCCGTCTCCTCGATGCACGTACGTGCCTCGTAGAGTCCTCATAAGTTGAACCCCAATAAAGGGTTACGTCCAGTTGTCCAGCTTGCTGCTTCGGGTACGTTAAGGTGGATGGCCAGCACCATCAAGCCTTGCGTATTCGCCACCCACCCCACCCGTTTTTTGGGCCAACGATATATCGCCGATCCGCATCGCTCGGTCCATCGCCTTCGCCATGTCGTACACGGTCAGCAGCGCGACACTCACCGCCGTCAGCGCTTCCATCTCCACGCCGGTCTTCCCCATGGTCTTCGCGATCGCCTCGACGCGCACGCCGGGTAGGCTCGTGTCGGGCGTGAGGTTCACCGCGACGTCCGTGAGCGCGAGTGGATGGCAGAGGGGAATGAGATCGGACGTTCGCTTGGCGGCCATGATGCC